>NZ_JCATIG010000005.1:0-349188 GCF_059693805.1 Aequorivita sp. CRS11
AAAGAGAATAAAGCGCCTAAAGAACAACAAGAAATAACGGCCAGTAAAAAAGAATTACAGGAGATCAAGAGCCGTAACAAAAGATGGAGCGAAGACCAGGATATGCGCCCGGGAGCCAAGAACAAAGGCAGCCGTTACACCAGCAACAAAACCCATTATAGTCCTACCGATCCCGATTCCAGGATAAGTGTCAAGCCCGGGAAGGCAAGAAAGCTCAACTACCTGTGCAACATAAGCGTAGATACCGGGGGCCACGTGATTACCGATGTGCAGGCTTACCACGCCGACAAGAAGGACCACCAGTATTTGCAGGACACCGTGGCAAGACTTAACAGGCGGTTGAGAAAGGAGGGAATGATTTGGGAGCACCTCTTGGCAGACACCGGCTACAGCAGTGGGGAGAACTATGCCTATCTGGAAGCCAGGGGCATTAAAAGCTACATTCCGCCCCACGGAACTTACAAAGGCGGCCCCGAAGACTTTAAATATATAAAAGAAGGTAACTACTGGCTGTGCCCACAGGGAAAGAAAGTAACCTTCCGCAAGCAGAAACTTGAAAAAGGCACATTAAAGGATAATTATTTTACAAAACGAAGTGATTGCAAGGGATGTCCCATCAAAGAAAGCTGTATAGGTAAAAGCCACGAAAAGCGGATCAATATCACTGCTTACCGGGAAGAATATGANTATTTTACAAAACGAAGTGATTGCAAGGGATGTCCCATCAAAGAAAGCTGTATAGGCAAGAGCCACGAAAAGCGGATCAATATCACTGCTTACCGGGAAGAATACGAGCGCAACATAGCGAGAATAAAAAGCCCCACTGGTCGGTATCTAAAAAGCAAACGGCAAAGCACCGTGGAGCCTATCTTTGGAACCCTCAAGGAGTTTATGGGGCTTCGCAAGGTCAATACCATTGGCATTAAACAGGCCAACAAATGCATGCATCTCTCGGCGATGGCCTACAACCTCAAGAAATACCTCAAGTTTATCCCAAAACGCGCAAAGAGCGGGGCGGAAAGCCTTGTTCTGTGTTTTTTGCCAAAAACAGTGCTCCAGAATGCAGCATGGCATTTTTTAAGAGGACCAAATCTGGTTCCTACTCAAGCCTGACCAAAAAAGCAAGGCCGCTTAAAACCGCTTATATTGGTTCAGGTCTAAAAAAATTAAGGGGTTGTGCAACGGTTACCAATGTTGTAGGTAGTGCTTTCTTTTTCGTCCGTGCGTTGGGGCAGACACACTTATTGACAAGCTTGGGATTGTGCGGCTGATTTCGAGCGGCTTGGCAATGTGTGTGGCTGTCGAGCGTTGGCTTTCCTACTAATGTTAATTGAAGTAGTTAGACTTTAGACGGTTAAATTAATCTTTGCTTCGGGATTTCAACTTTAAAGCGATTGAATGCCAAATCAAACCAACACCTAGTAATGCAAGACCACCTATCCAAAAAGTGGGTTCAATCCAAAAGGCGAGAAACAGGCATCCAAATAACCCAAAAGCCGGAATCCAACGAGGATATAAGCGTAAGTCCGCAGGCATTCTCAGAGCTGCAAGATTAGTAATAGCGTAATAAATTAATACCGTAAACGCACTGAATGACCAAGTAAAAACCACATCTCCGCTTAACACTAATACTCCTATTATTCCTCCTGTCACCCAAACAGCAATAGCCGGACTTTGAGTCTTATGATTTATTTTGGACAATTTAGTGGGCAGGTCTTTTCTCCGTGCCATACTTAGAATTACACGCGACAAACCAAGCAGTAAATTAAGCACTACACCTAACATAGCAGTAATGGCAGCAATAGTGATTACAGGGCCAATAACAGGTACGGAAAGTGACTGAGCAACTAGCATCAGGGGCGCTGCTTTTCCCTCAACGCTTAAACCAAATGCTTCCGCTCCCATTACATTTATCGCTGTAAGTGAAACGGCAAGGTAGAGTATTACAATAATTACCATTGCTAGAATAATGGCTTTGGGAATTGTACTACGTGGCTCGGATACCTCTTCCCCGAGTGTTGCAATTCGCCCATATCCGGTATATGCCACAAACATAAGGGCTGACCCATAGAGAATTGATGTAATAGAGGTGTCTTTTACAGAGTCAACAATTGGTTGAACAGGAAAGCCCTTAACAAAGAAACTGACAATTACGAGTGCAGTAAGACCTAATAAGGTTGCAGAAACAATTATTATATTGGCCTGATTGCTTCGCCTAATACCACCGGAAACAAGTAATGTCATCACAAAAAGTAACAAAAGTCCGGCTCCTACAATGCCCACATTGTCAGCGTTTACACCAAAAGCATAAAACAGGTAGCCTATACAACCTAATACTGCCGTTGCAGCAGACGCTGACTTTGCTATCAAGAACATCCATCCGGCAGCAAATCCAAAATAAGAGTTTAGAAAGCGGTTTCCATACTCATATGTGCCTCCACTCACCGAATGTGCAGCAGCAAGTTGGGCACTGCTTAAACCATTGAAAGCTGCAAGTACAGCAGCGATTACCACTGCGATAATAATGCCACTACCTGCTATCTGGGTAGCAATGGCTATACTTACAAAAATGCCTGTCCCTACTATTGAACCCAAGCCCATTAAAATGGCTCCTGGTGTTTTTAGTTCTCGTTTTAGTTCGTTCTTCATTCTTAATTATTTTTTTGAAATATCGAGTCAACTGACCATTTCCCACCACCTTTAATTATCAAAAACAGACTTCCCAAAAGCATTGCCCAATCAGTTCGGCTGCCGTGCATCATTGCCCAAAATCCATCATTGGCTAAAACTTCTGATTTTGTAGTAGCAATGGCGACCAACATAATTACGAGTGTTGGAATACTTGCCAATCTTGTCAGCAAGCCAAGTAAAATCAATGCGCCACAAACAATTTCAAACGTGCCGACAAAAGCACCGAGAAATTCAGGTGATGGAAGTCCGATTTTTTCAAATCGCCCTGCACCACGAATAGCAGGAAATAAGAACTTTTGAATGCCTTCGGAAAGAAAAACCGCACCGACCATTAAGCGAATAATGATGGTGGTTTTTGAATGGTCTGAATTAATTATTTTTTGAAACATACTTATTTGCGAATTGGTGATTGTCTGTAAAGTGGTTTCTTTACTGTAAAGTGCGGTACTTTTTCCATTGCGTGGCAACTGATACAGCTGTTTGTCAGTATTCGGAAATTTTTGTTGAACACAACCGTATCTCTTTTTTCAAGTGCTTTTTCCATTTCTGGAAGTGCTACGGTTAAGAAATGTTCTGCAGATTTTGCACGTTTGGGTCTTCGTTCTAATCCGTTCTCAATTGCTTTTCGGATTTTTTCAATTTGATAGTCGGCATATTCCCAATTTTCGTCTTGTCCTGCCCAATACAGTTCCTGATAACGGTAGCCTGTTTCTACCATTGCCATATCAAAACCCCTGAATTGGTTTTCAATGGTTTCTAATTTTTCCTGTTCCGTTCCTTTTATCCATTTGCCTTGTGCATTTTGCTCTTGATTTTTTCCACAAGACCAAAGCAAAAGCAAAGCGATAATTGATATTGACCATTTCATATTTCGTGGTTTTTAATGTCGTAAAATTATACAACACTTAACCAATAGTATGGTCTATTTGAAAAAAGAGTGGTATTTAGTTGTTGTTGCTTCTAAAGCCCACTGGAGTTTGGTCAACGTGTCGTTTGAAGTATTTTGAAAAATGGGAATTGTCTTTGAAATCAAGTCTGTGAGCAATCTCGCTTACGGTAATGTCTGTGTAAAGCAAAAGTCTTTTTGCTTCATTGATGATGTGTTCTGAAAGTATCTCGGCAGAAGATAGTCCTGTTTCTTTTCTGCAAATGGCATTTAGGTTTTGCGGAGTGGTGTTCAACAATTTGGCATAATGGTTTACCTTGTTTGTGAGTTCATTTTCTTTGCTCAAAAGGTCAATGAACTTTTGAAAGATTGTGCTGTTGCCGTTTTTAGAAGTCTTTGGTGTTGCCGATTCAAGAAGTTTTGCCAAAAGTGCCTTTAACAGTCCGTCTATTATCGGTCGATTTGGTTTTTTCTTTGCTTGATATTCGTTTAGTAAAATCTTGAAAATATCTATTGCAGTATTGTCTTTGGGGAAAAGACAAGTTTGTGCGCTCAATTCTGAAATAAGACGTTTGATATCTTTGTCCAAACAGTTGTCGATAAAGGATTTTTTGATTATAAGCACAAAGCCTTCGGGTTCTGTTTTAATGTCCCAAAAATGAACTTGCTCTTTCCGGATAGTGAAGATTACAGGCGGTTTTATTTCATATTCTTTGGTGTCAATGGTGTGTGAACCTTTTCCTTTAGTCAGGTAGATAATTTCAAAATAGCTGTTGTGTTTGTGTGGAGATGTTTTTCTGATGTGTTGTCTGAACGGAGCAATTTTTAGTCCTTCGGTCTGTCTGGTTTTGTCTTTTATTTCGAGTTCTGTTTTCATTTATTGTCTTGTCCGTCCGTGCGGTGGCAAAATTAGGCTCTTTTGGTTTTTCAGCGTTGGCTTTGGGTGTCGGCAAAAAACCAAATGTGCCTAATGCGGGCCGGCTTTTTGCATTACCTACAACGGTTTGGCTATGGTTTCGTTGCGTGAAAATCCGCAAGGATTTTCCGCCGTAAACCGAAGATAGCAAATTTGCGAGGACTTTCCGCGAGGAAAGTCAGAAGCAATGAACTATAGCCGTTGTTACCTTGCGTTTTTATTCCGTTTAAATTCAGTTTGTATTAGTTTTTCAAGTTCTCCAAAGTCATATTTCAGCGTATTGGATGTAATCGAAAGAGGTGTTTCGTACATATTCATATTTGCTTTCATAAGTTTGGCTTGTAGTCCGTTTTTAGCTTTTCCGATATATTTTTCAGGGTTTACAATGTCAATCAGCAAGAATTTTGTCGACATTATTTGTTTTGTTCTGATTTCAGAAATGTCGTTCCATTCGATAAGTCCGATGCTTGACGCATTTGAGTTGTCAGTTATTCCGTCCGAGTCAACAATGAGTCCAATTTTTTTGTCAAATAGTTTTTTAATTCCATAAATTCCTGTTGTACTAAAAAACAATATTCCAGCAATTCCTCCAATTCTGATAATTTCTGGGTCAGTTATTCTGAAAATGTTAGGAATAAACCTTTCGGGATTGGTCGCAATCCAAATTCCGCCGACAACAAATGCAATTGAACCTAATAAAAGCATTGCTATTTTCTTTTTACTTAATGGTATTTCAATTCTATTATTCAACTTCTGTAGATTTATGTGAGTTCAAATGCAAGGTAACTTGTTTATACTCCCAACTTTATTGGGTTTATCCCGTCATTCTGTATGGCTATGCCCAAGTTTTATCAAATTTGTTGTGTTTAGTAAAAACAGCATAGTGACGCTTTTTATAGGGATTTACCAAACCTACTTTTTTTTTATAGATCGTCAAAGGGATTTTTTATGTTTTTCAAGCTTTTTTCACTCACATGGGTGTATATCATGGTGGTATTGGGGCTGTTGTGCCCCAAAAGGGATTGTATGTACCGAATGTCTGTCCCACTTTCAAGCAAATGGGTGGCAAAGCTATGCCTTAGGCTGTGTAGTGTAATGCCCTGTTTGAAAATGCCAGCCTTTCGCATTGCTTTTTTTAATACTTGCTGTGCACTGCTAGAGGTGTATGCCCCGCCGTCTTGCCCCTCAAATAGATAATTTTTTGGTTTATAAATCCGGTAATATGTTTCCAGTAATTGCAGTATGTTCGGGGAAAGTAGGGTGTAGCGGTCTTTTTTTCCTTTGGCCATTTTTATGTGTATTAGCATCCGGTGGCGGTCTATATTTTGAGGTCGTAGCGCAAGAGCTTCACCAATGCGAAGACCCGCCGAATAGATAAGCGATAGCAGCGTCCGGTGTTTTAAATTGTGGGTGGCTTCAAAAATGCTTTTTATTTCTTCTTTGCTAAGCACCACAGGGAGCCTTTTCTCTTTTCGGGGGCGCTCAATCTTCATGTTTTCTACCTCCAGGTTTTTAAAGGCGAAGTATTTTTTTATGCCGTTGATGCATTGGTTTTGGTAAGAAACGCTGTGCCCGCCCTTTAGTATATAGTCGTGGTTAAAGCGTTGGATCCATAATGCGTCTGGGTTCGCAACCTGCTTTAGCTGAAGATACTGAAGGAAAAGGGCGGTAACAGCGTGATAGGTATTTACGGTACTTACGGCCAGCCTTTTTTCCTGCATCCACCTAACAAAACGTGACAAATCCCTTTGTGTGCTTTCGGCTAGCTGTGGTAGCTTTAAAGGGCTGGGTGTTTTAACATAGGTGGTAACGCCACGGGTTTTTTGTAGCTGGCTATAATCTACAAACAGGTTTAGGTCCCGCAACTGTTTATAAAGTGCCTTAAAAGGTATAGTGTCATAAAAGGCATAAAAGCATTTGTGGGTAGCGCTCCAGTGTATATAGGGAAGGGATTTTATTACTTCCTTTAAAGCATCATTATAGGCAAAGTGAAGTCGGTAGGCTATTTTACCCTTATGCGCTATAGTACTTAGGGTGATTTTTTGCATTCCTCCATTTTATAGAAAAATCCGTATGAAACTATAAATCATTTTAAAATAACTCAATTAAGAAAAATGCTGTCACTGAGCTTTTTTAATAGGGGAGAATATCAAATATAGTAAAAATCAGTTAATAATTAGCAATTAGCAATTGTTTTTAAGCTGTTGACTAGGTGGTGAATGGGTGAAGGGTTGATGGGTTGTGGGCAAATGCTTTAATATGATTGCTCATTTTTGAAAGGAGCGCCACAATGAAGTTTACCCTAGTATCAATTGTTAATAGGTTTTACTTTTTCTCCTTCAGCACATTCTTAAGTTCCTTTTCAGTTAGCTGAAATTGATCGGTTAGAAGCTTAATGGCCTTCTTGATTTGGCTGCCGGATTCGCTCATTATTTTATCGGCTTCGGTAAGTGCCTTTAGCTCATCTTCAAGATAAGTCAATTTCTTACGGAGGATGTAGGGGCTTTTTGCTTCGTTTACCTGAAGCTGCTGCATTTCATCAGTGATCATAGGTTCCTTTCCGCATAAAAGCCAAGAGGGATTTAATGCTGGGCATTTATTATATAAAAGCTCGGCATCAAAAGAATTTCTGCCTTTCCAATTGGACAATACTTGGGGTGTAATACCTAAAAACTTGGCAAAGCCCACATCAGTTTTAAAACTGTAATAGTCCTTAATCCTATCCAACATTATGGCTTTATCCATAACAATAAACTATTTATGTATAAAAATTTGCACAATAAACAAAACGTTTATATATTTGATTTTCAGTATAAAAAACTGTTCAATAATTGGGAACAGATTATTTAATCTGTAAATATAGCTAAAATGAAGCAAACTTATAATGCAACCCTTGTAAAGGCGCTTGCTAAAAAGTATAAGATATCGCCACGTTATGTTAGATATTGCCTCAAAGGAGAGCGCTCCCCATCCTTTGCTGATAAAATTAAAAAGGATTACAAAAGATTTATAAATAAAATTGAAAATGTTATTGAAAGGGAGTGCAAATCTAAATAGGTTCTTATGAAACCCAACACCTATGAACAACTAAAACAAGGCTGTCCCCAAGCCCTAGCTGCCATTTACGCCCAGTACCGCAGGCGCATCTTTGGCATGGGCAGGTACCTGCTCCGAGACGATTTTGTAATAGAATGCCTCGTGCAGGACACCTTTTTAAAACTATGGGTACACCGCGACCGCATCGAGGGGCCGCAACACATCCTGTTCTTCCTCCTTTTCGTGATGAAACGCGAGTGCATCTCCTACTACACCCGGCCTAGGAACGATTTCCACAGAAAGATCCGCTCCCTCGAAAGCTTTGACAACTACCTAGACTATATGGCGGGCTACGACCCGCGTACAGATATGGAAGCCCAAAAGGCACAGGCCAAGGACCAACAGGACTTCGAGCGCATACAAAGCGTCCTCCCCCTCCTCGATGCCGAGGGCAGGCACCTTATAGAGCTCTGCCTAAAATACGGCTTTCAATACAAGGCCATCGCCCAAGCCATGGGCACCAGCATAACCGATGTCAGCCTAAAGATAAAACGCGCCATTGCCACCCTCAAGACCATCATAGACCAAGGCGGCACACCAAACAGTGCACAAAAGCCCGCCACGATAAAATTACAGGGCACCATGACCCCCGCACAGGCAGAAATATTGCAGCTGCGCTGCGAAAAAAAATACTCCTTCGCCACCATAGCCCTAACCCTAAACCGAACTGAAAAGGAAGTACATCGGGAATTTATGACGGCATACAGAATATTGGAGGAAAAAGATCAGCAGCAATCGGCGTGATGGGTGATGGGTGAATTTGTGGAATTGTGGAATTGTTTAATTGTGAAAGCGTGAAGGGTGAGACGTGAGTATTGAATTGTTTAAGTGTTGAACTGTAATTGGGCAAACCAAATAGACTGATAACTGATAGCTGACAACTGACAACTGATAACTGATAACCGAAAAGAGGGTTCTTGTAAACCCACAGGGTGAGGCTAATGGCACTCACTAAATGCTTCGGCATATACAACGGCGTGGGTACTCTCTTTTTAAGGGATTGTTTAATTGTGAGACGTGAAGGGTGAAGGGTGAGACGTGATTAGTGAATTGTTTAAGTGTTGAATTGTAATTGGGTAAACCAAATAGACTGATAGCTGACAACACTCGTCCACCGTCCGCGTGTCGCAGAAGCTATAGCGGAGGCACAAGCTTTTAGCGAAGGTGGAGACAGCTGATAGCTGATAACTGATAACCGAAAAGAGGGTTCTTGTAGACCCGCAAGGTGAGGCTCCGGCACTCACTGAATGCTCCGGCATATACAACGGCGTGGGTACTCGACTTTTAAAAACTGGAGTGTCTAAATGAATTAAAAAACGAAAGAAAAATTAAAAGCAAAATCAAAGGTGACCGAGTGAATTCCAAGGAGCGGAGCGAATTGGGATTTGTATCGAGGCCACCGACTCGAAAGTCCAGTCATAATAATAAGTAGCCTCAAGAGATTCCCTCACTCAGTTCGCAAATGACGGTCCAACCGATAACAGACACCCGATAACAGATAACCGACAACAGACTATGCAAATAATGAAATTAACCCGGAAGCTGCAGCTTATTGTAGACCTTCCGGAAGGGGAAGAAAGAGAGGAAGCCTTTAAAAAGTTGTACCGTTGGCAAAACCGTGCCTATCGTGCGGCCAACCTCATCGCCTCCCACCACTACATACAGGAAATGATACAGGAGTTTTTGTACCTCTCGGAGAAAGTGCAGTACAAATTGGTTGATGAAAAGAAGGATGCCTTGGGCATATTCAAGCAATCCCGGAACAACACTACCTACCGTTTGGTTTCCGACCGCTTTAAGGGCGAAATCCCAACCGACATCCTTTCCAACCTCAACCGCTCCCTCCTCCTCTCGTTTAACAAGGAGAAAACCGCATACTGGAAGGGCGAGCGTTCGCTAAAAAACTTTAGGAGGGACATGGCTTTCCCCTTTGCCCCCGATGAGTGCATCCACGGCCTGCACTATAACGAAGAAAAGAAAGCCTTTTGCTTTCGGCTGTTCAAGATTCCCTTCCGTATCTATCTGGGAAAAGACTTCACCGACAAGCGCAAGCTGCTCGAACGCGCCATTGCAGGTGAGACCAGCATCCGCACCTCCCACCTCAAACTGAAGGATGGCAAGATCTTTTGGCTGGCGGTGTTTACAATTGAAAAAGAAAACCACCAATTAAGACCAGAAGTAATCGCCGAGGCCTCCCTCTCGTTGGAATTTCCTATAGTAGTAAAAGTTCACAGGACAAGGCTTACCATAGGCAGCAGGGAAGAATTTCTCCACCGAAGGCTCGCCATACAGGCAGCACGGAGAAGAGCCCAGGCGGGCGCCACCTATTCCCGTTCCGGACATGGCACAAAGAGAAAGTTAAAGGCAGTAGAAAGCTACCGTGAAAAGGAACGCAATTATGTGCACAACCGCCTCCATGTATATAGCAGACAACTAATAGACTTCTGCATAAAACAACAGGCAGGAACATTGGTCTTATTAAACCAAGAAGACAAAATAGAAATAGCAAAGGAAGAAGAATTTGTTTTGCGAAACTGGAGCTATTACGAGTTGATGGAAAAAATAAAATACAAAGCCGAAAAAGCAGGCATCGAACTTATTGTTGATTAGGGATTAGGGATTAGGGATTAGGGATTTGGGATTTGGAACTTTTCACTTTAAACTATAAAAAATCAAAAGAACCATTTTTTGGCCTTCGAAAAGTAGCCTGCCCTGAGCAGCCTGTCCTGAGCTCGTCGAAGGAAAGGGTAGAAAATGAATATATCGGAGGGAGAAGCAAAAATCCTTTTGGCACATTCAACAAGGAGAACGAAAATTCCCCCTTTGGGGGCTAGGGGGACTTTATTTTTGCGCCGCAGATAAAGAAATTTTCAGGAACCCTTTCGTAAGCCTTGATTTTTTTGTTTCTAGCCTGCCCTGAGCCTGTCGAAGTGTATCGAGGCCACTGGCTCAAAAGTCCAATCATGATAACAAGCAACTTCAAAAGATTGCCGCGCTGCGCTCGCAATGACGGTTCAATCCACCATCCGTGTCGTCACAACCCACAACCGAGAACCGAGAACAGACAACGGATAACCGACAACCCCTTAATAAACCCCCAAAATCTCAATACCCACAGCATCCTGCCCTAAACACTCATACTCCTCCTCCCCAAGAATCTCTAAAAACCGAAGTCCAACTACGGGAATACAGTGCATCCCTGCTTTTTTACCGACTTTTCTCTCAAGCTTCATCACCAACATTTCCGCTTTCCCCTGTTTTGATCTTCTAATGGGAATGGCTTCATAGGTAGTAAATAAATTTACATCTGGATCATAAGTTAGCACCAAATATAATAGTTCAAAATCAGTAGCACCCTTCGGAAATCGGGCCGAAGAGGGATCAAATCCCCGCCAGGTCAATGTGAAATCCGCTTCATCAATTTCCGGATTCCCAAAATGCTGTCGTATGCCCGCTTTGGGCGTAAAGACAAATTCCCTTAGCAACATCTTGCCCTTAAGCGTCCGCAATCCCCCTCCCATATTCCGGCTACCCTTTTCCGAAGTGGAATCCAGTAATTTTATTCGGGAACATAGCCGCATAAGCCGCTGGTGGAGCATTCCAACGTTTTTATACTTTAACAGGGGGCGTAATGCTATCCTAAATTCCTTGACAAATAAACTGCACAACCCAAATTCATCAGAATTTTTGTAAATTCTTGGGTTTTTTTTATTATTTTCGTAAGTGAATCCTCCCGTCGCTGAACTTGTTGGTTTTTAGATAAATATAAAACCTTTTCCTATAAAATACAAGTTCACTATGCCATCCATAAGCCGACTCCATGCCAACTGTAAGCCGACCGCATGCCGACTGCATGCCGACACCATGCCGACCGTACTCCATAGATACTTCCTAGATACTCCCTAGATAACCCCTACAACACCTCATGATTCATCCAATCTAACCCGAGGACGCAGCCCCCACAACCGACAACACTCGTCCACCACTCGCGTGTCGCAGAAGCTTTAGCGGAGGCACAAGCCTTGGCGAAGGTGGAGACAACCGCCAACCGACACCCCATCCACGGATACTCCATAGCAAAGCCATTAAATTGCAGGAAAAGGTTTTTTTCCTACAAATTTAAAACGTTAGGTAAAACTGCTTTATAAGCGCCCTGAAATCACTGCCGCCAACTAAGTATTCATAAATAATTTTTTTCATTTGAAGCCTACTAAGTCCCATCTCGTTTTCCAACCTCGTCTCTCGTCTCTCGTACCTCATCCTTAGTCGCTTCGTCTTTCAAACTTCGTAGCGAACTCCTCATTCGCTAACTCCTTTTTGCTAACTCCTCTTCGCTAAACCAACTATTGTAAAACCCAACCCATTTAAGTACCTTCAACTTTTAAAAATTTAATCCATGAAAAACCTTTTCTTTTCGGCGCTCTGCCTAGCTGCTGCAGTCGCTTTTTCACAACAACCCGCTACTCCCGCAACTACTGTGTCAAGTAGCATCGCTCAAAAAACACAACTGGCAGCGACTTCCCCTGTTAAAAACCTGCCCTTTAAAAGCATTGGCCCAACCATTATGAGCGGCCGGGTGGTAGATTTTGCGGTTAACCCTAACAACCCCATCGAATTTTATGTAGGCTATGCCAGTGGTGGGCTATGGCACACCAACAATAACGGCACCTCCTTTACACCGGTTATGGATAATAGCCCTACCCAAAACGTAGGCTGCGTAGCGGTAGATTGGCAAAACGGCACCATCTGGGTAGGCACAGGCGAGGTAAATGCCAGCCGTTCCTCATACGCAGGAGTCGGCTTGCTGAAAAGTGACGACAAAGGCAAAACCTGGCAAAACGTGGGGCTTACCGATAGCCACCACATTAGCAGTATTCTTATAAACCCTTCCAATCCTGATGAGGTGATTGTGGGCGCAGTAGGGCATTTGTATTCAACAAACGATGAGCGCGGCGTCTTCAAAACCACCAATGGCGGAAAAACCTGGCGCAAAACTCTTTATATAAATGATGAAACGGGTATTATTGAAATTTCAGCCAATCCCAAAAATTTCAATACGATGTATGCCACCGCTTGGGACAAAGATCGCAAAGCTTGGAATTTTGACGGCAGCGGCGAGGGCAGCGGCGTGTATAAAAGTACCGACGCTGGTAATACTTGGGTGAAGGTTTCCACCGAGAATAGTGGCCTGCCAATAGGCAAGGGAATGGGGCGTATGGGCACCGCCGTGGTGGATGACAATACGGTGTATTTGATTGTTGACAACCAATTCCACAGAAAGGAAGAACCCAAAAAGGAAGAAACTGATATTCTCACCAAAGACGATTTCAAAACAATGGACCTAGATGCCTTTCTGGCCTTAGACGATAAAAAGTTGAACCAATTCCTCAAAATGAACGGTTTTCAGGAAAAATACCGGGCCGAAAATGTAAAACAGATGATCCGCGTAGGCACCGTAAAACCTGAAGATCTGGCAAAATATCTGGAGGATGCCAACAGCGCTTTGTTTGACACTCCCGTAATAGGCGCTGAGGTGTACAAAAGCACCGATGGTGGCAAGACCTGGAACAAAACCCACAAGGGCTTTTTAGACGATCTGTATTATTCCTATGGCTATTACTTCGGGAAAATACACGTAGACCCCAGCAATGCCAATAAAATATACGTGTACGGCGTCCCCATCCTAAAATCTGCCGATGGCGGAAACACTTTTGAAAGCATCAATGCAGATAATGTTCACGTAGACCATCACGCCCTATGGATAAACCCCAAAATGTCAGGCCACTTAATTAATGGCAACGACGGCGGCGTAAACATAAGTTATGACGATGGCAAAACCTGGATAAAGAACAATGCCCCAGCAGTGGGCCAATTCTATTCCGTAAATGTGGATCTCCAAAAAAGCTATAATGTGTACGGCGGTCTGCAGGACAATGGCGTCTGGGTAGGCCCCAACAATTATGAAGCAAACCCCGGCTGGATGCAAGAGGGTAAATACCCCTATGAGTTCCTTATGGGCGGCGATGGCATGCACGTGCAGATTGACAATAGAAATAGCGACATCGTTTACACAGGCTTTCAGTTTGGCAATTATTATAGGTTGAATAGAAAAGGGGGAGCCCCCGTTTACATTCAGCCAAAGCACGAGTTGGGCGACAGTCCCTACCGTTTCAACTGGCAAACACCTATTCTGCTGAGTCCGCACAATCAGGACATTCTCTATTTAGGTGGAAACAAATTAATGCGAAGCATGAACCAAGGCGATGATTGGACGGCCATTTCTGACGATTTAACGCAAGGCGGAAAACCCGGAAACGTAGCCTACGGAACACTTACCAGCATTAGCGAATCGCCCTTCCAATTTGGCTTGCTCTACACCGGCAGCGATGATGGCTTGGTGTACGTTTCAAAAGATGCGGGCGGTAGCTGGACGAAAATTTCAGACACCTTTCCAAAGGATCTATGGGTAAGCCGCGTGATTGCTTCTTCACATAAAAAAGAGCGCGTTTATATAACGCTGAACGGCTACCGTTGGGATGATTTTAAACCCTATGTGTATGTAAGTGATAACTTTGGCGCTACTTGGAAAGACATCAGCAGCAGCCTTCCAGGTTCGCCAGTGAATGTTATAAAAGAAGACCCAGTGAATCAAGATTTGCTGTATTTGGGAACAGATAACGGTGCCTATGTCTCCTTCAATCGTGGCGAAAGTTGGGAAGTTTTTTCAAAGGAATTGCCCAATGTGGCGGTACACGATTTGGTTATCCAACCCCAAGCAAAACATTTGGTCTTGGGCACCCACGGCAGGTCACTGTATGTGGCTGATATTTCACTGCTCCAAAAATTGAACTCCAAAACTATGGATGAAGTGGTACTTGCAGAAATGGATACTATAAATTTTTCCCCACGCTGGGGCAGCAAATGGAGCACTTGGGGTGAAGTGAATGAGCCGAAAGCCAAGATTCAGTTTTACAGTCCGCAAGCAGGGAATGCAAATATCACCATCAAAACCGAAGAAGGAAAGGAGTTGCAGCAATTTAGCGTGGAGGCGTCAAGGGGTGTTAATGTATTGAATTATGATTGTGCTATTTCAGAAAAAGGGGTAAAGACACTGACGAACAGTGATTTAGAAATCAAAAAGGCCGAAAACGGTAAGTATTATCTGCCAAAGGGGAAATATAGGGTAGTGTTAAAATTAAGGGATAAATCAGCTTCAACTGTTTTTTTGATTGAATAAATTGATATATTTGGTTTTTCTAAACAATTTAAAAATTACTTATGATGAAAAAATTACTTATTCTTTCAATTGCATTTGCTTTAGGAACTAGTGTTTCTAACTATGCACAAAATGCTGAAGCAGCACCTGTGGTTCAAGGGAACTCAAACACTGAGAACACAAATGCGCTTTTTGACCTTCTTTTTAACTATGATATTGGTACCGCTATTGGCGCACAAGGTAACGCTGGAGTGTGCTTTGTTAACGACCAATTTTGGGTTTCAGCCTGGGCTTCAGACTTAATCCATGTTTTGGATAACACTGGTTTATATTTAGAAACTTTCACAATTCCTGGTGTGTCTGGAACTCGTTCTATGAGCTGGGATGGGACAAACATTTATATAGGTACAGCTTCAACACAAATTTACCAAATTGATCCTGTAAGCAGAACTATTGATAATACAATTAACATCACTCCATCTACTGATGCTACTGCTAGAATGGTTGCTTTTGACCCAACACTTGATGGTGGGAATGGAGGCTTCTGGACTGGTAACTTTAGTTCAGATATCGCTTCTTTTGACATGGATGGAAATGAATTGTCTGTAATTCCTTACGCAACTCACGGAACTACTATTTATGGGGGTGCTGTTGATTTAGTAACTGCTGGTGGCCCATATCTTTGGATTCACGACCAAACCTCTGCTGGAGGTGGAGATTTAGTTGTTCAGCTTCAATTGCCAAGTGGAACTCCTACTGGTCTTGTTTACGATTACAACCTTTCTGGCCAACCTGCTGGTAACACTGGTATCGCTGGTGGTTTGTTTATTTCTGACGAAGTTGTTCCTGGAAAAGTTGCTATCGTTGGTGTAAGCCAAGGTACTCCACTAGATCAGTTATTTGGAATTGAATTGGCAGATCTTGCTGGCGTTAATGACAACGCTTTAGCAAACTTCAGCCTTTCTCCAAACCCTGCAAGCGGAAGAGTTAATATAAACACTACAGTTGCTGGAGAAAAGCACGTAGTTGTTTATGATGTATTGGGTAAGCAAGTTATCAATACTACCGTTGCTGGTAATGAATTGAATATTTCTTCATTGAAAGCTGGTGTTTATATGGTAAGCGTTACTCAAAACAAAGTTTCTGCTACTAAGAAATTGATCGTTCAATAAGCATTAATTCAAAACAAATTCAAAAGCCGTTCATCTAAATGAACGGCTTTTTTCGTATAACAAATCTAAATAACGGCGTAATGGGTCTAAATTTTTGGCATTCAGTTTTTGGTATCGTATTTTTGTGCTACTATTCTTGAAATAAAACCATAATGGCAATACTATCCTCTTCAATTGCTCGAAAAGTAGCTATGGCACTTTCGGGCTTATTTCTTGTCTTCTTTTTGGCACAACACTTTACAATCAATTTCACTTCGGTAATTGACCCAGATACCTTTAACAGTTGGTCACATTTTATGGGGCATAACATTTTGGTGCAATTTGTTCTACAGCCTGTTTTGATTTTTGGCGTGGTCTTCCACTTTATTATGGGAATTATACTCGAAATAAGAAACAATAATGCAAGACAGATAAGTTACAAATCTTTCAAAGGAAACAGGAATTCTACTTGGGCCTCTCGAAATATGATTATTAGCGGTGCTGTTATTTTGGCGTTTTTAGGACTTCATTTTTACGATTTCTGGTTTCCGGAAATTGTGCACAAATATGTAGAAAGCAACCCATTGGATGCCACACGCTATTATCCTGAATTGGTGCACAAATTTGAAAGCCCCATACGTACTGGTTTGTACTGTTTGGCTTTTGTTTTGTTGGCACTTCACCTTTGGCACGGCTTCTCATCTTCTTTTCAAAGTATGGGCTGGAGCAATAAATATTCAAGGGGGCTAAGAGCATTCACACAGTTTTACGCAATATTCATTCCGTTAGGCTTTATCTTTATTGCCCTTTACCTTCATTTTAATCAAATCCACTAAAAGAAAAAGCAATGTCGAAATTAGATTCCAAAATACCCAAAGGACCCTTAGCCGATAAGTGGACAAAACATAAAAACGATATAAACCTGGTAAACCCAGCCAATAAACGTAATATAGACGTAATAATGGTCGGTACAGGCCTTGCCGGTGGAAGTGCCGCCGCAACCCTTGCAGAATTGGGCTATAACGTAAAAACCTTCTGCTATCAGGATTCTCCTCGCCGCGCGCATTCCATTGCAGCGCAGGGAGGTATCAACGCTGCCAAGAACTACCAAGGTGATGGCGACTCAAATTATAGATTGTTTTACGATACCATAAAAGGGGGCGATTACCGTTCGCGTGAGGCAAACGTATACCGTCTTGCTGAGGTTTCTGCAAATATTATTGACCAATGTGTAGCTCAGGGCGTTCCCTTTGCGCGTGAATACGGTGGTTATTTGGACAACCGTTCCTTTGGAGGGGTGTTGGTTTCGCGTACTTTTTATGCGAAAGGACAAACAGGGCAACAATTGCTTTTGGGAGCGTATTCCGCAATGAACCGACAGATTAATCGTGGAAAAATTACTCCGTACAACCGTCACGAAATGCTGGATTTGGTAATCGTGGATGGCAAGGCAAGAGGGATTATTGCTCGCGATTTGGTTACAGGTGAAATAGAAAGACATTCCGCACACGCTGTGGTTATTGCCTCGGGAGGCTATGGAAATGTTTTCTTCCTTTCCACAAACGCTATGGGAAGTAATGTTACCGCTTCGTGGAAAATCCACAAAAGAGGGGCTTATTTTGCCAATCCCTGCTACACGCAAATTCATCCTACCTGTATTCCAGTTTCGGGAGACCATCAAAGTAAACTGACTTTGATGTCTGAATCACTTCGAAATGATGGAAGAATTTGGGTTCCAAAGAAAAAAGAAGATGCTGAGGCCATTCGCCAAGGCAAGAAAAAACCGAACGATCTTTCAGCCGAAGAACGTGATTATTACTTGGAAAGAAGATATCCTTCCTTCGGAAACCTAGTGCCGCGAGATGTTGCATCGCGTGCTGCTAAGGAACGTTGTGATGCGGGTTATGGTGTAAATAAAACTGGGCAGGCTGTATATCTTGACTTTGCCTCTGCAATCGAGCGCTACGGAAAGGAGCAGGCAGCAATCCACGGAAACCATAATCCTAGCAAGGATGAAGTTACAAAACTCGGAAAACAGGTTATCGAGAATAAATATGGCAACCTTTTCCAAATGTATGAGAAAATCGTAGATGAAAATCCATACGAAACTCCAATGATGATATATCCTGCAGTGCACTACACTATGGGTGGCGTTTGGGTAGATTATAATTTGCAATCTACCATTCCGGGCTGTTATGTTACGGGTGAAGCCAACTTTAGCGACCACGGGGCAAACCGATTGGGAGCTTCAGCTTTGATGCAAGGTTTGGCAGACGGTTATTTTGTATTGCCATATACCATTGGCGACTATCTTTCAAAAGATATCAAAACAGGAAAAATTCCAACCGATACAAAAGAATTTGACGAAGCCGAGAACAAGGTTCGCGAACTTTTGGAGAAATTGGTAAACAATAAAGGAACACACTCCGTAGATTATTTCCACAAGAAATTGGGTCACATTATGTGGAACAAATGTGGGATGGCGCGTAATGCTGAAGACCTAAAATCAGCTATGGCTGAAATTAGAGCACTGCGCGAAGAATTCTGGAAAGATGTAAAAGTTCCCGGCGGAATGAACGAAATGAACGCTGAGTTAGAAAAAGCAACCCGCGTGGCAGATTTCTTGGAGTTGGGCGAACTTTTTGCAAAAGACGCACTTCACCGAAATGAAAGCTGTGGAGGTCACTTCCGCGAAGAATACCAAACCGAGGAGGGAGAAGCCCTGCGCGATGACGAAAACTTTATGTACGTTGCCGCTTGGGAATACACCGGAGACCCCGGAAATGAAATTCTCCATAAAGAAGCATTGGAGTATGAGAATATTGAGGTTAAATCGAGAAGTTATAAGTAGGGTTAATTGTTAAATGTTAAAAGGCAATAGTTAATTGGAAATGGTTCAAGATGGCTGATATTAATAGTTTTGAAGACTTGAATTGTTGGAAAATGGGAAGGGAGCTTCGGAACGATGTAAAGGATTTAATTAAAACATTTCCCGACATTGAAAAATATGAACTGATTTCACAAATGAGAAGGGCGTCAAGATCGGTAACCCATAATATTTCAGAAGGATACGGGAGGTTTCATTACAAAGAAAATATTCAGTTTTGCAGAACATCACGAGGTTCCTTATATGAATTGCTGGATCAATTCATTACTGCAAATGATGAAGAGTATATCTCAGAGGAAGTATATCAAAAATTTAGAAAACAAATATATGATTGCTTGGCTGTTCTTAATGGGTATATAAATTATCTCTTGCGCATATCGAAAGAGAAATGACAAATTATAGAAGCCACAATTAACAAATAACAATTAACTTTTAACAACATGAAGTTAACACTAAAAATCTGGAGACAGAAAAATAATAAAGCAAAGGGTGAATTGAAAACCTATCCCATCGACGGTATTGAGGGAGATATGTCATTTCTTGAAATGCTCGACGTTCTCAACGAAGGTTTAATTAACAAGGGCGAGGAGCCCGTAGTTTTTGATCACGATTGTCGCGAAGGGATCTGCGGAAGCTGTTCGTTGCAAATAAACGGTGAGCCGCACGGCCCCGATAGATTAGTTACCACCTGCCAGTTGCATATGCGAATGTTCAACGATGGCGATACCATTGTGATTGAACCTTTCCGAGCCAAGGCATTTCCGGTTATAAAGGATTTGGTGGTGGACAGAAGCGCCTTTGATAGAATTCAACAAGCGGGAGGTTATATTTCCGTGAATACCTCTGGAAATACCATAGATGCCAATACCATTCCCGTAAACAAGCACGATGCCGATGAGTCCTTCAACGCAGCTACTTGTATTGGTTGTGGCGCTTGTGTGGCAGCTTGTAAAAATGCGAGTGCGATGCTGTTCACTTCCGCAAAGGTGAGCCAGTTTGCTCTGCTTCCTCAGGGAAGAATTGAAGCCACTGAGCGCGTATTGAATATGGTTGCACAAATGGATAAGGAAGGTTTTGGAAACTGCAGCAACACCGGAGCCTGCGAAATTGAGTGCCCAAAAGGAATTTCCTTGGAAAACATAGCCCGAATGAATCGCGAGTATTTAAGCGCGAGCTTGAAGGGATAATTTTTTATTGTTTTAATTTTTTAAAAACCTCTGCCAATGCGGGGGTTTTTTTGCTTATATATAAAACAGGTGAATGTGGTAATGGGTGGGATTTTTAATCTTGTCTATCAAAAAAATTACTAACTTATACCATTAAATCAGGAATTTATGTGTGCAAAACTACCCTTCTTTACGTTTCTTTTGATTTTTGGTAGCCTAACTGCCCAAATTCAATTTCAGGATCACGTTATCATTGATGACACATTTTTACCCAATGGTCCGTTTTCAGTACACGCTGCCGATATTGATGGTGATGGGGATATGGATTTACTTTCGGCATCACGCGATGACAATAAAATAGCTTGGTATAAAAACAATGGCGCGGGCAATTTTCAGACCCAGCAGGCTATTTCCACAAATGCGAATTTGGCAATTTCCGTATATGCTGCCGATATTGATGGCGATGGCGATGTGGATGTGCTCTCCGCTTCTTTTGATGACGATAAGATAGCCTGGTATGAAAATACGGACGGACAAGGTAGTTTTAGTACTGAACGGACTATTTCTTTAAACGCAGATGGTGCAGAAATGGTGTTTGCAGCCGATATTGATGGCGATGGCGATATGGATATATTATCTGCATCTGCCAACGATGATAAAATTGCTTGGTATAAAAATTTGGATGGTTTGGGCAACTTCGGTTCAGAACAAATAATTTCCACAGCTATCCAAGGCGCAAAATCGGTCTACACTGCGGATATTGATGGCGATGGCGATCAGGATGTGCTTTCCACCTCATATATTGACAATAAAACTGCGTGGTATGAAAATACCGATGGCTTGGGCAATTTTGGAAACCAACAGATAATTTCAGTGGATTATTGGGGCCTTCAAAACGTTGTGGCTGCAGATTTTGACATGGATGGCGATATGGATATTGTCATAAATGCTTCAGATTCGGTCATTTTTTTTGAAAACAGCACGGTGTGGTTCGAAAACACAAATGGACAAGGATTATTTGTTCCCCATGAAATTTCATATTCTATTGATGACCACTTGCTTTACCACGTTTCTGCAAATGATATTGATGGCGATGGCGATATGGATGTTTTAACAACGGGAAACAACCAGGTTTGTTGGTATGAGAACATCGATGGAATGGGCAACTTTGGATCACGACAAATAATAAATCCAGATATTGAAACCGCCGTATGGGGCCTTGCCACCGATATTGATGGCGATGGCGATAAAGATGTAGTTTTTGCTTCCCTTTATGATGATCTTGTGGCGTGGCATGAAAATTTGGACGGTCTGGGCAATTTTGGAGCGTTCAATAACATTGTTGTCCAAGCCGTGTTCCCTCTGTCTGTTTTTCCTGTAGATATTGATGGCGACGGCGATCTGGACGCCATTTCCGCTTCGAGCATTGACAATAAAATAGCTTGGTACGAGAACCTCAATGGGCAGGGAACTTTCGGTGTCCAGCAAATAATAACCGTCAACTCAAATGGGACGGGTTTTGTTAGGGCCGCCGATATTGACGGCGACGGCGATATGGACGTGCTTTCCACTTCGGGAGATGACTATAATACGGCCTGGCACGAAAACACAGACGGACAAGGGACGTTTGGCCCACCCCGAGTGGTATCTGACGGGATGCTTATTGGTTTGAGTCTTTGCCCCATCGATATTGACGGCGATGGCGATTTGGACCTTGTTTCATCAACGGGAGGCGATAGTGAAATTTTTTGGAATGAAAATCTGGATGGACAAGGAAATTTCGGTGCGCCCCAGTTGATTACCGCAAACGCAGATTGGCCTTACTCCATTTATGCCATAGATTTGGACGGCGATGGCGATAATGATGTACTGTCTGCCTCTACCGAAGATGATAAAATAGCGTGGTATGAAAATACGGATGGAATGGGCACTTTTGGTCCTCAACAAATAATTTCTACCGAAACCGATTATGCGCTGTCCGTATATGCTTCCGATTTGGACGGTGATGGCGACCTGGACGTACTTTCCGCTTCAAGTGCCGATGATAAGGTGGCTTGGTATGAAAATCTGGATGGACAGGGAAATTTTGGTGTCCAAAAAATTATATCTTCCAATGCAAATTACAATAGAAGTGTTTTTTCCGAAGATCTTGATGGCGATGGCGATATGGATGTGGTTTCCATATCCAGCAACCCCAGTTTTGTAACCTGGTTTGAAAATGATGGCGAGGGAAATTTTGGAGATCAACAAATTGTGACTTCAAATGTAATATATCCCACCTCAGTATATGCTGCGGATATGGATGGTGATGGCGATATAGACGTTTTATCAACTTCAAACGGGGATGATAAAATTGCTTGGTACGAAAACTTAGGCCCCTTGTCCGTAGCCGAAAATAATCTGGATGAATTTATTATTTATCCAAATCCAACTTCGGGTGTTTTGAGGATTGGTTCCGCCAAAGAAATTGTGAAATTGGAGATATACAATCAACTGGGCCAATTAGTTTTAGAAAATGAGCGTCAAAACACAATAGATGTTTCAAAAATTATTTCAGGTTTATATTTTTTAAAAATATATGATGAGACCAAAAATATTATCTTAAAAAAAGTAGTCAAGAAATAATATTTATCAATAAGTTTTCGCCAATCATCCTTTCATTTTTCAGCTAACCGAGAACTTTTCAGAACTATAAACTGAATCCTCTTCTTGAGACAAATTTTTAAGAATTATTTTCAAAAATTTGTCCGTATCGTAAGGCTTAACAATAATATCATTCATCCCCGAAGCCTCAATTTTATTTCTCATCTCTTCAACTTCAATAGCGGTCAAGGCAACAATCGGAGTTGAAGTGTCAAATTTTCGTATTTCTTTTGTGGTCTCAATCCCATCTTTGCCGGGCATATTTATATCCATCAGCACGAGGTCAAAAGTTTCCTTTTGTAATTTTTCTATGGCAATATCGCCGTTTTCGGCAATGCCACAAACCATACCGTGATTCTCCAAAATTTTCTTGGTAACAATTTGGTTTATACGGTTGTCGTCTACCACAAGTATTTTTTTATCATTCAAAATATTGTTATCGCCCAATATTTTATCTTTAAGAAGATGCTTTAAAATTTCAAATTTCAGCGTAAAACTAAAAGTTGATCCTTTTCCAGGCTCGCTTTGAAGGTTGATGGAAGAATTTGATGCTTCAAGCAGCTTTTTAACAATGGTTAGGCCAAGCCCGGTGCCCTGTATTTTAAAATCTTCGGAATCTACTTGCTGAAATTCTTCAAATATTGCTTTCTGTTTTTCTTTTGGAATACCAATTCCATTATCTTGTATACTAAAGTAAATAGTTACTTCGCTTTCAGAAATAAATTCTTCTCTGGCCGAAATATAAATATTTCCATTGGTTGTAAATTTAATGGCATTACCCACTAAATTCATAAGAATTTGTGATAGACGCACCCGGTCCCCAATGATAGTATTTGGAATGTTTTCTGATATTTCTACGTGTAATTGGTTTTTATTCTGCACAAGGGCATACTGAAATGATGAGACTATGGATTGGGCCAATTCCCTTAAATCAAAAGGAACTCTTACTTCTTCAAGGGTGTTGGATTCCAACTTGCTTATTTGAAGTACATCATTAATAAGCGCTAACAGATAGTCTGCGGAAAACTTTAGGTTTTTTAAATCTGCTTGATGGTTTTTTAGGGACTCATCTTCCAAGAGTACAGAACTTAAACCAATAACGCCATATAACGGAGTACGCAATTCATGACTAACCGTGGAAAAGAATTTGCTCTTTGCCAAGGCCAGTTTTTCAGATTTCTCTTTTGCTTTTAGATATTGTTGGTTCTTCTCTTTTAGGGTGAGGGTAAGTTTTTTTCTCCCCCTGTGCGAAATGTAAAGAATTACCAAAAAGATTCCCATCAATATGGCTGCGCTGATAAAAAAGGAGAGCAAAATATTATTCAACAACCCTTTTTCAGAAAGTAACTTTTTTTCCAGTTCTGCTTGGTGGGCCTGTTTTTTATATTCATTTACACTAAATTGGGCCGCAGCATTCTGAATGGCCATCAGTTTTTCTTTTTCAAACTGGATTTGTGTAAGGCTATCAAACTTTTTTCGGATTAAAAAAGCCTGTTTAAAATCTCCTGTTTCATATAGAGCGGAACTGTATTCCTTATATGCTTCAATTAAAATATCATCAATATAATTTCCTGCTTCTGCAAATGCAATTGCCTTTTTGAAATTTTCAATGGCATCTCTGGGTTTGTTTGAAGCAAGTTTCAGCTTGCCCTGAAGCAAATTCATTTCGGTAGTTAAACCTTTAAACGCCATAGCTTCTATTCCTTCTTCAGCCTTTGTAAAATAAAGCTGCGCCTTTTGCATATCGCCTTTATTAAGGTATGATTCAGATAAGTTGTAATAGGCCATCGATGCTTCTAATGTATCTTTTCTCTTTAATGAAAGAGGAAGTGCTTTTTTGAGAAAAGGAAGTGCAGAATCATACTTTTTTTCTGTGAGGTACAGTGCGCCAATAAGATTATAGGCTCGCGCTATTTTAAATTCATCTTTTGATTGTTCGGCATATTCCAAATAAGCATCAGCATAATCGTGGGCATTCTTAAAATCTTTTAAATATATAAATGCTGCTCCCATCATATAGCGCGAATAGAATGCAGCCTCAGTGTCACCAATATGTTCGGCAAATCTGATATTATCAATAGAGGTTAATATTACGGAATCATATTTTCCTTCAAACAGGCTCCTATCTGTTCTATCTTGCATTAATTTGAGAGAGTCCTTAAGGTCTTCTAGGCCATATGCTTTTTGGGAAGATAAAGTATCTTTGCTATTTTGCGCAAATCCGATAAAGGAAATTAAAAATATGGTGAGGCGTAAATAATTCAAAGTTCAGAAAAGTTGAAAATGGATTTTTAAGAGTACTAAAATAACATATAATAATGAAATTCAACTATTAAAACGTTGTGTAGGATTCGAAAAAAGCTGAAACTCTTCATATACGGTAATGATTAAATTCTTGCTTACATTCAACAGTAAAGCATATAGAATCTCGCAACAAAAAATTATCTTTAGACAAAACCGGAAAATCATGAAACAGATATTTTTAATACTTAGTTTTTTTTCAACTTTTATAACTATTGCTCAAAACAATAAGCCAAATGATCCGCTAGCACATACTTTTTCAATAGTAGCCAGGGATGCCAAAACCGGTGAAATGGCTGTAGCTGTGCAAAGCCATTGGTTTAGCGTAGGTACTGGTGTTTCTTGGGGCGAAGCAGGCGTAGGTGTTGTTGCCACGCAATCGTTTACTAACAGATCTTTTGGAATTCACGGCTTGGATTTGCTGAAAAAAGGAAAATCTCCTCAAGAGGTTTTGGACATTTTGTTGAGTGATGATGAAGGAAGGGATTTTCGGCAGGTTGCAATTTTAGATAAACAAGGGAGGGTTGCAACACACACTGGAAAAAGCTGTATTGATTATGCAGGCCACGCCAATGGCAAGGATTTTTCGGTCCAGGCTAATATGATGCTGAATGATAAAGTAGTCCCCGCAATGGAAAAAGCTTGGATTGAGAATAGTGAAATGCCTTTGGCCGAAAGAATGGTCGCAGTGCTGCAGGCTGCGCAAGAGACAGGCGGCGACATTCGCGGAAAACAATCGGCGGCATTGGTGGTCTTTGCTGGGGAAGCCTCTAAAGAACCCTGGAATGATAAATTAATTGATTTAAGAGTTGATGATTCTGAAAACCCAATAAAAGAAATTGACAGGCTTTTAAAAGTGTTTAGGGCTTATGAATATATGAACGAAGGCGATTTATATGTAGAAAAGAATGAAATGAAAAACGCCATGGAGGCCTATAATGCGGCTATGGAAATGTTTCCGGATAATTTGGAAATGCAATACTGGACCGCCATCACTCTGGCGAACGATAAACAAATGGAGAAAGCTTCGGAAATGCTGCAAAAAATATACGCCAAGGATGAAAACTGGCGGGAACTTACCCGAAGACTGCCTAAGGTGGGCTTACTTAATGTTTCCGAAGAAAATTTAAAATTACTGCTTAGATAGTTTTAAAATTTTAAATAGGAATAAAAAAACCTTCACAATATTGTGAAGGTTTTTTTATTAATAAAACAAGATGTTACTATGCCTCAGCGTTTGGAACGATTGAAACGTAGCTCTTGTTATCTTTCTTTTTGGTAAATTTTACAACACCATCCACTTGTGCGTGAAGGGTATGGTCTTTACCGCCGTATACGTTTTCACCTGGGTGATGGGTATAACCTCTTTGTCTTACAATGATATTTCCAGCAATGGCGGCCTGTCCTCCGAAAATCTTAACGCCAAGACGTTTCGATTCTGATTCGCGACCGTTTTTGGAACTACCAACTCCTTTTTTGTGAGCCATTTTGTTTCGGTTTTAAATATTATACTTTAGCAGGATTATTTTTCAATCCCACCGTCTAATTTGTCTTGTAATTCTTTAAGCTCATCCCACTTACCGTCAGCTGCCAATTTTGCTTGTTTTGGCCAAGTGTCGGTAACTAAGTGTGCTAAATTTGAACTCGCTTCAGAAAGAATAGTTGCGATAGCTTCTGGTTTTGCTTTTGCAACTTTTGCAAAAGTGTCCAGTCCAGCGGCAACCATAGCCTCTGCGGCTTTTGGTCCAACACCTTCAATCTTTTTAAGATCGTCTGCTTTAGCTGCTTTTTTAGGAGCGGCTTTCTTAGCTGGTGCTTTTGTTTCGGCTTTTGCTTTTGGAGCAGCAGCTTTAGTTTCTTTTTTTGGTTCAGCTTTTTTAGCTTCTTCCTTTTTGGCAGGTGTAGCTCCTGAAGCTACAATGCTCTCGATTACGATTTCAGAAAGATACTGACGGTGCCCGTTCTTCTTACGGAAACCTTTTCTTCTTTTCTTTTTAAATACAATAACCTTGTCACCTTTAAGGTGTTTTACGACTTTGGCTCCTATTTGAGCTCCGTCTATAGCTGGGGCGCCAATGGTAATTTTGTCTCCGTCACCAATAAGAAGAACATTGTCAAAAGACACTTTTTTTCCTTCTTCAACTGGCAAACGATTAACAAAAACCTTTTGGTCTTTCGCAACTTTTACTTGCTGCCCTGCTATCTCTACAATTGCGTACATAGCGAATCGTTTATAAATTAGTTAAACAAAATGCTTCTACCATCCAGTAAAAGCGGGTGCAAATATAATTTTTAAAATGCAAACGGCAAAGTGTTTTTTATTTAATCTTTTCAGAACCAATTATCCAAGTAGTCAGAAGTCTTAAAGGGGTGATGCCTATTAATTTTGAAGTTTGAAAATTTTATTTCAGGGTGTTCCTGTTTCCGTCTTGGGTGTTCCAGGAATTTTTGAGAAGTTGCATAAAAGCAAGCGTTAAAACCAAAGTGGTAGAAAAGCCCATTATCAAGATTGATAAAACGAGCATTAGCGTACCCATATCATATTCTAGGTTCCACACTTCCATAATATTGGCCGCAAATTCGGTGTCTATTTGATACATATAGATTGCCATAAAAATAGTAAATATTATAGAGGCTATTCCACCACAAAGCAAACCTACTTCAAATCCTTTTTCATACTGAAATTTATTTTTTCGGGAAGCATATTTCTTCAATGCCATATAAATTCCAATGCCAAAAATAATTCCGTTTACAGCGCTCAATACTGGGTATTGATGCAGCCCAATTAATTTTAAAAGAAGGAAATATGCAATAAGAACAATTGCAACCCAAACACCGTAACTGGAATATACTTTGAACATAATCAATGGTTTTACAGTCAAAAGTTACGAAAACTTGACGAACCTTTTGCAAAGGGTTTGTTAACTTTTTTTCGAAGAAGTTGAGAGGGAGCTATTCCCAAGTGATGGTTTCCATCAATTTCCGGATGTCTTCACGAAGGTATATTACAGCTGGGTATATAGAATCAAAATTTGGTTTGGCGTCAAAATAAAGTGCACCGTTTAGAAAGTGGTTGATACTATCGGTAGCGTAAAATTCAGCTTGGGTAGCGGCGTTTCCGTTTATCATATAAAACATACCATAAACTTCTTTGTCCGGATTTATAAAGGGTTGCTCGGGAATGCTATTTGCTTTTATGGTATGGTCATAAGCTAATTTTTGCGCATCCTGCAATAATGAATCCAAGTTATTATCGCGTACATTTTGATAGGTTATATACAAAGTTGCCCTCATGTGGGAGTAGGTTATATTGAGGCCGCAATTGTTCTTTTTAACCATAGTGGCGTTCTCATTTATTTCAAAAGAATAGGGGCAATCCGTATTTATGGTACGGTAATCGGGGTGTGGATAGTCTAGCCGGAGCATGGCTGAAGGTTTCACCAAAACATCATCTTCACATGAAGCGAGGATAAAAATGATTGAAAGTAAAAGGAAAACGATTCTATTGATTTTCAATGGTAAGTTTTATTTGTTTTATTCGTTTGCCCTCAAACGCTTCAATGGTAAACGCATAATTGTGGAAGGATATTATTTCGTTTTTCTTCGGAAATCCTTTTGAAATTTCCAAAAGGAAACCGGCGAGCGTTTCTGCTTCGCCTTTTTCATCTTCAAAAATCTCAGAATTTTCAGGTTTTATTACTTTATAAAAATCTTTCAGCGGGGTTTTTCCTTCAAAAACGAATGTGTTGTCGTCCAATTTTGAAAAAATCAAGTCTTCATCGTCAAACTCATCGCTAATTTCGCCAACAATTTCCTCGATAATATCTTCTAAAGAAATCAAGCCGCTCGTGCCACCGTACTCGTCCACGACAATAGCGAGGTGCATTTTCATCTCTTTGAATTCGTTGAGCAAATCGTCAAGTTTTTTGTTTTCGGGAACAAAGTAGGCCTCACGTTTTAATGTTTTCCAGTCCAGAATTTTCCGGTCTGTGTAAGGTATCAAATCCTTCACATACAGAATACCCGTTATGTTGTCCATACTATCCTTGTAAACAGGAATGCGTGAATAGCCGTGCTGGATAATTTCTGGGAGAATTTCCTTAAAGGGCTGCTCCTCGTTAAGCGCGAAAATATCCATTCGGTTTTTCATTACCTGTTTGGTGTCCGTATTTCCGAAGGTTACTATTCCCTGTAGAATTTTCTGTTCCTCGTGTGTGGTATCTTTATTTGATAGCTCCAAAGCCTGTGAAAGATGGTCCACGCTGATGTTTGATTTTTGCTTGCCATAACGGTCGTGAAGATATATAGTGGCAGAACGCATGGGCAAACTAATTGGCGACAATAAAGTGTCCAAAATATTCAGCGGCTGCGCCATAAATACAGCGAAAGAGATACGGTTGCGGTTGGCGTATATCTTCGGAAGAATTTCGCCGAAAAGCAAGATAAAGAACGTTACTACACCTACTTCAACAATAAAGCGTACATCAATCCCATAAAAATTTGATTCAATTCCTGAAAACAAATCATCGCTTAAGGAATCGAAGAGGAGGACGATAGCTATATTTATGAAGTTGTTGGCAACCAAAATGGTGGCCAGCAATTTTTTTGGCCTTGCAAGCAATCGCTGTACGATTCCCAGTTTTTTTGCGATCCCTTTTTCTTCATTGGTTTCAAAATCAGAAGGCGTCAACGAAAAGAAAGCCACTTCGGCACCAGAAATAAGGGCTGAACAGGCTAAAAGAACAAGCAACAATGCGCCACTTGTTATTTGGGTTACATCCAAAACGTTAAAAAAGAAAAGTAAACCAGGGGGCTCCGTGTCCAAGTTATTGGTTTTAGTTAAACATTAAAAAGGAAGATCATCCTCTTCTTCAGAAACTGAATTGTTGTTTTGTGGCGCTGATGTAGGCTCAGGTTTCTGTGTATTTTGTCCAGAATTATTATTTGAAGCACTATTGCTTTCGCCCTTTGGGGTTAAAAAAGTGAAATCTGTGCAATGTATTTCAGTGCTATATCTGTCCAAGCCTTTATCGTCTTGCCATTTACGCGTTTTTAAACGGCCTTCAATATAGACCATATCGCCTTTTTTCAAATATTTTTCGCAGATTTCCGCAGCTTTGTTGCGAACAACGATATTGTGCCATTCGGTATTGGTTACGCGTTCGTTTGTGGTTTTGTTTGTATAGGTTTCATTGGTTGCAAGCGGGAAACGGCCTAAGCTATTTCCGCCTTCAAAATAATGCATTTTCACATCATCGCCCGTATGCCCAATCAGCATTACTTTATTCAAAGTTCCACTCATAATTCTTTCTTTTTCAATTTGTGCAAAGGTAAATTTTGCGTTTTAAATATAAGGATTTTTTAAATTTTTATATGAAATGATTTGCTGTTGCCACGTTAAGATGTGAACAATCAATAATTTTCAAAAAATTCTGAAACAAAATTTTTGATCAAAACAGGTACGGCATAATTTTTTACGTCAGATATTGGGATTGTGCTTTCACTTGCTTTCGAAGTTTCAACAATCCAAAAACGCGTGTTTAAATGTTGGTGCGAAAGTTTGTGGACAACCGGTTTTTCATTGAAAAGGGAAATATTTTCAATATTCACTTTTTTTGAAAAATCTTGAAACTGTGGAAGTTTTTTCAACATCGAAAGATTGATTTCCTCAGAAGTTTCAATTAGTGGAAATTCATAGAGTTTGTGCCATATTCCTTTTCCATTTCGTTGTTTCAAAATAGTGCGTTCGTTTTCCGAAAGAAATACCAAATAGTTAAAAAACCTAATTTTTACGGGCTTCGACTTAATTTTCACAGGAAGTTGCGAAACTTTTTTCTGCTGAAAAGCCACGCAAGAGTCATTAAATATGCAGTTTCCACAATCTGGGTTTTGCGGAACACAATAGCGTGCGCCAAATTCCATAATAGCTTGGTTGAAAGTGCCGGGTTGTTCTTTGTCTATAAGTTGCTGCGCAAGCTTTTTAAATTCCTTTATTCCGTTGGTTGTATTAATAGGAGTGGAAATTCCAAAAAAACGTGAAAGCACGCGATATACATTTCCGTCCACAACCGCTTCGGGTTTGTTAAAAGAAATGCTTGCGATTGCACTCGCGGTATAATCGCCCACGCCCTTCAATCTCAATAAATCTTTGTAATTATTTGGAAAAGCACCTTTCATTTCTTCTGAAACCATTTTTGCTGTAGCGTGCAGATTTCGAGCGCGGGAATAATAGCCCAAACCTTGCCAAAGTTTTAAAACTTCATCTTCGGTAGCGTTTGCTAAATCTTCTATTTTTGGATAGGCTTCAACAAACTTCAAATAGTAGGGCAAACCCTGCAAAACTCGTGTTTGCTGGAGCATAATTTCGGAAAGCCAAATATGGTAAGGATTGGCGGTATTTCGCCATGGTAAGTCACGTTTGTTTTGTAAATACCACGCAATGAGTTTATTGGAAAAATGTGGGGCTATTTTGGGCATTGTGTAAAATTAATCTATATCCCTTTAAATTTTAAAGGATTAAGGTTTGAATTATTGATTTTAAAATATGTATATTTGCGGTCTCTAAAAAAAATCTAGTAAAAGAAAATTAATTAAAATTTAAAAGTAATGACGAAAGCAGATATCGTAGCGAAGATTTCAGAAAAACTAGGAATGGAAAAGAATGAAGTACAAGCTACTGTTGAAACCTTTATGGAAGAAGTGAAAAATTCTCTTGAAGGTGGTGACAACGTTTATTTAAGAGGTTTTGGAAGTTTTATTATCAAAACAAGAGCCGAAAAAACAGGAAGAAATATTTCAAAAAACACAACAATCAAAATACCAGCTCACAATATTCCGGCCTTTAAACCTGCAAAAGTTTTTGTTGAAGGGGTAAAGACCAACGTGGACGTAAAATAATTCTAACCCGTTCCACTTTGGTGGAGCATTAAAAAAGACTTTAGTATGCCAAGTGGTAAAAAAAGAAAAAGACATAAGGTAGCGACCCACAAGCGTAAAAAGCGTCGTCGCGCTAACCGCCACAAAAAGAAAAAGTAGTTTCTAAACTACTTTTTCTGTTTTAAAAGTGTTTTGGAAATTTTGCCTTTTTGGCGCTATTTCCGAATAAATCAAACGAAAAATCGTTCTTTGAAAATGAGATTGCAACAGCCGGCTTTTGGCTTTGGTGCAGTTTCGCCGGATTTTATATAAATCTGTGAAAAATATTGTTTAATTAGTCCCGAAGTGAATTCGGGGCAACAAAATTAATGTAACGTGAACTACGAATTATTTATTAGGTCCGGTTCACAAGAAGTTGATTTTGCCCTTTTAAAGGATGGAAAACTTATAGAGCTTCACAAAGAGGAAGAGGATAACAATTTTACCGTTGGCGACATATTTCTTGCCAAAATACGTAAAACTGTCCCTGGTCTAAACGCCGCCTTTGTGAATGTTGGTTATGAAAAAGATGGTTTTTTACACTATCACGATCTCGGCCCGAAAGTGCTTTCACAACTGAAATTTGTGAAAAGTGTGAGTTCTGGTAAATTAAAGGATTATTCCTTGACCAATTTTCCATTCGAAAAAGAGATTGATAAGCATGGCAACTTAAACGATGCCTTAAAAAGCAATCAATCCATCTTGGTTCAAATTGTAAAAGAACCCATTTCCACCAAAGGACCACGTATAAGTTCCGAGCTTTCTATAGCTGGAAGATATATTGTGTTGGTTCCATTTTCCGATAGAGTTTCTGTTTCACAAAAAATAGAAAGCAACGAAGAAAAAGACAGGTTAAAACGTTTGATAACAAGCATTAAACCAAAAGGATTTGGCGTAATAATACGCACCGTAGCCGAGGGCAAAAAAGTAGCAGAACTGGACAAAGATTTACAGAACCTTACCGAACGCTGGACAGCAATGTGTAAGAAGCTACAAGGGGCGCACCACCCTTCAAAAGTGCTGAGCGAGCTCAATAGGGGAGCATCTATCATCCGTGATATGTTTAACGATTCATTCTCCGCAATACATATTGACGATGAAACCCTTTACTTGCAAATAAAAGATTATGTGCAGGAAATTGCACCAAAAAAAGACAATATCGTAAAGTTTTATGATTCCAATGTTCCGATGTTTGAGAAATTCGGAATAGAAAGACAGATTAAAACTTCCTTCGGAAAAACAGTATCAGGTAGCAAAGGAGCTTACTTGGTAATTGAACACACCGAAGCAATGCACGTAATAGACGTGAACAGCGGTAACCGAAGCAACAAGCAAAAAACACAGGAAGGCACAGCGCTGGAAGTGAATATGATTGCAGCCACCGAGGTGGCAAGACAGCTAAGGTTGCGCGATATGGGAGGAATTATTGTGGTGGATTTTATTGATTTGGCAAATGCCAATCACCGCAAACAGCTTTACAACCACCTTCGTGAAGAAATGAAGGATGACAGAGCAAAGCATAAAATTCTTCCGCCAAGTAAATTTGGGTTAATACAGATAACCCGCCAACGAGTTAGGCCAGAGATGAACATCAAAACTCGCGAGGAAGACCCCAGTAATGGAGGCGACGGCGAGATTGAAGCACCTATCATCGTTATAAATAGAATAAACGAAGAGGTAAAACGTCTCTTTAAAAAAGACTATAAAAAGATAACTTTAAACACGCATCCTTTTATAGCGGCCTTTTTAACCAAAGGTTTCCCAAGTGTGCGTACCAAATGGTTTTTGGAGCACAAGAAATGGGTAAAAATCCAACCTCGGGATGCTTATACGTATCTTGAATATCACTTTCACGATAAAGATGGTGAATTGATAAAATAACCAAAACCCCTTTTGAAGACTTACTTCGGAAGGGGTTTTTTTGTTAGTTTTACTGTCAGTTCGAGCGCAGTCGAGAACTAATCTAATGGAATCACACAAAACATACACCGTTGATGAAGCCACCAAAAGGATGGAGCGCTATTGTGCTTACCAGGAGCGTTGCCATAAAGAAGTACATCAAAAACTGTATGAAATGCGGATGATTCCTGTAGCGGTGGATGAAATAATAGATCATTTACTTAGGCACAATTTCTTAAACGAGACAAGGTTTGCCCAAGCGTTTGCAAGAGGAAAATTTAGAGTCAAAAAATGGGGAAGGAATAGAATAGTGAATGAATTGAAACTCCGAGAAATTTCAAAATACAACATTCAAATTGCCTTAAAGGAAATACCCGATTCCGAATATTACAAAACCTTTGAAGCCTTGGCAGAAAAGCGATTACAACAATTATCTTCAGAAAAAAATCTTCTAAAAAAACGAAAAAAGTTGGCGGACTATCTTTTTTATCGCGGGTGGGAAAGTGAAATGGTTTATGGGAAAGTGAATGAAATTTCAAAATAATGTAAATAAAACTTGACATTTAATAAATTTTTATTTTATATTTGTGTCAAGATAACTTTACATATAATCAAATACACTTTACTTATGGAAACAAAACAGAATACATGGAAAGCAACCTCAAAAAGGAATATAAGGCAATTAGCCTACTGGACCGGAGGGTGGGTAGTGGCAATGGCAATAGCCTCCTTTGGGCAAAAATATTTTTGGGAAGGCAATACTGTCTTAACCATCATATTTATTTTTATTGCTACTCTTGTTGGCGTAGGGATGATCCTTATGAACCGAAAGTACATCAACAGTTTGGATGAAATGCAACGAAAAGTACATATTGAGGCAATGGCTATTTCTTTAGGAGTTGGCGTGGTTATTGGCTTAAGCTATTCATTACTAGATCAGGCAAATGTTATCGGTTTTGATGCGGAAATAGCAGACCTGGTTATGCTTATTGGGATAACATATTTAATAGCAACTTTTGCTGGTTTAAATAGATACAAATGAAAAACCGAATAAAAGTACTTCGCGCAGAACACAACATGACCCAAGCCGAACTGGCGGTTGCCGTTGAGGTTTCAAGACAGACTATAAACGCTATTGAAACAGGAAAATTTGATCCAAGTTTGCCGCTCGCTTTTAAGATTTCAAAATTATTTGATTTGCCAATAGAAACTATATTTATTGATGAATGATATTTTTTATGATGGCATGAGCCGCAAACTCATGCCATTGAGGATTTAATAAGAGTCTGGCTAAATATTAAACGAAGCCCCAACATTAAACGAAATCTGATTGTGCAATTTCTCAGCAGGCGTTAAGGAATCTGTATTGTATTTGGAGATGGGGATGCTAACTTCCGTAAAAACCCCAAAGCCGCTGGTAAAGAAATAACGAGCCCCCAAATGCCCACCAAAGTTTTTTAAGCTGGCGTAAAGTCCGGGATATACATCAAAATTTCCATCAACGTTTATCACGTTGCCAAGATTTGCATTAAAGCGAGCGCGGAAGTCAAAACGATCCTCAAATTTTGCGAAAGGCTCTTCATTGCCTTCTAAATCTTTGACTTTTTCAATTCCCAAAAGATAGGAAGAAGCTACGCCCAGCGAAATGTTTTCACCTATGCCAAAATCAAGACTTCCCAGAATCCCGGTGCCATTGTTTTGAAAATTGGCCCCGATTTGAAATTTGACATCACCTTTTCCCGAATAGGCCTGTGCAAAAGTTAGTTGAATGAAAAGAAACGTAATAATTGTTGCAAATAACTTCATCACCAATAATTTTACAGGAAAGTTAATGAATTATCCAGTAATTATAATGCTTTATGGGTACGAACAATAGCCTGCTCGTTTTTCCAATCAATCCATTTTTGGCCTTTCAATTTTCGCATTATTTGATCAAAATAACGCATAAAGGCAACGTTGTAAACCGCTTTTGCCAAATTTTTTGGATTACGAGCTATGGCGCGCAAGCTCATTGAAAAACCGGGCGTAATGTAGCGCATATAGTGCCAATAACCTTCAGGCATGTACAAAACGTTCCCGTGTTCCAAATTTGCAATGTAACCTTCCGCTTTTTTTAGCGCAGGCCATTTTTTGTAATCGGGATTGTGGAAATCTATGTCTTCACGCGTAATTAAGGAATGCGGAATTTTATACAAATAATCGTTCTGCTTTTGGTCAAAAAGAATCACTTCCTTTTTCCCTTGGAAGTGAAAATGGAAGATGTTTGCCAAATCAATATCGTAGTGCATAAAAGTGTATGAGTCCTTTCCGCCGAAGAAAAGCATGGGCAGCCCTTTCATCAGTTTCAGTCCGAAATCTGGATAGTAAAAATCGTTTTGAAGTTGAGGAATTTCTTTCAAGATATTCCACAGAAAAATGCGGTATTTGGTAGGCTCGGTTTTTAGTAATTCCACATAATCGCGCATTTTCATTTTTGCATGTGGCTCATTGAACCCATCTTGGTGGCTTACCGGACGATTGTCGTAAAGCGGAACCATTTTATCGCCTGCAACTTCGGCGATATAATCAAGGTTCCATTTGGTGAAAGCAGGCCAATCCTCAACAAACCTTTCAATGATAACTGGTTTTTGGGGCTTAAAATATTTTTTTAGAAAATCTTCTTTGGTAATGGTCGTTACCCTGTCTATTTGCTGTAATTGCATAGTTTTCATCAACACGCAAATTTACAAATCCTGTATAGAATGTTATGGCGGCGTTAATATAACTTTAAGTTTTTATAAAACAAAAATCCCAAACTCCACCATTTTGGAATTTGGGATTTGATATTTTTTTGAATTTTTGGCAATTTAATCTGCCAAAACCATCACTCTGTTATTGTTGCACTCAACGGTTCCGCCAGAAATTTCAAGAACCCATTTATCGTTTTCCTTTGTGAATTTTTGCTCAAAACCTTCTGCAATAGTTAGGTTTCCTTTAAACTTCACTTTTCCTTCCTGCAAAACGGAAACGATAGGAGCGTGGTTATTCAACATTTGGAATTCGCCCTCCACACCCGGAACGGTTACGCTTTCTATTTCACCAGCAACTAAAGATGCTTCGGGGGTTACTATTTCTAAGTACATATTTTTCTAAAATTACAAATTTCAAGTACCAAATTCCAAAACCTGATTTTGGAATTTGGGATTTAATTTATTGTGATTTTCGAGCTCTGCTCGTTATGCTTCCGCAAGCATTTTCTCACCAGCGGCGATGGCTTCCTCAATGGTTCCTTTCAGGTTGAAGGCTGCTTCTGGAAGATGATCCAGTTCGCCATCCATAATCATATTGAAACCTTTAATGGTTTCCTTAATATCTACCAAGACTCCAGGAATACCTGTAAACTGCTCCGCCACGTGGAACGGCTGTGAAAGGAAACGCTGTACACGACGCGCGCGGCCTACTGCCAGTTTATCGTCTTCGGAAAGTTCTTCCATCCCAAGAATCGCGATGATATCCTGTAATTCCTTATAACGCTGTAAAAGCTCTTTTACTCTTTGCGCGCAAGCGTAGTGCTCTTTTCCAAGGATTGATTCAGTAAGAATTCTAGAGGTAGAATCCAATGGATCCACCGCAGGATAAATACCAAGCTCGGCAATTTTACGAGATAGTACGGTTGTAGCATCCAAGTGGGCAAAAGTTGTTGCCGGCGCTGGATCCGTAAGGTCATCCGCAGGTACGTAAACCGCCTGTACAGATGTAATAGAACCTCTTTTAGTTGAAGTAATACGCTCCTGCATCGCCCCCATCTCTGTTGCCAAAGTTGGCTGGTAACCCACCGCAGAAGGCATACGCCCAAGAAGTGCAGAAACCTCAGAACCCGCTTGCGTAAAACGGAAAATGTTATCTACGAAGAAAAGAACGTCTTTCCCTTGACCTTCGCCAGCTCCATCACGGAAATACTCAGCAATGGTCAATCCGGAAAGTGCAACACGTGCACGTGCTCCAGGTGGTTCGTTCATCTGTCCGAATACGAAAGTAGCTTTAGATTCTTTCATTGCAGTTTTATCTACTTTTGAAAGATCCCATCCACCATTTTCCATAGAGTGCATAAAATCGTCGCCGTATTTAATAATACCGGATTCAAGCATTTCGCGAAGCAAGTCATTACCCTCACGAGTACGTTCCCCTACACCTGCGAAAACCGAAAGACCACCGTGGCCTTTTGCAATATTGTTAATCAACTCTTGAATAAGTACCGTTTTACCTACACCAGCACCACCGAAAAGACCAATTTTACCACCTTTTGCATAAGGCTCAATAAGGTCGATTACTTTAATACCTGTGAAAAGAACTTCGGTAGAAGTTGAAAGATCTTCAAATTTTGGAGCCTCACGGTGAATTGGAAGCCCATTGTCGCCAGATTTTGGCAAGTTTCCAATACCATCAATAGCATCACCGATTACGTTGAAAAGTCGGCCGTAAACATCTTCACCAATCGGCATTTGGATAGGCGCGCCAGTTGCAACGGCATCCACACCGCGGCTAAGACCGTCAGTAGAATCCATTGATATGGTACGTACCATGCTTTCGCCAATGTGTGATTGAACTTCGAGAACCAAAAGGTTTCCGTTGTTGTTTACCTCCAAAGAGTCGTATATTTTTGGAAGTTCCGTTCCGCTATCAAACGCAACGTCAACTACCGGGCCAATAATCTGTGCAACTTTTCCTGTACTTTGTGACATGAGTAACTGTTTATTTTATAGTTATCTAAGGGCGAAAATACCGCCTCTGTTTTGAACGGTGCAAAGATAGTTTTTTCTGAATGAAATTTGCAATGGAAATTTTAAAAAATTTGTAGATTTTGCTGATGAGTTTCAATAGGTTTTTAAAACCAGATAGAACCCGCCAACTAAAGCTTTTCACACAATCCGCGAACTTCCGTTTTGAAAAGTGAAATTATTTTTTTCTGAAGTGCATCATCTTTGGAAATGCTGCGTCCATCAATTTCAACAATCGGCGTAAGCTCGCCCATCGTTCCCGTTGCGAAAACGCCATCAGCATTGTAGAATTGTGAAAGGGTGATGTCCGATTCAATGATTTCTATATTGTGCTTTTTGCACATTTCAATCACTGAATTTCTTGTGATTCCTGGTAAACAAGCGTGGCCAAAAGGCGTAAAGATCTTTCCATTTTTTACCATAAAAAGATTGCTTCCATTCAGTTCTGCAATAAACCCGCGATCGTCAAGCATTAATCCCGCGTCTTTTCCGGCAATGTTGGCCTGTATTTTTGCGATTATATTATTGAGCAAATTGTTGTGGTGAATTTTACTGTCCAAAAATTGTGGAGAATTGCGGCGCTGGCTGGTGCTTATCACTTTTATGCCATGGTCGTTGTCATAAACCAAGGGTTTCCATTCTGCTAAAACAATTAAGCAAGAGCCATTTTGATTGAGGCGCGGATCCATCCCGCTGGTTATTTTTTCGCCGCGCGTCAAGGTCAAACGGATGTGCGTATCGTCCGTCATACCGTTGGCATCGAGGGTTTGCTTTATTGCTTTTTTGATGAATTCTTTGGAAGGAATGTCTGTAAATATGAGCGTTTTCGCAGATTCCTGCAGACGCGTTAAATGTTTGTCCAAACAAACCACCCCTTCGGGATACACACGCAATCCTTCCCAAACGGCATCACCGCCCTGCACCGAGCTGTCAAAAACCGAAACTTTGGCTTCGCTGCGTGGATATAGTCTGTCTTTTATAAAAATTTGTATGTTGTCGTTCTTGGGGTTGGATTTTTGAAGCATTTTTTTATTTATGAGTTGGTTAAAATATTATTTTTTAAAGTTTCGTAATAAGGAAGTGCCTCGTTCAATAAAGGTTCCAAATGTTTTGGCAAAGGTTGCGAACTGCTTTTCTGAAAAGTAAATCCTTCAGAATTATGGACGTTTCCGTACCAATGTTTTGCCCAAATGCCATCTTCCGGAATTCCACCTTTTTTCCATTGAAGCATTTTGTCAGAAAAGGGAATATTCAGCAAATCACAGAGTTTTTCCAAATATGTTTCTGGATTTTTTAAAAGTTCGTCACTATCGATCACTATTGGCGTTCTTCCGTTTTTCTTCAGAAATAAAAATAATTCCGAAGCTTTTTTAATACCAATATCATTAAGGGTTGGGGTGTGTATTACTTTTGAAAAGGAAGCTATCAGTTTTTTGGGATGCCGGATCAAAATTACATTTTCCCAATCCAAAATAAATTCCGGCGACTCAGTCAGATAATGGTGCGCCATTCCTTTTACAAAAACATGCTGCTTTTCTGAAAGTAAATTTATGCTTTCAATCACTTTCTCTTCCTTCAGTTCCATGGTTTGCAGGATTTCCTGTTGTGAAGGATGTTGGTTTTCCAGCGAAGCGTTTTTCAGATAAAACCCATAAAAAGGCTCGTCCAATACCTTCAGGTCTTCACGTTGCGCAAAAGAATACATAATTGCCGTGGAGAGATTCCGCGGACCAGAGATAAGGTTGATGACTTTCATTTGAATAAAAGTACATCAAAAAAAGTATGTCTGAAAATGTTTTATTCTACTGTTACAGATTTCGCCAAATTACGTGGCTGATCCACATTTCTGCCAAGCATTACGGCAATGTGGTATGACAGTAATTGCAACGGAATAGTAGTCACCAATGGCGACAATGCCTCAGGAGTGTGCGGCACTTCCATAACATAATTTGCCATTTCCCTAACAGCAGTATCGCCTTCGGAGACTACGGCTATAATTTTACCTTTTCTAGCCTTTATTTCTTGAATGTTACTCACTACTTTATCATAATGATCACTTTTTATAGCGATGACCACAACGGGCATTTGCTCGTCTATAAGTGCGATAGGGCCATGTTTCATTTCAGCGGCTGGATAGCCTTCGGCGTGTATGTATGAAATTTCCTTTAGTTTCAATGCGCCTTCCAAAGCTACTGGGAAATTGTAGCCTCTTCCCAAATAAAGGAAATTGCGAACATCCTTAAAAACAGTTGCTATTTCTTTTATTTTGTCTTCGGTCTTTAAAGCTTCTTCTACATGTTTTGGAATAAGTTCCAATTCACGTAAATAGAGCATAAAATCACTTTGGCTGATGGTGCCTTTTGCTTTTGCCAAACGCAGGGCTATCATAGCCAAAACCGTAATTTGGGTTGTGAAAGCTTTGGTTGAAGCAACGCCAATTTCAGGTCCGGCGTGCGTATAGGATCCGCTGTGGGTTTCTCTGGAAATAGTTGAGCCTACAACATTACAAACTCCATAAACGAACGCACCTTTTGATTTTGCGAGTTTTATAGCGGCAAGTGTATCTGCGGTTTCACCACTTTGTGAAATGGCGATTACTACGTCTTTCTCTGAAATAATTGGATTTCGGTAACGGAATTCGGAGGCGTACTCTACTTCCACAGGAATGCGTACCAAGTCCTCGAAAATATATTCAGCCACTAAACCTGCATGCCACGAAGTTCCACAGGCCACGATAATAATGCGGTCTGCATTGATGAATTTTTCAATATAATCCTCAAGACCTCCAAGCTTTACAATGCCTTTCTCGGCAAGTAAACGCCCGCGATAGGTGTCTTTTATTACGGAAGGCTGTTCGTAGATTTCCTTCAGCATAAAATGTTCGTAACCGCCTTTTTCAATTTGCTCAAGATTCATTTGAAGCTCTTGAATGTATGGGGCAACTAATTTATCGTCTTTTATTTTTCTGACTTTTACATCACGCCCTAGACGGATGATGGCCATTTCTTCATCTTCTAAATAGATGGCGTTGTTTGTGAATTCAATAAATGGAGAAGCGTCGCTGGCAACAAAAAATTCATCTTCGCCGATGCCTATTGCTAATGGGCTTCCAAGTTTTGCCACTACAATTTCATCAGGTTTTTTTCTGTCAAAAAGTGCAATTGCATAAGCACCCACAACTTGGTTTAATGCTATTTGTACAGCTTTCCCAAGTTTTACGTTTTCGTTTTTTTGAATATCCTCTATAAGGTTTACCAAAACTTCGGTATCTGTATCTGAAGTAAAGGTATAGCCTCTTTTAATCAATTCCTTTTTAAGGGAATCGTAGTTTTCAATAATTCCATTGTGGATAATAACTAAATCGCCGCTATTGGAATAATGCGGGTGGCTGTTCACGTCATTAGGAACTCCGTGTGTTGCCCAGCGAGTATGCCCTATGCCGAGGCTTCCCTTTCGGGAAATTTCCTTTTCAGCTTTTTCTTCCAGACTTGCCACCTTGCCTTTTGTCTTGCAAAGTTGAATATCTGTTCCGTCAAAAAGTGCAATTCCGGCGCTGTCATAACCTCTGTATTCTAAACGTTTCAATCCGTTGAGAATAATTGGGTATGCTTCTTTTTTGCCGATATAGCCTACAATTCCACACATACGCAGGGTTTAATTAGGTTCAGTGTAATAAATTTGGAGTTTTAATCTTTTTTCTTGGTTTGGCGTTGCATTTCCGTAAAGAATGGTTCCTTCAGGTGAAATTACAGTACTGGAGGGTATTTGCTCAATATTTGGCTCCATAGAGTTTTGAAGTTTCTGCGTCGTCCTTGTTAAAACATTTTGAGATACCACTATGCCCAAAGGTACATTTGTGCTGTCTTTATTAATCAAATTACTGATATGGGTTGTTATTTTTAATTTGTAGTATTCACCGTTGCCATCACTTCCTCTTTGTAGTTTTCCGTAATGGTTTGTAAGGGCATCTACAGCTTCCAGACCATTCGTTGGGTCCAGATTGTAATCTGCCAGTACGTTACTGTTCTTAAGGTCATAGATTATTATACGTTCAGGTTCTGTAGCACCACCTACCATTAAATCCTGATTCACATAAAAAATGAGATTTGCCTCATTGACCAGCCATTTTTTATCGCGAAGAGTTTCAAGTTGATCTGCCACGCCGTTATTATCATTGTCTTTCCCGAAGAGTTCCACAACTGAAATGATTCCATCACCACCGCGAAGGTAGAGATTTTCATTTCCGGTTTCAATATTTGGATTCTCTACTGCGGTTTGTATTTGGGTGGGCAGTTGGTTTGTAAAAGTATTTACACTTATGCCCCCACTAAAATTCAATTTAAATACAGCGTTGTCTCTTTCATCGGGTTCATCTTCATTATCGTAACTGTAAAATATAGAGACGTATGCTTTGGTAACATCAAAAATAAAGAGGCTGCCATTGTCCGTTGGTGAATTAACTTTAAAATATAGACCTCTTAAAAAGTTTTTAAAGTTATTGCTGTTTCGCAATTCTGGAGTTCCTTCCATATCAATCACATTGGTTTGGAAGAAGGTCGAATCTAGCTTTATACGAAGGCCGGGTGTTAATTCCTCTTCATTTTCTTCTCCTTCAAATATAACATAGCTGTTCTCTGTTGGCAGAAAATTTTCTACTGAAGCTAGTTCCTCACCTAGATAGCCTTCAAAAACGTCTCCTTGGGTAGTGTAGTAGTTTTGAAATTCCTCAAAACCTGTATTGGGGTCATATTCCCTTAAAAAATATTTTGATTCAAATATGGACACGTTTATAGGCGTGGTGCCATATATAGAATCAAGCTCATAAGTAGTTACACTGTCCACTGTGGTTCCTGTACTGAAGTATGGTAAATACACAAAAACACTATCTACCGTGGCATTCTCGCCAAAGCTGGGGTCGTTTGATGCAAGGGTAAGCTGTGATAAAAGATTCACTGTTGATTTTCCATATACAGGATCGTTATAAACCCCTAATTGATAGGCTGGCAGCCTATTGCTCTGTAATGGGCCAAGTTTTCTACTGTATGCAATGACGGATTGTGATTCATCTAAGATTCCGTTGGGGGTTTCAGTTCCCAATACTTCAGAGCCCAAAGTTGAGATATCTTCTTGGCAAGAAGAGAATGCAATTATTATAAAGAAAATAGCACCTGCAAGGGGCAACAAATTTTTAATTTTCATTTGTTCTATTAATTGTTTTGGGTGAAATGTAATTAGCTCATTTCAATAAGATTGTTGAAGAAATTACTATAAGACTTTTGAGCTGTAAAAGTCTAAATATGCCTGGGAAAAATTTTCCATATTATGATATTTTAACACAGGTTTGTCTAAAGTGTTAATAAATTCATCAAGCTCTTTTGGTATTTCTTCAGATCCTACAATGACTGCGTCAGAATTTTTGACGGCTATTTTCATAAGGTTTACGTAACTTGGCTCTTCAAGTATAGTAATAACTTCGTCATCAATAGCATCAAACCTAACTTTATCTATTGTGTTTTTAGCTAACGTTCCATCGAAGCCTTGATTGTACACAGAAGTAACTATTTTACTATTTTCAAAAAGGGGTTCGTTTCCGTAATAATTCCGTAGATATAAAGGAAGAAAAGAAGCAAGCCATCCATGAACGTGAATAATATCTGGCGCCCAGTTCAGTTTTTTTACAGTTTCAATAACGCCTTTTGCGAAGAAAATGGCGCGCTCGTCATTGTCTTTGTAAAAATTTCCCTCTTCATCAGCATAGGTTGCCTTTCTTTTAAAATAATCTTCATTATCAATAAAATAAACCTGGATGCGCTCTTTAGGGATTGACGCCACTTTTATAATCAGTGGCATATCGAGATCGTTTATTACCAAGTTCATTCCAGAAAGGCGAATCACTTCGTGCAATTGGTGCCTTCTTTCGTTAATATTGCCATAGCGTGGCATAAAGATTCTTATCTGGCCGCCATTATTGTTGATCATTCGGGGAGCTTCAAACGACATTGAAGAAATCTCGGTCTCGGGAAGATAAGGTATAACTTCTGAAGACACATACAAGACTCTTTTATCTTTCATCTATTGGGTTTTTTAGGAATTATTGCAATTTGCCCCAATGTCTCGAGGCGTTTAAAAACACGCAAAATTACGAAAATTTATGTAGATTGTCTTTAATATATTAATTTTGCCCGCTCTTAACCCAATTTTATGGTAATACATACCCAGAAAGAAACCTTGGTGCAGGCTTTGTCTTCCGGGGCAAAAAATGACAAAATAGGTTTTGTGCCAACAATGGGTGCATTGCATGAAGGGCATATATCTTTGGTAAAGAATGCTTTAGAAAATAATGATGCGGTGGTGGTGAGCATTTTTGTAAACCCCACACAATTTAATAATAGTGCAGATCTTGAAAAATATCCGCGCACTCCCGAAGATGATATTTTACTATTAAAAAATCTAAAAGGAAATGTGATTGTGTACTTGCCAGAGGTTTCAGATCTATATGATGCTTCGGTTTCCGCAAAAAAGTACAATTTTGGAAACCTCGAAAATGAAATGGAGGGCAAGCACCGAAAAGGACATTTTGACGGAGTGGGAACTATTGTAAGCAAGCTTTTAAAAATTGTGAAACCAAACACAGCCTATTTTGGCGAAAAGGATTTTCAACAATTACAGATTGTTAAAAAGTTGGTTGCCATCGAAAAGCTACCCGTAAAAATTGTGGGATGCCCAATTTTGAGAGAGAAAAACGGACTTGCAATGAGTTCACGAAATAAACGACTAAGCGAAACACAATTTAAAGAAGCTACAATTATTTATAAAACCCTAAAAGAGGTGAACGAGAAATTCAGTTCTAAATCCATTGCTGAATTGAATGCTTTGGTTGCGGAACGGTTTTTGCAAAACCCCAACTTGAATTTGGAATATTTTGAAATAGCCAACGAAAAAACACTCAAAACCGCAAAGCGAAAAAACAAAGCTTCAAAATACAGAGCTTTTATAGCAGCTTTTGCGGGCGATGTTCGGCTAATAGATAATATGCCTTTAAATTAATACCTTTGCACCATGCAAATACACGTAGTAAAATCTAAAATCCATAGAGTAAAAGTTACTGGTGCCGATCTAAACTATATCGGTAGCATCACTATTGACGAAGATTTAATGGATGCAGCCAACATTATTGAAGGCGAAAAAGTCCAGATAGTAAACAATAATAACGGCGAACGCCTCGAAACATACGCCATTCCCGGTCCTCGAAACAGTGGCGAAATTACTTTAAACGGTGCCGCCGCAAGACGCGTGGCGCCCGGTGATGTGCTTATTCTTATTACCTATGCCTTAATGGAAGTGGAAGAGGCAAAGGTCTTCAAACCGGCTTTGGTCTTCCCAGACGAGGAAACAAATCTACTCCGATAAATTGAGCCGCTCCCTCTCAAAATTTTTGCAGATTGCGATTCCGCTGGGATTGGGTTTTTTTTTGATTTGGTATATCTACCAATCGTTTACAGCACAACAACTTGCCGAAACTAAAAAATATTTTGCCAATGCAAACTATGGTTTCGTCTTGCTTTCTGTTGTATTTAGTGTTTTAAGCCATCTATCACGATCCTATCGATGGAATTTTATGTTGGAGCCATTGGGTTATAAAACCAAATTGGCCAATAACTTTATGGCAGTTTCCGTGGCTTATTTGATGAATATTTTTATTCCGAAAAGCGGCGAAGTTTCCCGAGGGATCATTTTGGATAAATATGAAGGAGTGCCTTTTCAAAAAGGATTTGGAACTATTATTTCCGAAAGGGTTGTTGATCTTTTATTCCTTCTTTTTTTCACTGCTTTGGCACTTGTTATAAAGTTTGATGTATTGTATGATTACGTGATTGAAAGTATTCCGCCTTCACTTTTATATATAATTATCTTCGGAATTGTTTTAATGGGCGTGAGCATTCCCCTGTACATTAAATTTTCAAAATCGAATATCAATAAAAAAATAAAAAGCTTCGTTATTGGATTGAAAGAAGGAGTTTTCAGTATTTTGAAAATGAAGAAAAAGGGGGCTTTTCTTTTTCATACTTTCATCATTTGGGGCCTTTACTTACTTTCTTTCTACACTGCGCTGCACGCATTGCCGGGTACTACAAATATTCCTTTTGGAACAATTATAATCACCTTTGTTGTCGGGAGCTTCACTTTTGCTTTTACCAATAGTGGCTTTGGAACCTATCCTGCTGCAGTTGCGGGAATTTTGACTGTTTTTGGAGTAGCCAAAACCGTTGGCGTTGCTTTTGGATGGATTGTTTGGATTTCAAATATTTCTTCCATTGTATTCTTTGGAGTGCTCTCATTGGTGATACTTCCTATTTACAATCGAAAACGGCTAAAATTGTAATTTTTTCGAAATAATTTTTCGGTGAAAAAACCACAAATTGAAAATTTGTTATCTTTCCGCAGCCTAAAAATTCTAACCAATGAAAAAAATCCTACTATTCGCAGTTTGTGTGTTGCTTAATTATGCTTCATTTTCCCAAATAATTTACGAAGAATTCAATTCTGACAAACTTGGCGAGTCTCGAAGATTAAAAATTCAACTTCCCAGAAATTACGATACCAATATTGATAAAAAATACCCCATAGTTTTGGTGCTGGATGCCGATTATCTTTTTGAGCCAGTAGCTGGAAACGTTGATTATTTCAGTTATTGGGAAGATATGCCAGAGTCTATAGTAGTTGGCGTTATGCAAGGTGATTTACGTTATGAAGATTGCTCTTATGACGACAATACTTTTATGCCTGGCGAAAAGGGTGCCCAATTTTTTGAATTTATTGGGATGGAACTTATTCCATATATTGATAAAAAGTACCGAACCGCAAAGTTCATCATTGGTGTAGGGCACGATTTTACGGCCAATTTTTTAAATTATTATCTCTTTAAAGATCCACCGTTGCTGAATGGTTATATAAATCTAAGTCCAGATATGGCGCCTATGATGGAAGAACGCCTTGTGGAACGCATTCCACAAATTCCCGGAAAAATATTCTATTATTTGGCTACGGGAACCGACGATATTAAAGGCTTGATGGAATCTACCCAAGACCTTCACAACCAATTAAACGGTTTGAAAAGCAAATCCTTCAATTATTATTATGATAATTTTGATGGTGCTACCCACTATTCTTTGGGTGGGCGTGGTATTCCGAATGCTTTGGAAAAAATATTTTCGGTTTATAGACCAATTAGCAAAAAGGAATACACTGAAGTTTTATTGAAATTGGATACGCCAATTAGCCAATATCTGCTTGATAAATATAAGGTAATAGAGGATCTTTTTGGTATTACGAATAACATTCGCGTTAATGACTTTATTGCTACGGCCACTGCTGCAGAAAAAAGAAACCAATGGGAATCTTTGCGAGAAATTGCAACCTTGGCAAAAAGACAATATCCAGATACGGTATTGGGAGATTATTATCTGGGACGTTATTATGAAGAAACCGGAGAGCCCAAAAAAGCCATGAAAATCTTTCAGGGAGCCTATGACAAAGAAGAGGTGGATTTTATAACCATTGATAAATTGCTGGATAGGGCAGACAAGATAAAAAATGATTTTGGGTATTAACCCTAAAGCTCTTTAATAACATTTTTGTGCAAATATGCCCAATTGGTCAAGGCATTGGTAGTGGTATTTTCAATTTCCAGTTTCATGATTATATTGCTTCGATGCTTCTCTACCGTGCGAATTGAAATAAAAAGTTGTTCTGCAATTTCGCTGCTGCTCATTTGTTCCGCTACTAACTTTAAAATCGTTTTTTCAGAAGAGGTTAAATGCTTTATTTTTTTTAAATCTTCTGAAACGGTTGCTAATGAAGAGGCGGCAAACGAGCGGCTAAAGCATACATCATTATTTAATACACATTGAATACAATCTTCAATTTCAGAAAATGAGTCTTCCTTCAGAAGATATCCATTTATTTGAAGTGCTTTGGCCTGGGATAGGTAGTCATTCTCTTTATGAAAGGATAAGATTATAAACTTAGTGTCAACCTTCTTTTGTTTGGCCATTTTTATAACTTCAAAACCCGTTAAAAGTGGCATATCAATGTCAAGAAGAGCTATGGTTGGATTATGTGTTAAAATAAGTTCCAGCGCCTGCATGCCATTGGCCGCTTGGCCCAAAACATTATAGTTATTTGCCTGTAGCTCATCATGCAGTCCTTTTAAAATCATAGGATGGTCATCTGCAATAACAACGGAAATTTTACTCTTTTCAAGCATTTATATCGGGATAATTAGCGTTATGGTTGTTCCTTTATTGATTTGACTTTTTATATCAATTTTTGAGTGTAAAATTTTTGCGCGTTCCATTAAAGTTTTCATCCCGAGGCTAGTACTGGTCTTTACTTTTTCCGAAATTTCAAAGCCTTTTCCATTGTCTGCAATAGTAGCTTCAATGGTATGACCCTTTTTTTCAATTGTAACCGAAGCGGCTTTGGCTTCAGCATGCTTCACCATATTGTTTAAAGTTTCCTGAATAATCCTATACAAATGTAATGATGCCTCTCTACTTAACAAAGCGTCTATATCATCAATTTCATGGGTAAAGAAAATATTTGTGTTAGAGTCCACTTCATCAACCATATTTCGAATGGCAGCCGTGGGACCCAAGCGTTCCAGTGTTGAAGGATGGAGACCTCTCGAAATTGCACGTAGTTCTTCCAAAGTATTAGCCGCTAAAAACTCCATTTCTTGGTTGCCGTTTGTTTTGGTTTTTTTTGTGAGCAGCATCAATTTTTGTCCAACGCTATCGTGAAGCTCGCGCGCCACACGCGTACGTTCTTCTTCTTGCGCTTTTATGAGATTGTGGGTATAGGCTTCGTTTCTTTTTTGTTCTGCTTTGTTTTTGAGATAATAAAATAAAAAAACACTTAATGATGAAACAGATAATAAAGAAACCCAAAAAAACCAAGTTTTCCAAAAAGGAACAGTTATCACAAATGCATATTGAAAAGGTTGGTTTTGCCATATACCATCACCATTGTCTGCAGTAAACTCAAAAGTATAGTCACCTGGCGGAAGATAAGAAAACACTGCGATAGGGTCTTTTGTAGGTTGGGTCCATTCATTTCCATCCCGAAGTCCTTTCATTCTATATTTATAGTGAACGTTTTCTGGGTTGGTGAACGTTATCGCTTCCATTGAAAAGCTTAAATAGTTTTTTTGGTGGGGAAGAACAATGCCTTTGCCGGTTTTGTAAAGACTATCCTCTAAAGGTTCTGAGAACAGAAGAATTTCCGAAAGATCCAGTTTTGGAGGTTGCTTATTTGGAAGATATGCTTCTTCATTAAAGGCAAGCATTCCGCTGAGGGAAGTGGTTAAAAGAGTTTTGTCTTCTGTAATTAAAAGCGAATTGAAATCTATGTCATTTTCTAAAAAATGGGACACAGTGGCATATTTTTTTGATACAATGCTATCTTTTTGTAACAAAAGTTCCAAATCAACTTTCAGCAACATATCTCTGCCAGCCAACCATAAATTTTTTCCATCAACCTTCAATGCCCGAAATTGTTTTAAGGAGGCAAATCGATTCATCTCAAAAGTCTGAATTTTAAAATGCTCGTTCTGAAGTGTTATGTGGTATAATTTTTTTTCGTTTCCAGCCAGTACTTCATTTGCATTAATGGCATCCAAGCTTCTAAAGTCATTGTGCAAATTGGGATGAAGTCCAGGAATGGTATCTGTTTTTCTATCATTCATTTGAAACAGACCTCCGATTTTGCAAAGTATATATCGATCTGCGATAGGCGCAATGGTTATAGCTCTTCGAGATTTTATAAAATAGGTTGAATCTAATGTCAAAACTTTAATTTTATCGGTACCAAAAAGAAAAGTTTTATTCTGCTCTTTGAACAAAAGGTTATAATCGCCCTCATCTATTAATCTAGGCCTGGGGTTGCTCTTTGAATGCTCAAAAACTGCTGTTTCTGTAGTATAGAGAAGGTTATCATTTGGTGTAACAAATAGATTCTTTATTGCACCACTTTTAGTGATGGGCCGAATTTTCTTGTGTTCATCTAATGCAAATACGCCGTCATTTGTGGCCATGAGCAATTCCCCGTCCCATTCCACAATTGCATTTACAGATTTGGACGGCAACCCCTGTGTGTCATCATAAATTTTGAAAGCCGTATCCCTAAACCGTATAATACCTTCGCCATAACTGGTCATCCAGTAATTGCCTTCAGTATCTTTAATCATTCGATAAATGTATTTGGAAGGAAGACCTTGTGCTTCATTAATGACCTCTAAATCTCCCGTTTGCTTCTTGAATATTCCAAAGCCATTGCCTTCAAAACTTAAAATGAGCTCGTTTTCATTTTCTTCGAGAATTCCATAAACACGGTTTTCGTCAAAATCCTCTTGCTTGAATTTATACTTTGTAAGCTTCCCGTTTGATATTTTATATAACTCGCCATAAGCACCCACCCAAACATCCTTTTTACCATCCACAAAAACTGAATAGCAAATGTTGTTTATCCCGTCTTTTTCATTGTAAATGTTTTCAATTTTTAGAGGATTAAGTGACATTTTAAAAATTCCCCTATTAGATGAAGCTATATATAAAGTATTGTCATCATGCCAATCTGCACTTTGAAGCCCGGAGATTTGGTTTCCCTCAGTTCCTTTTAGCAAATACTCCAGCTTTCCGTTTTTGTAGGTCACTATGCCTTTTACGAAAATGATATAAATAGTACCGTCGCTACCTTCCAAAATATAGGTGGCACTTCCCAAAAAGTCAAAATCAACACCTTTTGGGTTTGTAATTTTTCCGTTTTCAATAATGCTTATACCATTATCCAGTGTTCCAGCCCAAATACGACCCTTGCTATCCTCAAAAATGCTGAAAACAATATTGGAAGCTAAGCCGTCTTCCGTAGTGTAGTTTTTAAAAGTTTTTCCGTTAAAACAACTTATTCCGCCCGTAGTACTTACCCAAATTTTGTTACGGCTATCTTGTAGGATAGCATAGGTTTCGTTGTTAACCAATCCTTCTTCCGTTTTATATTTTTTAAATTGGTATCGTTGTGCGGTGGAAACCAACGAACAAAAACACAATAAAAAAAATGTGAGGAATAAGCGTTTCATTTAGCGAAGGTTTGTAGCGTAAATATATTTATTTTAGCGGAACTATTATGGCCAAAACAAAATCAACCTTTTTCTGTCAGAATTGTGGTGCCCAATTTGCCAAATGGCAAGGGCAATGCAATTCTTGTAAAGAATGGAATACTATTGCCGAGGAAGTAATCCAAAAAGCCGAAAAGGTAAGTTGGAAATCTTCCGAAACCAATTCAAAGAGAATTGCCAAGCCGCAACGTATTTCAGAAATATCTACCCAGGCCGAAGCCCGGTTAAATACTAAAAACAACGAATTAAACCGCGTCCTCGGCGGCGGATTGGTACCGGGCTCCCTAACACTTTTGGGCGGCGAACCGGGTATCGGTAAAAGTACGCTGATGCTACAGATTGCGCTCCAACTTCCGTACAAAACGCTTTATGTTTCGGGGGAAGAAAGTGCCCAACAAATAAAAATGCGCGCAGAACGTATTCAACCTATTTCTGAAAATTGCTACATTTTGACAGAAACAAAAACGCAAAATATATTTCGAAATATTGAAGAAATTGAACCAGATATTGTGGTAATCGATTCCATTCAAACCTTGCACACCGACCATATTGAAAGTACTGCAGGAAGTATTTCCCAAATTCGGGAAACTACCGCAGAGCTTATAAAATTTGCAAAGGAAACCGCAACGCCCGTCATTCTCATTGGCCATATTACAAAAGACGGCAACATTGCCGGACCAAAAATTTTGGAGCATATGGTAGATACGGTGCTCCAGTTTGAAGGCGATCGAAACCATATTTATAGAATTTTGCGCGCCAATAAAAATCGCTTCGGTAGCACCAAAGAATTGGGTATTTACGAAATGCAGGGCAGTGGCTTGCGCGAAGTATCAAACCCTTCGGAAATTTTGATTTCAAAAAATGATGAAGACTTGAGCGGGACTGCAATTTCCGCAACCTTGGAAGGCATGCGCCCCTTGATGATAGAAATTCAAGCCTTGGTTAGTAGCGCCGTTTACGGCACTCCACAACGGAGCGCCACTGGCTATAACGCCAAACGCTTAAATATGATTTTAGCAGTTTTGGAAAAACGCGCAGGTTTTAAACTTGGCGCAAAAGATGTCTTTTTAAACGTAACTGGCGGAATCACCGTTGACGATCCCGCGATAGATTTAGCGGTGGTAGCTGCGGTACTTTCCTCAAATATTGACATTGCGATTGACAAACGCCTCTGCTTCGCTGCTGAGGTTGGTCTTGCGGGAGAAGTTCGCCCCGTTACCCGTGTGGAGCAACGTATTTTGGAAGCGGAAAAACTTGGTTTTACTTCAATAGTAATCTCAAAATACTGTAAAATTCCAAAGAACAATTTTCACATAAACGTCATCAAAGTGGCAAAGGTGCACGATGTAGTGCATCATCTTTTTGGTTGATTGTGGTATAATTTCTGCTATTTTAGCATCACTATGAATTTGAGATGTTACTTTATTACCCTCTTTTTCGGAATGATGCTTATTGGCTGCAAGCAAGTACGCAAAGCAGCTGATGTAATCGTGCAGCCAACCGCCCGAGAGGTTTACGAACGTAATTTTTCAAAAAACGATTCACTATTGCTTCAGTGGAAAAACGCTTTTAAAAATGCAAAACACGACAGTATCCAAATCACTCTTCCGTATTCGGAAAGCGGCATTTTTTCTGAAGAATATTTCAATGTTTACAGCTACAACATTCAATTGAAAGAAGGCGAGCGCATTGTGGTGGAAGTTGAAAAACAGCTAGAGTCGGCTTTGGTATTTGTCGACTTATTTCAAGCGAAGACCGATTCCCTCCAGTCTTTTAAACTTTTAAAAAGCTCCGAAAACAAAAAGGCAACTCTATTGCAGGAAATCGAAATACCCGGGTTTTACAAAATCATAGTCCAACCACAAATGAAATTGCAATTTCCATTTGTGCTGAAAATTTATACCGAACCTGTTTACACATTTCCCGTGAGTGGCGCTGGAAATAAAAACATCCAAAGTTTTTGGGCAGATCCGCGCGATGCGGGAAGTCGCTCCCACGAAGGAGTCGATATTTTTGCAGCCAAAGGCACCCCGGTTGTTGCTGTTACGGATGGAAGAATTGTTTCTGTAGGCGAGCGCGGTTTGGGCGGCAAACAGATTTGGCTTCGCGATGGTCTTTTTGGGAAAACCATTTATTATGCGCATTTGGACAGTATCGCTGTTTCAGAGGGTAAAAAAGTGAAAATTGGCGATACGCTCGGTTTTGTAGGCAATACTGGCAATGCAAAAACCACGGAACCACATCTTCACTTCGGAATTTATAAATCGCGCGGCGCTGTTAATCCGCTTTCGTTTATTAAAAAAACCGAGATACAACCCAGTGAAAAACCTTCGACAATTATTAAGGCAGTCACTTTAAAAAACCGCGCTGACGTTCACAAAGGTCCTGCTTCTGTTTTTGAGCAATTTGGAAGTCTGAAAAAAAACGATACCCTAATCGTTTTGGGTAAAAACCAAAAATGGTATCATATTCAAACTCCAGATAGTTTAAAAGGCTACGTAAACGAAACCGAAATAAAGCCACTTCCTCCAAATTAACTTTTTTTTAGCCTTAAGAAATGTGCTTAATGGTATCTTTAGAAGTCAATTCTAAAAAACTATTATGTCCTTCTTTTCAAAAATAAAACAGACCATTCACTTAATGCGGGATATTGATCTGGATGCGCTGGGGAAACTTTCGCAAAAAGTAGATCTTTCAGAAATTATGAAAACCGTTGGTGAGCTCGATGATCGGCAATTGGCAGGTTTGATGAAGATGCTGAAACACAAAAGCGGAAAAAAAGGACAACACAAACTACCGCCCATTGATGGCGATTTTTATGATTTGGCATTAAAACTAACTCCTGCGCAGCGTGAACTTCAAATAAAAGTACGCAATTTTATGGAAGATGAAATAAAGCCGATAGCCAACGAATACTGGAACAAAGCCGAATTTCCCTTTCAAATTATTCCAAAAATGGCAGAATTGAACATTTGCGGACTTACCTATGATGGTTACGGAACTCCTTATGAAACCTATGTAATGGAAGGAATTATTGCTATGGAACTTGCCCGTGTGGATGTTTCCATTTCTACTTTTTTTGGGGTTCACAGCGGATTGGCGATGGGCTCCATCTATATATGCGGCAGTGAAGAACAAAAACAGGAATGGCTCCCCAAGATGGCAAAGATGGAACTTATTGGCGCCTTCGGACTTACGGAACCCGAAGTGGGTTCAGCAGTTGCGGGTGGTTTGGGAACTACCTGCAGACAGGAAGGCGATGAGTGGGTTTTAAACGGACAGAAAAAATGGATCGGGAACGCCACCTTTGCAGATGTTACTATCATTTGGGCGCGCGACGAAACTTCCGATCAAGTGAAAGGTTTTTTAGTGCGAAAAGGGAACCCAGGTTTTAAAGCTGAAAAGATGGAAAATAAAATGGCGCTTCGCACAGTGCAGAATGCACTGATAACCTTGACGGATTGCCGTATCCCCGAAAGCGACCGACTTCAAAAATGTGATTCTTTTAAAGATACCGCAAAAGTATTGCGGATGACACGCGCTGGAGTGGCTTGGCAAGCCGTGGGATGCGCGCGCGGTGCTTATGAAGCTGCGCTGAAATACACCAAAAAACGCGAACAATTTGGAAAGCCGATTGCTTCCTTTCAGTTGGTGCAAAATCATTTGGTTGAAATGGTGGCCAATCTTACAGCAATGCAAACCATGTGTTTCCGACTTTCCGAATTGCAAGACGAAGGTTTGTTGACTGATGAACACGCCTCGCTCGCAAAAGTATTTTGTAGTATGCGAACCCGCGATGTGGTAAGCCAGGCCCGCGAGGTAATGGGTGGCAACGGAATACTTTTGGAATACGACGTTGCCCGTTTTGTAGCGGATGCCGAAGCAATTTACAGTTACGAGGGAACCAAGGAAATCAACTCGTTGATTGTTGGGCGGGCAATTACTGGTTATAGTGCGTTTGTGTAAAAAAGCCCCCTAACCCCCGAAGGGGGAACTTGTACTCGAACTCCTCCCCTTCGGGGAGGTTGGGTGGGGCCATTCCCCCTTCGGGGGTTAGGGGGCCTATGGTGCCGGATTAGGAATTTGGTTATGTACCGCCTCAATCTCCTTTAAAATTTCTTTCGAAAGTGAAACATGGATGCTTTCAATGTTTTCCGAAAGTTGTTTAATTGAAGTGGCACCAATAATTGGAGCGGTTACAAATTTCTTCTGAAGGATAAATGCCAAGGCCATTTGCGCAAAACTTAAATTATGCTTTTTCGCTATTTCATAATATTTTTCGGTGGCTTCCAAAGCCTGTTTATTGCTATAGCGACTGTATTGTTTAAATTGATTGATGCGTGAATTTGCATCAGCCGTTCCATCTAAATATTTGCCCGTGAGCGTTCCAAAACCGAGCGGCGAATAGGGTAAATACCCAACATTTTCACGTTGAAGTATTTCACTTAAACCAATTTCATCTTTTCTATTCACCAAATTATAAGGATTTTGAACCGAAACCATTTTCAATTTTCCTTTCCGTGCTTCTTCCATACAGCGCATCACGCCAAAAGGGGTTTCGTTTGAAAGCCCGACGTGGCGAATTTTTCCTGCTTTCACCAATTCTTCCAAAGTATTTAAAACTTCTACAAAATTATCGCTCCATGCTTCATTTTGTTTATGGGTATAATCGCGCTGTCCGAAATAATTCGTGTTTCGTTCCGGCCAGTGAAGTTGATATAAATCGATATATTCGGTTTGTAATCTTTTTAAACTTTTATGAATCGCATCTTCCAAAGATTTTTTACTGAAATCCAATGGTTGGCGAATATGATCCATCGAACGACTGGGCCCGGCAATTTTGGTAGCCAAAACCAAGTCCTCCCGATTTTTCTTTTTTACAAGCCAATTACCAATATATGATTCGGTTCTTCCCTGCGTTTTTGGGTTTGCGGGAACGGGATACATTTCGGCACAATCAATAAAATTGATACCTTTTTCAATGGCGAAATCAAGCTGTTCGTGGGCTTCTGCTTCTGTATTCTGCTGACCCCAAGTCATAGTGCCAAGGCAGAGTTTGCTAATTTTTAGGTTTGTATTTGGGAATGTTGTGTGCTTCATTTTTAAAATTCAAGTTCTACCAAATGCGGGCAATGATCGCTGTGCATTGCATCGGGTAAAATTACTGCTCGTTTTAGGTTTTTCAACAATGGTTCTGAAACCAAATTGTAATCTATACGCCATCCTTTATTATTGTTTCGGGCGTTGGCACGGTAGCTCCACCAGGTGTAATTATTCGGTTCTTTGTTGAAATGGCGAAAACTATCAATAAAACCACTTTTCATAAAACCGTCCAGCCATTTCCTTTCCACAGGCAAAAAACCGGAAACATTTTTATTGCGAACAGGATCGTGAATGTCTATCGCTTCGTGACAAATGTTGTAATCACCACAAATCACTAAATTTGGTATTTCTTTTTTCAGGTTATCAATATATTTCTGGAAATCGTCCATATATGTAAACTTGTGTTCCAAACGAGCAATGTTTGTGCCGCTTGGCAAATACAGGCTCATCACCGAAACAGTATCAAAATCCACACGGATGTTTCTTCCTTCGGCGTCCATATATTCTATGCCGGTGCCATATTCCACGTGGTTCGGTTTTATTTTTGAAAAAATCGCCACCCCACTGTATCCTTTTTTTACAGCACTGTACCAATAATGATACGGATAGCCAGCTTCTTCGATTTCCTCGATTTCCACTTGGTCAAAATTGGCTTTTGTTTCCTGAAGGCATATAACATCTGGGTTTGCAGCTTTCAACCAATCAATAAAACCTTTGCGCATCGCGGCGCGAATTCCGTTTACGTTATATGAAATGATTTTCATTGTAAGTAGCGTTTATTAAAGGCCACTAAGTTAATTAACATTGTATTTTTACACGGCCCACGCCCGTAAAGATTTTCATAATATATTCACAAAATATAATCGGCTACATTAAGTTATATTGGTAATGAAGTTATACCTGTCTGTTTTTCTCATTTTTATTGTGGCTGTTGGCTATGCGCAGGATATTTCTTCCAACTATAAAGAGAAAAAAGTAGCACTAAGGGATACAGTGGTTTTGGATAGCGCGGGCATCAATCCAAAGCGGTTTGCAATTCTCGATAAGGATGGAAATTCACCCGATCCTTTCAGTTATCGAATAGATTTTAAAAAGGGATTTATTGTTTTTTCTGAAGAATTGCAGCAACAAAACGATTCACTCACCATTCAATATTTGCAGTATCCGGAATTTTTAACGCGGGAATATTTCGCCCTCGATCCAAAAATTATTGTTGAGAATACCGGGCAAATAGACAAATTGTATTCGCTGGATGAAAGCACGAATAAAAATGTTTTCACGCCCTTTGATGGTTTAAATACTTCGGGAAGCATTTCGCGCGGCATTACTATTGGCAACAATCAAAATGCGGTGGTGAACAGCGAACTCGATCTTCAAATTACAGGAAAATTGAGCGAAAAGGTTTCCATTCGGGCCTCTATTCAGGATGCAAATATTCCAGCGCAGGAAGGCGGCTATTCGCAAAGTTTGAATGAATTTGACCAAATTTTCATCGAACTTTTTGGAGAAAATTGGAACATTCGCGCCGGCGATATAGATCTTCAAAACAGCAATAGTTATTTTGGAAGATTCACCAAAAAGGTACAGGGAATTTCACTCGGAGGAACCTTTAATAACGAAGATGGCTCAAAAATTTCGGCTTATGCTTCTGGAGCTTTGGTACGCGGTGTTTTTTCGAAAAGTGAATTTATTGGGCAGGAAGGAAACCAAGGTCCGTATAAATTGATTGGGCCAAATGGCGAACTTTACATTTTGGTGGTTTCGGGCAGCGAACGGGTTTACGTTAATGGGTTGCTTTTACAGCGCGGCGAAAACGAGGATTATGTAATAGATTACAACGCTGGAGAAATTAAATTCAATCCAACATACCCTATTACCAGTAATATGCGGATTTCGGTGGAGTATCAATATACCGATAGAAGTTACACCCGTTTCATTGGTTATGGGGGTGGAAATTATACCAGTGATAATTTGGACTTGGGCGTTTATGTTTATTCAGAAAATGATGCCAAAAACCAACCGTTGCAACAAAATCTTTCCGAAGAACAAGTGGCTATTTTACAGGCAGCTGGTGATGATCGGGAACTAATGAACGCACCTTCCGCAGTACCTGATACTTATTCTGAAAATAAAATTCTTTATAAAAAGGAAATTATAAACGGCGAAGAAGTCTTCGTTTTTTCAAGCAATCCCGAGGATGAACTTTTTAGTGTACGGTTTTCTCTCGTGGGTCCCAATAATGGCAATTATGTAATAAGTGAAACCAATGCTATCAGTCGTATTTTTGAATACGTAGCTCCCGTTAATGGCGTGCCCCAAGGAAATTATGCACCGGTTATTCGGTTAAATGCGCCAATAAAATTGCAGGTTGGCGGCCTAAACGGAAGTTTTCACCCTTCAGAAAAAACGCGTATTGATTTTGAAGTGGCCGGAAGCCAGAACGACCTGAACCTTTTTAGTGATATTGATGACAACAACAACGATGGTTTTGCAGGTAGATTGGCTTTTAAACAACGGTTATTGACTACGTCAGATACATTGAAAATAGATGGTTTCGGCTCGTTGGATTTTGTTCAAAAAGATTTCAGGACCATTGAAAGGCTTTATAATATTGAATTTAATCGCGATTGGAACCTTATTAACCCTATAGGCAATCAGAGTTTTGTGATTTCAGGAGTTGAGGTGTCTCATCCAAAAATAGGCGGTGGGCGTTATGAATTTCAAAATTTGAATTATTCTGAAAATTTCAACGGGACTCGGCACGTAATCGCTTCAGAAATAAAGCTGAAAAAACTGAGGTTACAGACCTACGGCAGCTTTTTAAACAGCAAGGCAGATTCTATTTCTTCAAAATTTTTCAGATTGAATAATACAACAACCTATTCTTTAAAAAAGGCTTGGGTGGGTGGCAAAGTGGCTTTGGAAGATAATCAAATTAGAGATGTACAGCGCGATAGTATTTCGCCAATTAGTCAAAAATTTGCAGCTTTTGAGGCTTTTACCGGCATTGGCGATAGTACCAAAGTTTTTGTGGAAGCTGGTTACCAGTTTCGGGTGAATGATAGTGTTCGCAATAATGTGCTTCAAAAGGTGAATTCTTCAAATACGTATTATTTAAAATCGCGACTTATAAATACTGAAAACACCCAACTTTCCACCTTTGCGAATTACAGAACTTTAAAATACGAACCAAATCCAGATCCTGGCATTGACCCGAATGATTCGTTGCCAGTAACTATTGATAATCGAGAAACTGAGCGTTCGTTGAATTCTCGAATAATTTACAATCAAGCGCTTTTTGATGGTGGTATTCGATTAAATACCGCATTGGAGTCCAACAATGGAGTGATTCCGCAACAGGAATTTACATATGTTAAGACAGAGCCGGGGCAGGGTGTTTACACCTGGATTGACTACAACAACAATGGTATACAGGAACTGGAAGAATTTGAAGTGGCCCAGTTTCAGGACCAAGCGGAGTATATTAGGGTGTTGCTGCCCAATCAGGTTTTTTTGAAAATCAGACAGAACAAGTTTAGTCAAATTCTTACGTTAAATCCACAAAATTGGTCCAACAAAGAAGGCTTTAAAAAGATACTTTCACATTTTTATAATCAAACTTCCTATGTTTTAGACCGAAAAGTAAAACGAAAGAATGATGGGTTCAATATAAATCCTTTTGAAGATGGAGGCGATGACCAATTGGGGCTTACGCTGAATTTTAGAAATGCTTTGTTTTTCAACCGCGGAAAGCAGCATTTTACCACAAGCTATACTTTTATTTCTACTTCAGCAGATAATTTATTAGCCGTAGGATTGCAACGAAATAATTTGAAGAGTCACCAGCTTAATTTTAATCATAAATTCTGGGAAAGCTGGTTGTTGAATTTAAAAGGCGCAACGGGCAGCAACGAAAGTCTTTCGGAAAATTTTGCGAATAGAAATTACCTTCTCGATTCCTATGAATTCAATCCAAAAATTTCCTATTTGCTGAGCCAACAAACACGTTTTGATGTTTTTTATGAATTCGCCAACCAAGACAATCAATTGGGCGAGATGGAAAAGTTGAACCAGCAGACCTTAGGTTTTTCCTTCGCATACACCAATGCTGAAAAGATTTCAATAAATGGAGAATTCAATTATATAGACAACCAGTTTGAGGGCAGTCCTTTTTCGCCCGTGGCCTACCAAATGCTGGAAGGCTTACAGCCTGGAACCAATTTTACGTGGCGTTTGCTTTTTCAGAAACGGATAACTAAATATTTGGATGCCAATCTTTCCTATTTCGGGAGAAAAAGTGAGACCACAAAAACAGTACATACGGGTAGCATTCAGTTGCGGGCGTACTTTTAATTTTTGTATCTTCATACATCACTTAAAAAATCATAAAGAATGTTGACTAAGATTTCACTTTCGGTATTATTGCTAAGTTTTACAGTTTTATCTTGCGTTTCTTCACAAAACCAATCCCGAAACTTGGAAACCAATAGCGCGGCAGAAATAGAGGCTAAAAAAGCACTTGCGGCACAAATGATAGCCGATGGTTATTTGCCGGGCAGAATTTTGTACTCTGATTTGGCCGATGATTGTGAATACACTATACAACTAAAGGAAGGGGAAAAAGATTTCTATTATGTAGACCCCATTAATTTGAGTGAAAATTTTAGAAGAGACAATCAAACAGTGTGGGTGAAATTTAATGGTCTTCGTAGAATAAACCGTTGTGAAAAGGCCGCTCCGGTTGAAATTACCGAAATTAAGAATCGGGATGAATAATTTATGTGTCAAAAAAAGGAGGATAACCAAATATCCTCCTCCTTCGAAATATAGAATTAACCACTTAAAAAAATTATTCGGATAGCCAGTTTTTGTATGAAATGGTTTCCTTCATTTTTTCTGAAATTTCTGAAATCTTGATACGTTCCTGTTCCATGGTATCACGGTAGCGGATAGTAACGGTATTGTCTTCAATAGTTTGATGGTCCACAGTGATGCAGAAAGGCGTACCTGCGGCATCCTGACGGCGGTAGCGTCTTCCCACCGCATCTTTTTCGTCATAGATTACGTTGTAATCCCATTGAAGATCGTCAATTATTTTTTGGGCAATTTCGGGCAGACCGTCCTTTTTCACCAAGGGTAAAACGGCAGCTTTTACGGGTGCCAAAATAGCCGGGAGTTTCAAAACGGTTCGCACGCTTCCATCCTCCAAAGTTTCATCTTGTAGCGAGTTGCTCAGTACGGCAAGGAACATTCTATCCAAACCAATAGAGGTTTCAACCACATACGGAACATAACTTTCATTTAATTCTGGATCAAAAAACTGTAATTTTTTTCCAGAGAATTTTTCGTGGGCTTTTAAGTCGAAATCGGTACGGGAATGAATTCCTTCCAATTCCTTAAAACCAAAAGGAAAGTTGAATTCAATATCTGCCGCGGCATTCGCGTAATGCGCCAATTTTTCGTGATCGTGGAAACGGTAGTTTTCTTCACCCATACCTAAAGAAAGGTGCCATTTTAAACGGGTTTCTTTCCAATACTCGTACCATTTCAGCTCTTCGCCTGGGCGAACGAAGAATTGCATTTCCATCTGCTCAAATTCACGCATACGGAAGATGAATTGGCGCGCAACTATTTCGTTTCTAAATGCTTTTCCCGTTTGGGCAATTCCGAAAGGAATTTTCATCCTTCCGCTTTTTTGCACATTTAAAAAGTTTACGAAAATACCTTGGGCAGTTTCTGGGCGAAGGTAAAGGTCCATCGCACTTTCTGCGGAAGCTCCTAGTTTAGTGCCAAACATAAGGTTGAATTGGCGTACTTCGGTCCAATTTTTTGAACCCGTTTCTGGATCAGCAATACCTAATTCTTCGATTAAAGCTTTTACGTCTGCTAAATCTTCCTTTTCAAGCGAGCGGGCCATTCGCTCCAAAACGGTACGCTGCTCTTCAAGATAGCGTACTACGCGAGGGTTTGTGGCTACAAATTGTTCCTCATCAAAACTATCTCCAAAACGCCCTTTTGCCTTTTCAATTTCCTTTTGTGCTTTTTGGTATAGCTTTTCGGCGTAATCTTCAATAAGGACATCGGCGCGATAACGTTTTTTGGAATCTTTGTTGTCTATCAAAGGATCGTTAAAAGCATCAACGTGGCCGGAAGCCTTCCATGTGGTGGGGTGCATCAATATAGCAGAATCTATGCCTACAATATTTTGGTGCATATACACCATGCTGCGCCACCAATATTCACGGATGTTTTTCTTTAATTCAACACCATTTTGGGCGTAATCGTACACAGCGCTAAGGCCATCGTAAATTTCACTTGAAGCGAAAATATAACCATACTCCTTTGCGTGGGAGACTACTTTTTTAAATTGATCGTCGTTGTTTGCCATAGCGCAAAAATAAAAAAACCGCCGTGATAAGTTCACAGCGGTTTCATTTATTTTAAAATTACCTACTCTTAATTTTAAAATATAATTATTTAAGCTCCATTGTAGTGGTGGCTATTTGGTTTGACCCATCAAAAAGATTGATGGTATAGCGTCCTTCCACAAGATCTGCTTCAGCTGAATTAACTAAGATACATACGTCCAATTCGTCATTCTCGTAAAATACATTTGTTGAACTGCTATAATTGATGTTTTTTTCCTCAAACTGTTTTACGGCGTCATCTCCCATCATTTTGTTGCGAGGATTTATTACTTGCACGTAAAGTGTACGGTCGCCTCTTTGGGCAATAGCGTTTGGCGCCAAAGTAAAGCACGCTCTTATTTTATCGGCGCGACTGGCACGTTTGGTATCCACAACTTTTCCGCTGTTCCTGATGATTACCGCTTCACCACGAAGATCGGTTGCTTTAACGATAGACCCTTTTTTAATGGTTTCGTTCATTGCCATGTTTTCCTGACTCACCGAATCTACCACCATACGTGTGTTTGAAAGTTCCATCGAAGTGCTATCGCGCTCCATTGCCAATTGCTTGTTGGCCGCAATCAAACTATCGGCACGTTTAAAGAGCATAGACCGTTCCTGTTTAAGTCTACCAACTTCGGCTTTGTATCTTTCAATCAAAGCAACGTTTGCTTTGGCATCTTTAACAGAATCCAAAAGAATGGTTATTCTTTCACGTGCGGCCAATAGATCTTTGTCTTTTAATTCATTGTCCTTTATTACTTCATCATAATTTGCAATAAGACCTTCAAGCTCTTGCTCAATATCTGCTTTTTGCATCTCAAGATTTGATACCGTATTTTTACTATCGTTGAACAACGTTACAGTATAAACGGCTAAGGCAATAAGTAATACTGAAAGTACACCAATCAGAATCTTGAATTTGCCACTATTGTTTTCATTTTCGGTACTCATAATTAATAAGTTAAGTTTAGGTAGTAAAAGTAGGCAGGTATTTCTTTAACAAACGTTTACAAAATGGTAAAAATTCTTAAAATATGTTAAATCTACTGTTTCCAAGGGTTTGTGTGGGTTGCAAGCAACAATTAATGAAGCAGGAAGAGGGGTTGTGTACGGAGTGTACCCATTCGCTTCCAATTGCTTCATTCCACAAAACCGAAAACAATATTTTAAAAGATAAATTTTACGGAAGATTTTTAGTGAAAAATGCTACGGCAGTTATTTATTTTCAGAAAAGAGGATTGACGCAGGAACTTTTGCACAATCTAAAATACCGCGGAAAGAAAGAGGTGAGTACTTTCTTTGGAAAATGGCTGGGGGCAGAACTAGCGGAAATGGATTCCTATAAAAAAATCGATTTGGTTATCCCTGTTCCACTTCATAAACAAAAACTTAAAAAGCGTGGATATAATCAAGTGGAAGGTTTTGGAAAGGAAATAGCCAAAGCGCTGGATGTGCCCTATCGGGATGATGTGTTAATAAAAATTTCAAAATCGGGCTCACAAGTTTTCAAAACCCGAATACTGCGTTTTGAGGCCGAGGAGGTTTTTTCAATTCAAAATCTTGATGCAATAAAACATAAGCACGTTTTATTGGTTGACGATATAATAACCACGGGCGCCACACTGGAAAAGTGCGCGCTCCAACTGCTAAAAGGTGAAAAGGTAAGTATAAGCATCGCCACAATTGCAGTAGCCTAAAGTTATTTGTAAATTGTTGCTACATATTGTTTAATTTTGAACCCGCGCCGCAGCGCCACAAAATTTTAAAGAATACTAAGTGAAACACCGCCTGCTTTACATTCCCATAGCTTTTTTGATGATTTTGTCATTCGTTGACTGTGCAAAAAAAGGATCTCCATCGGGCGGGCCGCGGGATACCATTCCACCTGTAATAGTAAGAAGCAGTCCTGAAAATTACACTACAAATTTTACGGGAGCCGAAATTGAAATCCGTTTTGATGAATACATAAAGCTGAAAGAAGTAAACAAAGAGCTCATCATTTCGCCACCAATGAAATACGCCCCCGTTATTACGCCTTTAAGTACTTCAAAAACCCTAAGGATCAAAATAATCGATACCTTGAAACCAAACACCACGTATTCCTTCAACTTTGGGAATAGTATTGTGGACAATAACGAGGAGAACAAGTTTGATTACTTTAAATATATTTTTTCCACAGGAAGTTATATTGATAGCTTGAAGCTTTCGGGAAGGGTGAAAGATGCACAATTAATAGCGCCCGAAATTCCAACAACGGTAATGCTTTATGAAGTAAACGAGACTTTTACAGATTCAATTATTTATTCTGAAAAACCTACTTACATAACCGTTACCAAAGATAGCACGGGTGTTTTTGAATTGACCAATTTAAAGGAGGGAAAATACCTACTTTTGGCATTGAAGGAAAAGAACAACGATTATATTTTTCAGCCCCAAAACGATAAAATAGGTTTTGAAAGAGAAATTATCACCCTTCCCTCAGATTCAAGTTACACGCTGACGATTTTTAAGGAAACACCTGATTATAAATTTGTGCGCGCAAGCCAAATAGGTAAAAATCATATTGTTTTTGGATATGAAGGCCGTGCAGACAGTTTAAATATTGAAATGCTTTCTGAAATGCCAGAAGACTATACCTCCGCGGTTTTTAAAGACGAAAAAAAGGACACATTGCATTATTGGTTTAAGCCTGCCATTGAAACAGATTCACTGATTTTTAAAGTGACTAACGGAAGTTTTATTGATACCGCTACCGTGCGAATGCGCGAGCTATTTAAAGATTCATTGACTATTTCTGCATTGAAAACCGGAACCGTAAAATTGAAGGATACTTTTAAACTGCGCGCCAATACACCGCTTGTAACCTTTGATGCCGAACAATTTCAAGTAATGGCCAAAGATTCCTCTTTTGTTGAAACGACTGTTAAACTAAATAAAAAGTACAACTGGGCCGAAGTATATTTTCCAAAGACGGAAGACCAAAGCTATCTGATAAAACTCTTTCCGGGAGCGCTGACAGATTTTTTTGAGAAGACGAATGACACCCTCACTTTTAACGTAAACACCCGCTTGGAAAGCGATTACGGCACTTTGAAGCTTAGCTTGCAGAATGTGGAACAGTTTCCTGTTATCGTACAGCTATTGGATACCAAATATAATTTGGTGGCCTCAGAATATCTTTCGGAAAATAAAGAGGTGTTTTTCGAAGCGCTTTCGCCAAATAAATATTTCCTCCGAATTATTTACGACGCCAACGAAAACGGGAGATGGGACACCGGCAGCTTCCTAAACCGAATGGAGCCCGAACGAATTATTTATTATCCAACACAAATTGAAGTTAGGGCCAACTGGAGTTTGAATGAGACCTTTATTTTAAAATAAATTGATCGCGATCGTTTAAAAACTGAAGGTGTTTTCGGTTGTTTTCAATGTGCTCTTTTTCCAAAACAATAGTTTCGGCAAACTCATTTTCAAAATTAGCTGTTGAAACCTGCTTTCCCAAAACATCGTAAACTGCAGAATGGCCAATGTATTCGTGATTATTTCCATCAAAACCCACACGATTTACACCGATGCAGTACGCCATATTTTCAATGGCTCGGGCACGCAATAATGTATCCCAGGCAGGGGTGCGAACTTTTGGCCAGTTGGCAACATAAATTAAAACATCGTAATCTTCCGTATTTCTCGCCCAAACTGGGAAACGCAAGTCGTAACAGATCAAAGGGCAGATTTTCCAGCCTTTGTAATTTACAATCAATCTTTCGGTTCCGGCTTTATAGGTTTCGTTTTCCTTTGCTAAAGTGAAGGTGTGTTTTTTGTCATATTTTTTAAAATTTCCATCGGGAAAAACGAAAAATAGACGGTTATAAAAATTTCCATTTTCAGAAATAATAACACTTCCAGTAATGGCGCAGTTATTTTTTTCCGCTTCGGAAACCATCCACTTAAAAGTTTCGCCATCATTTGGCTCAGCAAGTTTTTTGGCATTCATTGAAAACCCAGTAGTGAACATTTCGGGAAGCACAACCAAATCCGTTTCGCCTTCAATATTTTGAATTTTCTCAGAAAACATCGCGCGATTTGCTTCCGCATTTTCCCAGTGAAGTTCGCTTTGAATAATTGTTATTTTTAAATTTTTGCTCAAACCTTCTTTTTCTTTATTTTCTATTCTTTTTTCTCTTCAAGCAATTCAACCATCTCCCGGTTACCCTGCATTTTTGCGTGGTCTGCAGCCGTCAACCCTCTGTCATCTTTTATGGATTTGTCTGCACCTTTGTCCAAAAGCATCCACGCTATTCCTTTTCGTCCAAAAGTAGCGGCAAAAATTAAAGCCGTAGCACCGTTGAAATTTTTAATGTTGGGATTGGCACGGTGTTCCAACAAAAGTTTCGCAATATGGTCAAAACCTTTAAAGCAAACTCCCATCAAAGCGGTGTTGCCTGATGCGTCCTGCGCATCAATATTTTGCGGAAACTTTAAAATAATTTCTGAAATATCGTACAGCCCATAGTAAGTTGCAAGTAACAAAGGCGTGGAACCACGGGCATCTTTGACGGATGCCAGTTCAGGATTTTCTCCCAAAAGTTTTTCGACTTCAGATAAATCTTCCTGGCGTATGGCGTTAAAAAGTTGTTCCTTCATTTGTTATAAAAGTAAAAAAACAGAGTCACATATTTTGCAACTCTGTTCATTTATAAAAAAATTTGCATTTTGATTATTTTAAATCAAAACGATCCAAATTCATCACTTTGCTCCAAGTTGCAACAAAATCGTTCACAAATTTTTCTTTGGAATCTTCACAGGCATAAACTTCTGCAATTGCGCGAAGTTCGCTGTTGGAACCAAAAATTAAATCTGCCCGAGTTCCGGTCCATTTAAAAGTATCCGAGGCTCTGTGGCGCCCTTCAAAAATACGGTCATCATCACCGACGGCTTTCCAAGTTGTTCCCAAATCAAGAAGATTTACGAAGAAATCATTGGTCAATGTTTCAGGTTTATCGGTAAAAACACCGTGGCTGGAACCATCCCAATTTGTATCCAAAACGCGCATTCCACCCACAAGAACTGTCATTTCTGGAACAGTGAGCGTTAATAATTGTGATTTATCAACCAACAATTCTTCAAAAGAAGCGTGCTGGTTGTTTTTCAAATAATTTCTAAAACCATCTGCAGCCGGTTCCAAGTGTTTGAAGGAATCAACATCTGTCTGTTCTTGTGAAGCGTCACCTCTTCCAGGAGTGAAAGGTACTGTTACATTATGTCCTGCATCTTTGGCTGCTTTTTCAATTGCTGCGCTTCCGCCCAAAACAATCAAATCTGCCATTGAAACTTTTTTGTCGCCACTTTGGTTATTGTTGAAATCTTTTTGAATACTTTCGAGCTTATCTAAAACTTTTGAAAGTTGTTTTGGATTATTCACTTCCCAATTTTTTTGTGGTTCCAAACGAATTCGGGCGCCATTTGCACCCCCGCGCATATCGGAACCTCTGTAAGTTGAAGCAGAAGCCCACGCGGTTGAAACCAATTCAGAAATTGACAAACCTGTATCCAGTATTCTTCCTTTTAATGATGCAATATCCTTTTCGTCAATTAAAGTGTGATTAACCGCAGGAATAGGGTCTTGCCAAAGCAATTCTTCACTCGGAACTTCGGGACCCAAAAATCGAGAAAGAGGCCCCATGTCTCTGTGTAATAATTTATACCAAGCGCGCGCAAAGGCATCTTCGAATTCTTCGGGGTTGTCTCTAAAATGGTTTGAGATTTTTAAATAAGCGGGATCGGTTTTTAAAGCAATATCTGCCGTACTCATCATTAAATCCTGTGTTTTGGAAGTATCGTGCGCCATCGGAGCTTTACTTGCATTGGAAGCCGCAGTTGGTTTCCATTGATGCGCGCCTGCGGGACTTTTGGTTAATTCCCAATCGTAATCAAGCAATACTCTAAAATATTCATGATCCCATTTGTCTGGAGTGGGGGTCCAAGCACCTTCCAAACCACTGGTTATGGTATCATCTCCAAAACCTGATTTATAACTGCTTATCCAACCTTTGCTTTGGTGTTCAATCGCAGCACCAGCAGGTTCCGCAGCAACATACTTTTCGGCATCGCCTGCTCCGTGGGCTTTCCCAAAGGTATGCCCGCCAGCAATAAGTGCTACGGTTTCATAATCGTCCATCGCCATTCTTCCAAAAGTTTCACGAATATCGTGCGCAGAACCAAGTGGATCTGGCACTCCGTTTGGTCCTTCAGGATTCACGTAAATCAATCCCATATGTGCAGCTGCCAAAGGTTTTTCAAGATGCCCTTCTTCATAACGTTTGTCGTTACCCAACCAGGTTGTTTCTGAACCCCAATACACATCTTGTTCGGGTTCCCAAACATCTTCGCGTCCTGCGCCAAAACCGAAAGTTTTAAAGCCCATAGATTCCAAAGCAACATTCCCCGTTAAAAGCAATAAATCTGCCCAAGAAATTTTTTTACCGTATTTCTGCTTAATCGGCCAAAGTAGTAATCGGGCCTTATCTAAGTTCCCGTTATCCGGCCAACTGTTTAATGGTGCAAAACGTTGGTTTGCGGTATTTCCACCGCCACGACCGTCCGTAACTCGGTAGGTTCCCGCGCTATGCCAAGCCATTCTTATAAAAAGTCCGCCGTAATGGCCGTAATCTGCTGGCCACCACTCTTGCGAATCGGTCATTAAGTTTGTCAAATCCTTTTTAAGGGCATCGTAATCGAGCTTTCCAAATTCTTTTTTATAGTCAAAATCGTTACCCATAGGATCCGACTTTGAGCTTTGCTGGCGCAATACATTTAATCGTAGGCTGTTTGGCCACCAATCGCTATTTTTTGTTCCGCCACCTGCAACTTGGTGTTGAATATTTCCAAAGTAGGGACATTGCGCGGCTGCACCGTCATCATTAATTTCCCAAGCCTCGCCCGAATTCCCGCTTTGATTTCCGTTTTTGTGATAATTTTTATCTTTATTATTTTCCATGATTGAAGAATTTTGAAGTGTCTGCTACGAAAATAACAATTAAAAATGCTGAAACCTTAAAAATCAATCGGTTGTTTTAATCTTTGGATTGATAAAACTTATTCTTTGAAGGGAATTTGATAACATTTATAAATTATAGCTGTTGAAGAATTTTAGCAGCTTGTGATAAAGTTTCATCTGTTTTAGCGAAACAAACGCGTATTTGTTTGAAATCTTTTCCTCCTTCGTTAAAAACGGAAGTTGGAATGGTCGCAATCTTATGTTCCTTCGTAAGTCTTTCCGCAAAAGCGATATCGTTTTCAGTTGAAATTTCTGAAAAATCCAGCATTTGAAAATATGTTCCTTTCGATGGAATTATCTTGAATTTGGAACCCTCCATTAAGTGAAGAAAAAAATCCCGCTTTTGCTGATAAAAATCGGAGAGTTTTAGATAGTGGTTTTCATCTTTTAAATAAGTAGCCAACGCCTTTTGAATGGGATGATTTACACAGAAAACCACGAACTGATGCACTTTTTGGAATTCCTTCATCAATTTTTCGGGCGCAGCGCAGTAACCCATTTTCCAGCCCGTATTGTGAAACGTTTTCCCGAAGGAAGCTGTAACAAAACTTCGTGCTGCCAATGCTTCAAATTTTGAGGCACTTTGATGCGAGTTTCCATCAAAAATTATGTGTTCGTAAACTTCATCGCTTAAAATCAACAAATCATTTTTTTCTGCCAAATTCTGCAATTCGAGCATATCTTCTTTTGAAAATAGCATCCCACTTGGATTGTGAGGTGAATTGATGATAATCATTTTCGTTTTGGAAGAAATCTTATCCGAAACTTCCTGCCAATCCACATTATAAAAAGGAGGTTTTAGTTGAATTGGAACAATCTTTCCGCCGAACAATTTCACGGTTGGGGCATAGCAATCATAAGCTGGGGTGAAAATGATTACTTCATCGCCTTTGTCGATTTTAGCTGCGATTATTGTGAAAATGGCCTGCGTAGCGCCAGCCGTAATTGTAATTTCAGTTTCGGGATTGTAAAAACGGTTGTGTAGGGTTTCAATCTTTTTTGAAATTTCCATCCGCAGCTCGAAATCACCTGGCATTGGTGCATATTGGTTATAACCGTCGCTCATTGCTTGGTCCACCAGGGCATTTAAAGCGGGATCGCTGGGGAAGTTTGGAAACCCCTGCGATATATTTAAGGCGTTGTGTTCAGTCGCCATTTTGCTCATTTTGGCAAAAATGGAGGTTTCGATGTTTGGGAGTTTTGAATTAATCATTTTGTCCTGTATTTATATACACCAAAATATCGTTGATGCATTTGTCTAAATTATGTTTTATTTCGTTGGTCCAAAAACGGAAAACAGTAAAACCTATTTCTTCAAGTTGATGGTTTACCTCGCGATCGCGTTGCATATTCCGTTCAATTTTTGGAACCCAAAAGCCACGATTACTTTTTAAGGTTTCTTTGCGTTCCGGCCAATTGTAACCGTGCCAAAATTCGCCGTCAATAAAAATGGCAAGTTTGTATTTTTGAATGGAAACATCAGGTTTTCCGGGAAGTTTTTTACTGTCGATGCGATAACGAACACCTCTTTTCCAAAGCGCTTTTCTGAAAAGCAATTCCGGCTTCGTATTCTTCCCGCGAATTTTGCTCATCATTTTTGAGCGCTTTTTCGTAGTGTAAAAGCCAGATTCTTCATTGAATTTTGGGACTTTTATTTTTTCCTCTTCATAAACCATTCATTTAAAGTATGAATAATCTTTGCTTTTTAAAAGTTAAATATTTTCCAATAAAAAACCCTCATCCCAAAACTTCGGGATAAGGGTTTTATACTTTTCAAATTTACTTTGATTTAGTATCTGTAATACTCCGGCTTAAAAGGCCCTTCAACTTCCACACCAATATAATCGGCTTGTTCTTTTGAAAGTTCAGTTAGCTCAACCCCAATTTTCTCAAGGTGAAGTTTCGCTACTTTTTCATCCAAATGTTTTGGAAGCATATACACTTCATTTTCATAGTTTTCGCCATTTTTCCAAAGCTCAATCTGCGCCAAAGTTTGGTTGGTAAAACTGTTACTCATCACAAAACTTGGGTGTCCCGTAGCGCAACCTAAGTTTACCAATCGGCCTTCCGCTAAAAGGATGATGTCTTTTCCGTCTATTGTATATTTATCAACCTGTGGCTTAATTTCAACGTGGGTGTTGCCGTGGTTTTTCTTCAGCCAAGCAACGGCAATCTCATTGTCAAAGTGCCCAATGTTACAAACGATGGTTTTGTCTTTCATCGCTTCAAAATGCTCTCCGCGAACGATGTCTTTGTTTCCAGTTGTTGTAATTACAATATCAGCATTGCCAACAACGGTTTCCAATTTTTTCACTTCAAACCCGTCCATTGCGGCTTGTAGCGCACAAATGGGGTCAATTTCGGTAACGGTAACAATACTTCCCGCGCCTTTAAAAGAAGCGGCAGTTCCTTTACCCACATCACCATAACCGCAAACAACCACACGTTTACCGGCCATCATAATATCAGTAGCACGACGGATTGCATCTACGGCACTTTCGCGGCACCCGTATTTGTTATCGAATTTACTTTTTGTAACGCTATCATTTATATTGATTGCGGGCATTGGCAACGTACCTTTTTTCATACGCTCGTAAAGACGGTGAACACCGGTAGTAGTTTCTTCAGAAATACCCTTTACGCCAGCAGCAAGCTCTGGATATTTGTCCAAGACCATATTGGTTAAATCGCCACCATCGTCAAGGATCATATTTAACGGTTTGCGGTCCTCGCCAAAGAAAAGCGTTTGCTCAATGCACCAGTCAAATTCCTCCTCGGTCATCCCTTTCCAAGCATATACTGGAATTCCAGCGTCGGCAATTGCAGCAGCAGCGTGATCCTGTGTAGAGAAAATGTTGCAAGAACTCCAAGTAACTTCAGCGCCAAGAGCTTTCAAAGTTTCAATAAGCACAGCCGTTTGGATGGTCATGTGAAGACATCCCGCAATGCGCGCACCTTTCAAAGGCTGCTCGTCTCCGTATTCTTCACGCAGGCTCATAAGCCCCGGCATTTCAGCTTCGGCAAGCTCAATTTCTTTTCTTCCCCAGTCTGCCAGGGAAATATCTTTTACTTTAAACGCCGTGTAAGGCACAGTTTTCGTTGACATATTTGTTATATTTATACCCATAAAAGCGGGCATTTGTTAAAAATAATTTCTGTTTTTCAGTCCGCAAAAGTACACAATATCCTTTAAAAGTTTATGCCACTTTACAAAACTATAACAGTAAATCCCCACACTAAAGTCTTCATTTGGAAGATTGAAGAGTCTTTTGAAGCACTTTCCGAAGGAATATCGCTTACCGGAAATTGCTCCGGAAGAGTTGAAAATATGAAAAGTGACCTACATCGTCGTGGATTTATGAGCATCCGGCATTTGATGGCTTTGGAAGGTTTTACCGATCACGATTTGTATTATGACGAAAACGGAAAGCCGCATTTAACGGGCGACAAGCATATATCCATTACCCATTCCTTCAACTTTGCGGCGATAATCATTAGCGATATTGAAGTGGGAATCGACATTGAAAAGCAGCGCAACAAAATCCTAAAAATAGCGCACAAATTCACTCCCATCGAAGAATATCGAACCATTGCCAATGAAGATGCTCTAATGCGAAAACTGACAATTGTGTGGTGCGCCAAGGAATCACTTTATAAAAGTTTTGCTGAAAAAGGCGTGAGCTTTTTGGAACATATTTATGTGGAAGACTTTAGGCTCGACGACACCAAAACCACTGCTACCGTGACTTACGAGGACAAAGAGCAAACGTACGATGTAGATTTTCTGGAGTTTGAGGAATTCACTTGTGCCTATGCGCTTATTTCTGAAAAATAGCAGATGGAAGACATTTTTTATAAAAATTTTCTGAAATCCATAGCCGAAAAGGAAAGGCAGCTCGCCATTTTGATTGACCCCGATAAGTTCAATATTGCTGAAACCGTTTCGTTTCTAAAAAAAATTCCGAAAGAAACCACCCATCTTTTTGTGGGCGGAAGCACCGTTGCCAATGGCGAAACCGAAGCAACCGTAAAAGCGTTGAAAGCCGAAACACAATTGCCAATCTTCTTATTTCCGGGCGACTGGTCGCATATTACACCCTTTGCCGATGCGCTTTTGTTTTTAATGTTGCTTTCCGGAAGAAACGCTGAATATTTAATTGGTCAACAAATAAAGTCCATTTCAAAACTGAAAAATAGTTCATTGGAAATTATTTCCACAGGTTACATTTTAATTGATGGCGGCAATGATTCGGCGGTTTCAAAAGTGACGAATACCCAACCGCTTCCTCAGGAAAACATCGAAAATATTGTGCACACTGCTTTGGCGGGACAATTTATGGGTGCGAAGATTATTTATTTGGAAGCGGGTAGCGGCGCAAAATTTCCCGTAAAAGCCGAAATCATTTCCGAAGTAAAAAAAGCAATTAAAATTCCCTTGATCGTTGGCGGCGGAATAAAAACCGAAGCACAAAAAAATACCGCTTACGAAGCCGGAACAGATATGGTTGTGATGGGAACGGCGTTTGAATAAATTCCAAATCTTAAAAAACCAGATTCCAAAAACTGCAAACTGCGACTGAAAACTTTTTAAAATCGTAGTTTTGAAAAAAATGAAAAAATGAAAATTTCTGTAGAATTAACCCTCACGCCTTTACAGGACGATTACGAACCCGCAATAATCAATTTTATAAAAAGCCTTCGAAATTCTGGGCTGACGGTTTTGGAAAATCCGCTAAGTACACAGGTTTACGGCGATTATGATGCGGTGATGAATTTGCTGCAAAAGGAAATGAAAGTCGCATTGGAAGCCGTGGAAAGAGGTTTGCTTTACATCAAAATAGTAAAATCAGACCGCAGCGACTATGAGCCCCATTTTTGATTGGTTTTTTGCGCAATATGCCGAAGTTCCCACACATTTAATAGTGCTGGAACTAATCGGCGTGTTCTTTGGTTTTTTGAGCGTGTGGTTCAGCAAGCAGGATAATATTCTCGTATATCCCACGGGGATTATCAGTACGGCTATTTTTGTTTATATTTTGGCTGTTTATGGGCTTTTGGGTGATATGATGATAAACGCCTATTACTTCGTAATGAGTATTTACGGCTGGTATATTTGGACCCGAAAAGTGGATGCGACCCATTATACGCCCATCACAAAAGGCACAAAAACCGATAACAAACAGTCTGTTTACATTTTTATCGCAACGCTTATTTTCGTTTTTGCGGTCTATGAATTTTTCGACAAATGGAACAGTTGGACAGCCTATGTTGACACGATTACGACCGCAATTTTCTTCGTGGGAATGTGGCTTATGGCGAAAAAGAAACTCGAAAACTGGATCTATTGGATTATTGGCGACCTAATTTCCGTGCCACTATACTTTTATAAAGGACTCGTGTTTACTTCGTTTCAATATCTTTTATTTACTATTATTGCCATTTACGGATACCGCGCTTGGAAAAGAAACCTAAACATACCCGAAACCAGCCTGCTGAATTGATTAAAGTAGTTTTATACGGCCCCGAATCTACGGGAAAAACAACACTCGCAAAACAATTAGCACAACATTATAAAACATTATGGGTGCCGGAATTTATGCGGGAATACCTTCAGAAAAAGTGGGATTCTGAAAAGAAATTAGTTGAAAAAGAAGATTTAATTCCCATTGCAAAAGGGCAATTGCAACTTGAAAAGGATGCTTCGCAAAAGGCTGAAAATCTGCTGATTTGCGATACGAATTTGCTCGAACTAAAAGTCTATTCGGAATATTATTACGACGGATTTTGTCCTTCGGAAATAAAAACCGAAGCAACCAAAGCCAATTACAGCATCTACCTTTTGACCTATGTTGACACGCCTTGGGAGCCGGATATTTTGCGCGACCGTCCAAACAACCGCGGGGAAATGTTTCGTATTTTCGAGGCCGAATTGAAAAAACAGGGTTTTCCGTATAAAATTATAAAGGGAAACGAGGAAGAACGGTTTAAAAAAGCAACCGAAATAATTGATACATTATTGGATAGATAAAACCTTTGCGTTCTCTGCGCCTCTGCGGTGATAATTTACCGAAAAGGCGCAAAGGTCACGAAGAAACTTGCAATTACATTGAATAAAATGTTTACAGAAAAAAACATACAACAAATAAAGAATCACGGGCTTTCCGAAGCTAAAGTAACGCGACAACTCGAAATTTTTAAGGAAGGAATCCCGTTCGCAAATGTTGTTGAACCAGCTTCGGCGGATAATGGCATTGCGGTATTTTCAGAATCGGAACAAAACCATTTTGTAGCGCTTTTTGAAACTGAAAAAGACAGACTTGATTTGCTAAAATTTGTGCCAGCTTCGGGCGCTGCTACGCGAATGTTTAAGTTTTTGCATCAGTTTTTGGAGAGTTATGATTTTGAAAATGAAGACATCGATGCGTTTCTTCAAAAGGAAGAGAATAGAAATTTGAAAATCTTTTTTGAATCAATTGAAAATTTTGCTTTTTTTTCTTTGGTGAAAGAGAAATTGGAAGCGAAATTCCCCGATTTTGAAAACTTCGAAAAAGGAAAACGCTACTATTTCTTCGTAAAGGAAATGCTGGAAGAAACTGGTTTAAATTTTAGCAACACCCCGAAAGGGCTCGTTCCATTTCACAAATACGGTGAAAATTATGTTACCGCTTTTGGCGAGCAATTGTACGAAGCAGCTTTTTATGCAAGCTCGAACGGCATAGCCAATTTACATTTTACGGTTTCCGCGGAGCACGAGGAAAAGTTCAAAAAACGATTCGAAGAAATACAGGAAATTGTTGAAAATAAAACAGGCGTAAAGTTTAATATTTCCTATTCCTATCAGAAAAAGGAAACTGATACAGTTGCCGCAACTCTTGAAAACAAAGCTTTTTCAGATGAAAACGACGATTTGGTTTTCCGTCCGTCCGGGCACGGCGCGCTTTTGGAAAATTTGAATGAAGTGGATGCCGACATTGTTTTCATAAAAAATATTGACAACGTGGTTTCGCAAAATTATGTGGAAACCATCGCTTTTCAGAAAAAAGTGCTTGCCGGAAAATTGCTTTCATTGCAGCAAAAAATCTTCGGTTTTGTGGAAAAACTTCACGCTGCAAATCCTTCTGACCTGTCCGCCGGGGCGGAAGAGGTTTTGAAAAACGCTTCGGACTTTATTTCCCGAGAACTTTTCATAAAAAACACTTCTATATATAAAGAGGAAATTTTAAAAGCCCTCGAACGGCCCATCCGCGTTTGCGGTGTGGTTGAAAATACGGGTGCTCCCGGCGGCGGCCCATTTCTTATAAAAGACAAGAACGGACACCTTTCCTATCAAATCGTGGAAATGAGCCAGATTGATACCAATAATCCGCAACAAAGGGAATTGGTTGAAAAGGCCACACATTTCAATCCGGTGGATTTGGTCTGCGGCTTGCGAAATTATAAAGGTGAAAAGTATGATTTGCTTCAGTTTTCAGACCCTGAGGCGGGTTTTATTTCGAATAAATCGTATCACGGAAAACCCATCAAGGCACTGGAGTTGCCCGGACTTTGGAATGGCGCGATGGCAAACTGGAACACGGTTTTTGTGGAAGTGCCACTCATCACCTTCAATCCCGTAAAAACGGTAAACGACCTTTTGAACCCTGTACACCAGCCGCAATGAACACAGAGCAATTAATTTCTGAAATTTCCTTTAAAGCCATCCGCAGCAGCGGGCCGGGCGGGCAGCACGTGAACAAAACGGCTTCAAAGGTGGAGGTGTCCTTTAATTTGGAAACTTCCGAAGCACTTTCGGAAATTGAAAAGGAACGACTCCGCAACAAACTTTCCGCAAAAATTTCTTCCGAAGGAGTCATTACCCTGCAATGCGGCGAAACCCGAAGCCAGCACCGCAACAAAGCAATCGTTATTGAAAGGCTTATTGAATTGCTTCAGAAAAATCTGAAAGTCGCAAAACCGCGAAAGAAAACAAAACCTTCAAAAGGCGCGATTGAAAGACGATTAAAATCCAAAAAGGAACGTGCGCTCAAAAAGTCCAATCGCAAACCGCCCAAAATTGACTAGTGTTTACACAACAACTGTGTAATTTTTATACAACTGTTCTTTCCGTTACACACTTTTCTTAAAATACAAAACGATAGAATATTCCTTAAACAGCTGTTTTGTAGTTATTTGCTGGTTTTTTCTGTTCCATATTTTCTATGGCACTACTTTTTCTATATACAAGGCACCAAACAAACTTAGAAACGAATAAATAATTTTTTAAAAACAAAAAACAATGAAAAAGTTAATTTTAAGCACAGCAATCGTATTGGGAGGTTTAACCGCAGCAACCGCGCAAGATAAAGAGCCAACTGCAATGAACGAGCAAAAACAAACTGCCGTTGAAGCGCAAGTGGAAAGCAGAATTGAAGCCGCCCAAGATGCCGATGCCGTTGTTGAAACAGAAGCTACAGTTGCAACAGATGCACCAACTGCTGAAATCGCAGCAGCAGATGTTGCCCAAGATTATAAAGAAGTTAAAGCTTCTGAAGTGCCACAAACCGTTCAAGATGCCGTAGCTAAGGATTTTAGCGGTGCCACTATTTCTAAGGCTTATGTGAATGCACAGGGAGACTATAAAATCGAGCTTGCCACTGCCGATGCCAAAAAAGCAACGGTGTATGCAAACGCAAAAGGCGAGTGGATTAAAAATGAATTAAAGAAGCAGTAAGCTGCAGGTATTTTAGATTCAATACTTCTGGGAAAGGCGTCCATAAATTGGGCGCCTTTTTTTATGATAAATTTAAAGTTTGCCCAGCCATATACTCACTATTTTTACGTTCTCAGAAAACGTAATGGCGCAGCAAATACATATAGTTGAAGACGATGTAGCTTTTGTAAAAATGCTCACCTCTTTTTTGGAGCGAAAAGGTTTTAATGTCACTGTTTCGCTTTCAGGCGAAAAGGCGCGAAAAACAATTTCTGAAAGCAATTTTGATTTGCTGATTACGGATTTGAAACTGCCAGACGATTCAGGTCTTGACTTGCTCGAATTTTCCCAAAAAGCTTCCCCAAATACCAAAGTGATTTTAATGACAGGTTATGCCGAAGTGGATACCGCGGTAAAAGCCATTAAAAAAGGGGCGCTGGACTATATTTCGAAACCGTTCCGGCCGGAGGAATTGTTGATGATTATTGAAGCGGATTCTCAAAATACGGACTCTTCGGAAGAACATATTTCAGAAACTGTTGAGCCGAAAAAACCTGCTCTCCAATCAACTTCTGAAAAGCCCAAATTTGTCATCGGCATCAGCGAAGCATCCAAAAAATTCAACGAATATTTAAAGCTGGTCGGCCCAACGGATATGTGCGTTCTCATTCAAGGCGAAAGCGGAACGGGGAAGGAAGTTGCGGCAAAGGCAATCCATAATTATAGTTCCCGAAAGGATAAAAATTTTGTGGCAGTAGATTGCGGTGCCATTCCGAAAGAGATTGCCGCAAGCGAATTTTTCGGCCACGTAAAGGGAAGTTTTACGGGCGCGGTGAACGACAAAAGAGGCCATTTTGAAGCGGCAGATGGCGGCACATTATTTTTGGATGAAGTGGGGAATCTTTCCTACGAAAACCAAATCCAATTACTGCGCGCTTTGCAGGAACGGCGCATAAAACCCGTGGGCAGTAATACTGAAATCGAAGTGGATGTTCGCATACTTTCCGCAACCAACGAAGATTTACTGAAAGCCGTTTCCGAGGGGAAATTTAGGGAAGATTTGTACCATCGTTTGAATGAATTTTCAATCCACATTCCATCGCTGCACGAACGGAAAGAGGATCTTTTTCTGTTTATTGAATACTTTTTAAATGAAGCGAATAAATCTTTGGGAAAAGAAGTAATCGGACTTTCAAAAGAAGTAGAGGAAGCCTTTAAAAACTACGCTTGGCCGGGCAATTTGCGCGAATTAAAAAACGTAATCAAGCGTTCTGTTTTGTTGACCAATTCACAATTGATTCCGTTGGAAGTGATTCCACGCGAAGTTTTGTTTGCTGAAAAAACGAAAAAGGAAACCGTAGATTTTTCAAAGGAAAGCAACGAAAAGCAACTTATTTTGAACGCCTTAAAGGAAGCCGATTTCAACAAAACCAAAGCCGCAAAATTGTTAAATATTACCCGAAAAACGCTTTATAATAAACTGGAGCATTATCAAATAGATTTGTAAAATCAGCTATTAGAAAGCTCATTTTGTAAATCCCGAATGTTCAAAATAAGCTTCTCAAAATCCATCTTCATTTCCACAGGTTCAACTGTTTCGGCTGTGTAATCCTCCATTTTTTCGAGAATGGGAATCACTTCCTTTGCCATTATTTGGTGGAACATCGTGAGCATTCGGTGGGCAATTTCAGAAATAGTTTTTGTGTCATTTTCGGCAATTGAATTTTTTATTTGCTGCAGATCTTTTTCGGTTTGGGCGTTGAAAACTTTTAGCACTTCTTCCAAGGCTTGGGACGTATTTAAAAAGGATTTTAAAAGGGAAAGGTCGAATTTTTCATTGTCTGCGGAATTTGATTTGAAAATTTCATCAACAATATTTTCTTTCGAAAAATTCCTGCGGTTTGGGAAAATGCGCTCCAAAACTGCAACCAGTTGCTTTTTTGAAAAGGGTTTCGGCAGCATTTCAGAAAACCCTTTTTTGAGGTAGAAATCGCGGCTGTGCTCCCTACTTCCCGTCATTGCTAGTACGGGCTGATTTTTATAGGAACTTATTTCGCCATTTTTCAGTTTTTTCAAAACCGTAAAACCGTCGGTTTTTGGCATTTGGATGTCGGTTAAAACAAAATCAAAATCGAAATTAGCGTGAAAATTTTCAAAATTGTCGAATGCTTCCGAAGCAATATCCATCTGTCCAAAAATTTCCTGTAAAAGTGCGCGCATCGATTCGTCATCGTCAATAATTACGGCTTTCAGACCTCCAAACGAAATGTGTTCCTTCGGAATAGTTTTCGTCAAAATCCTATCTGAAATTTTCAGCGGAATGGTTAAAATAAATTTGCTTCCTTCCCCCAAAACACTTTCCACCTTTAGGCTTCCTCCCAAAAGCTCGGTGAGTTTTTTTGAAATGGCAAGCCCCAAACCGCTGCCGCCAAATTTGTGGGCAATCTCGGTTTCGGCCTGCGTAAATTCATTGAAAATAAGCTGCTGTTTTTCTTCGGAAATGCCAATTCCAGTATCGATTACGGAGATTTTTATTTTGGAAATTTTTGGAACACTGAGCGCAGTCGAAGTGTCAAGTTCTTCAACCTTAATTTCAACGCTTCCGTTTTCGGTAAATTTAAAAGCATTGCCGACGAGATTATTTATAATCTGCCGAATCCGCAGCGGGTCGCTTTCAAAAATTTTGCTTTTAATTTCCTGCGAAATGGAAAATTTCAAATCGACAGCTTTCTGCGGAAACTGCTGTTTTACGGCATTCCCGGCTTCAACGATAATATTTTCCAAAGAAAAGGGAACGCTTTCAATGGGCAATTTTCCCGCTTCCAATTTGGAGAAATCCAGCAAATCATCCACCAAATGTGAAATGAAATGCGAGCTGGAAGTAATTTGCGCCAAATAGTATTTCTGTTTTTCCGAAAGGGTTGAATTTTCAAATAATTCGGAATAGCCGCTGATGGTATTCAATGGCGTTTTCAAATCATGACTTACTGTTGAAATGAGCTGTTCGCGGCTTTTGAGCAGTGATTCTGCGTAATTTTTAGATTCTTCCAAATTCTTTTTGAAGCGCTCTGCCCGAAAAAAATCTGAAAGGATAAAATACGAAAACAGCAGAACCACGATGCCGCCCAAAATTCCGGCAAACTTCAGAATTTCCTTGGTGCGTTCCATGGATTTTGCCCGTTGCTGTTTTTCCAGATTGTTGTTCTTAGTAATTTCACGGTCAAAACTGGCGATAATCTCGCGCAAGCGTTCGGAAATGTTGAGGTCATTGCGGATCAGTTCATTCTCTTTTTGAATCAATGATTCGCGAATTCGAGAATTTTCCTTTTTTGCTTCAGAAACTATATAACGGGCCGCGGTTAACATAGAATCGACCGTTTTGGATTTTACGGTAGAAGTATCGCGCGTGGCGTCACTATTGAGATAATCGGCATAGTTTTGCCAGATTTTGCGTTCTCGCGTGTTTAATTTTGATGGATTTTTGATTAATGACTCCACGGAGTTTAATCCCACGGAAGCTTCCAGTTTGCGTACTTCGCGCATAATATCATCCAGCGAAGTGTCTTTTTGGTTCGTCAAACGAAGAATTCGCAGCTGTTCAATGTTTCGGTTCTTTTCCTTGAGCAGCGATTTTACGCTATCCAATTGTTTTAGCTGAAAATCGTTGGTGGTAAGCGATTTTATCTCGTCTATTTTCCTGAAAAGCGAATCGGTCTTCGCCATATATTTTTCAAAATCTTCATCGCTTTCGGTTAAAAGCGCGAGCCTTGAAAATCCATCAGTTTCATAAACCAAATTAATGAGCGTTCCTGTTTCAATAATTTTTTTTTCGCCTTTGGTTTCTGTTGATTCCGCAGTGAAATTTTTGAATTCGGAATATAAAAAAAAGCCCACTAATACAGCCAAAGCTCCCAAAACCAGATAGCTGAGAATGATTTTAAAAGTGAATTTATTTTTTGAAGTGGCCATTAGCCAAATGTAAAGAGTATTGAAAAGGCGAAGTATTAAGGATATGATAAAAAAATTGAAAACGAAATAGAAAGTGAAATTGAAAAAAGAAATGTACTTTTGCCGAATATCTCAAAGGGGTGCTTTTCAAAGTACGAAATTGGAGATACGAGTTACGAAACTATTTCGTCGCTCGTCGCTCAAAATTCCAACTTCAAAAGGCTGAGATTATACCCAAAGAACCTGGGCGGGTAATGCCGCCAAGGGATAACAAATAAGAACCCCCTGTAATAATGCACGATGCATTGTTTTCAGGGTTTTTTTATGTAACCATTTAACAAACTAAGAATAACGCCCCTTTTATTCGTATAAATTTAAAAAATTACGAATGAAAAAGTTATTGATTACAACAGTTTGTACTTCTCTGTTTATTACCGTTTCCGCGCAGGAAAAAACGCAGGATTCCACAAAAATTGAAGCCTTGGACGAAGTTTTGGTACAAGCCGTCCGAGTAGATGCCGATTCGCCAATTACCCACTCAAACCTCGATAAAGAGGAGCTCGAAAAACGAAACCTCGGGCAGGACATTCCGTATATGCTCAATTATCTTCCGTCAGTTGTTACCACGAGTGATGCTGGAGCCGGCGTGGGCTATACCTACATTCGGGTTCGAGGTAGCGATGCTTCGCGCGTGAATGTTACGCTTAATGGAATTCCGTATAACGACTCCGAAAGTCAAGGCACGTTTTGGGTGAATTTGCCCGATTTCACCTCCTCGGTGCAAAGTCTGCAGTTGCAACGGGGCGTGGGAACTTCAACCAACGGTTCGGGCGCTTTTGGTGCAAGTTTGAATTTATTGAGCGATGCCGTTTCCAATGAAGCCTATGGCGAAATTGCAAACTCCTTCGGAAGTTATAATACACGCAAACACAATGTCAAGTTCAGCACTGGCTTGCTTTCCGAGCATTTTGAAGTGGCGGGAAGACTTTCCACTATCCAATCTGACGGATATATAGATAGGGCCAGTTCCGACTTGAAATCATATTTTCTACAAGGTGCTTTCGTAAATAGAAATTCCTTAATTAAAGCCTTGGTTTTTGGTGGACGCGAAGAAACTTACCAATCATGGAATGGCTTGGAAGATCCAGAAAAACTTGAAAATGACCGAACCTACAATACCGTTGGAATATATACCGATGAGGATGGAAACATTCAGTTTTATGACAATGAGGTTGACAATTATGCGCAGGATCATTACCAACTGCTTGTAAACCACAGGTTCAACAATAATTGGAGCACAAATGTTTCTTTGAATTATACAAAAGGAAAGGGTTATTTTGAGCAATATAAGGAAGACGAAAACTTTGTGACATACGGTTTTGAACCCATTGAAATTGGAGGCGACACTATAAATACAACCGATTTGATCCGTCGTCGTTGGTTGGATAATGATTTTTATGCGGCTAATGCCAACGTAAACTATAAGAATAATAAAATAGATTTTACGGGTGGCGCATTTTACAGCTACTACAGCGGCGACCATTTTGGCGAAGTAATCTGGGTGCGGTACGGCAGCAATTCTGAAATTCGCGACCGATATTACGAAGGGAATGGTGTGAAAAGTGAATTCACCGTTTTTTCCAAAGCGACGTATCGAATCAATGACAAGTGGAGTGTCTTCGGCGATTTGCAGGGCAGATTTTTGAATTACAAAACTTTGGGAATTACTTCAGATTTGGTGCCGTTGAATGTTGACGAAAACTATTCGTTTTTCAACCCGAAAGCGGGATTGACCTATAAATTAAACCCTTCAAACCAATTTTATTTCTCCTACGGAAAGGCGCACCGCGAACCTTCGCGAAATGATTACGAACAGGGAATTGTTACGCCCGAAAAGTTGGACGATTTTGAACTTGGATGGCGATTCGCCTCCGAAAAGGTAAAGGTCAACACCAATATTTATTATATGAATTACAAAGACCAATTGGTGCTTTCCGGTGAGTTGAATGATGTTGGCGCACCGTTGCGTACCAATAGCGGTAAAAGTTACCGTTTGGGACTGGAGGTTGATGCGGAAATTCAGCTTTTGAAGAATTTGAGAACCCTTCCAAACATAGCTTTGAGCACCAATAAAAATGTAGATTTCGTCACTTCGCGTGATGGCGAATTGGTAAATCTGGGCAATACCAATATTTCTTTTTCACCTTCTGTGGTTGCTGGAAATATGCTGGAATATTCGCCAATAAAGAAATTGCAATTAGGTTTCCTTTCAAAATTCCTGGGTGAACAGTATATGGGCAATATTGACAGCGAAGCTTCAAAACTGGATAGCTATTTCATCCATGATTTGAACATTGTTTATACTTTGGGCAATCTTCCGTGGGTAAAAGAAGTGGTTTTTTCGGCTTTGGTGAACAATATTTTCAATGTAGAATATATTTCCAACGGCTATTTTTACACCTACGATGACGATTTTAGTAATCCGGGAACGATTACTACAATTGAGGGTGCGGGCTATTATCCGCAGGCAACAATTAACTTTTTGGTAGGGGCAACTGTAAAATTTTAAACGATAGCTAAAATTAGTTGCTAATGTTGATGGTATTGCCATTGCGAACCGCACTGTAGGATTGCATAGGGTATTTGGTGTCGGGCTCTGTGGTGTGCCTTCCAAAATTCACAATATTATATTCGTTTTCATCAGTAGAACAAGGACAGCTCGCTATTGTGCCATCAACCTCCATCCGTGAACAGCTGCTTGGTGCATGGTTTGGGTCTGTAAGGTCATATGCAAAATATTGTGTATCGCTTACACAATAAACTACAATACCTTTTATGCCTTGCGAGGTTATAACGTAATTGCCCGGAAACTTCAGGCCGTTGTATTCTGGGAGGTTCAGATTCAGGTTCAAACTTACAACCGGATCAGTTAGATAAGGATTGCGTTCTTTCTGATCATCATTTTTTGAACAAGAAAAGATTGCAAAAACTATTAAAAGAAAAAAGATTATATTTTTCATAGAAGCAAATAAATTTTAAGGCCGAAATTACAACAAATTACACAACAACTAAATTTTTAGTATATTTGTTAAACACAATCCCGTCATCGTATGGGATTTTTCTATTCCCGCGCTGGCGGGAATCTTATTATATAGAATTTTAAGAATTAAAAAAAGGGTTTGTAATACACAAACGATGAAGTTATGAGTAAAGTATCTTATTACACCGCCGAGGGATTGAAAAAGTTAAGGGATGAAGTAGATTATCTACGCGATGTGGAGCGCCCAAAAGCCTCTAATGCCATTGCCGAGGCTCGCGATAAAGGCGACCTCAGCGAAAACGCGGAATATGACGCAGCCAAGGAGGCCCAAGGAATGCTGGAAATGCGTATTGCAAAACTGGAAGAAGTGCTTGCAAATGCTCGATTAATAGATGAATCCCAATTAGATTTGAGCAAGGTTTTAGTACATTCCAACGTAAAAATTAAAAATCAAAACAATGGGATGGAAATGAGCTATAAGTTGGTAGCCCAAAGTGAAGCTGACCTTAAAGCGGGAAAAATTTCTGTAGATTCTCCTATTGGAAAAGGATTGCTGGGGAAACAAAAAGGTGAGGTGGCCGAAATACAAGTGCCCAACGGTGTGCTTAAATTCGAGATATTGGAAATTTCAAGAGATTAATATGGCATCAATATTCACACAAATAATTGAAGGTGAGATTCCTTGTTATAAAGTTGCGGAAGATGACAATTTCATTGCTTTTTTGGATATAAATCCAAACGCTAAAGGTCATACCCTCTGCGTGCCAAAGGAAGAAATTGACAAGGTTTTTGATATGGGCGAGCATATGTACTTACAGTTAATGCAATTTTCACGAAAAGTAGCACGTGCTTTGGAAAAAACGGTTCCCTGCAAACGTGTGGGAATGGCTGTTGTAGGATTGGAAGTGCCTCACGTGCACGTTCATCTTATTCCATTGAACGAGATGGACGATATGCGATTCACCAAAAAAGTTAAAATGACTTCGGAAGAATTTGAAATGTTAGCAGATACAATTTCCGAAAAACTTAAACAGTAGGAATTAATAAATAAACTATTGCGGCAACCAATACAATTGCCACAATTACCAAGATATAAAATAGTGGTTTTACCTTTAAATATTGTTTATTGGTCTCCGCTATTTTTTTGTTGTAATCAAAAACACGCTCAATATCTTCTGTCCAGCTTACGGGGTAAATATCGTTTTTGCAAGTATGGCAGTATAGCCTGTTATCTATTTTCGTAGCTGGTTTTTTAAAAAAAAGCGTTTCTTTTTCCGTTTGCGTGAAGGTAAATTCCATACCGTCAGTTCCAAAACAAGTTGGGCAGTTGTTTTTTAAGCGGGCTGTGTGTAGTGAATGAATTTTAGAACTCATTTTTAATCAGTAGTTTTTAAGGCTATTTCCATAGTGGTTCCTTGGTTCGGGATGCTTTTGGAAACGCGTATTTTTCCATTGTGATATTCTTCAATAATACGTTTTGCAAGTGATAAGCCCAAGCCCCAACCACGTTTTTTGGTAGTATAGCCTGGTGTAAAAATTCTTCTGAACTCACTTTTTGTAAGTCCTTTTCCGGTATCGCTTATGCGAATGAAGGCAAATTTTGAATTTTTTTCTATAGAAATGGTGATCTTTCCTTTCCCTTTCATCGCATCTATACCATTCTTCACCAAATTTTCTATTGTCCAACTGAAAAGCTGCGGATTCATTTCAATATAAATAGATTCTTCGGGAATATTGAGTTGAAAATCAATGAGTTTTGAGGTTCGCTTTTGTAAATAATAAAAAGTGGCTTTGGTTTCGGCAACCAAATCACAACGTTCTAATTTTGGCACCGAACCTATTTTTGAAAAACGATCCGTAATGGTTTCCAGCCGTGAAATATCTTTTTCCATTTCGGCTACGTATTCCGGATTTACATTTTCACTTTTTAAAATCTCCGTCCAGCCCACCAAAGAGGAAAGGGGGGTGCCAATTTGGTGAGCCGTTTCTTTCGCCATTCCTGCCCAAAGCCTGTTCTGTTCGGCAGATTTCGATGTTTTGTAAAAAAGATAAATTGCCAAGATGAAAAGGAAAATGATCAATATTAAGAAAGCGGGATAGTATTTCAGCTTGTTTATAATTGGCGAGTTTCCGTAGTAAATTGTGGACAATAGTTCGTTATCATTTCTTATTTCAATAGGCGTGTATTCTGAAGAATATCGCTTTATTAACTCCTGTTTTTTCTCAAGTGTATTAACTTCTAAAGAATCAATATTACGCTCAGTATAAGTTTTTTCCTTTAGGGTATAAAGAATCATGGGTGTAGAAGTATTGCTTTGAATTACTGACAGGACCAATTCGCCCACCGTAGGGTCATCAGTGGTGCTTTTTTGTTGTAGTTCTTGATAGGCAGCCGCCCAAATCTCCATTTTAGCGCGTTCATTGGCTTTTAACTGGGTGAAAAACACATACGTATTCCACAAAATAAGACTGATAACGATAAGCGAAGCTAAAATAAAACCCCAGCGGGAGAGTGATTTATTGCGAAACATACATAAATATTAATTGCAGCGATGCTTTCCAAAAGCAGGTTTAAATATAAAGTAAATATGTTGATATTATTGTACAATCAAGTTTTTACAAGCTATAATCTTTGGGTACATTTGCAAGCAATGATTTCTATTGAACCACAGGAACTATCCACCGGAAAACTGCACGGCTACCTTTTAGGCGCTGTATCGCCAAGGCCCATATGTTTTGCAAGTACCATTGACAAAGAAGGAAATGTAAACCTTTCGCCTTTTAGTTTTTTTAATGTTTTTAGTGCTAAGCCGCCTATTTTGGTTTTTTCACCGGCGCGGCGCGGTCGCGATAATACTACAAAACATACCTATGAAAATATTATGGAAGTCCCCGAGGTAGTTATCAACATTGTAAGTTTTGATATGGTACAGCAAATGTCGCTTTCCTCTACAGAATATGCCAAGGGGGTCAACGAATTCAAAAAAGCTGGCTTTACCGAACTTGCTTCCGAAATAGTAAAACCCCCGCGTGTTGCCGAAGCTCCCGTTCAATTGGAATGTAAAGTGAACGACGTGATTAAACTCGGTACTGAAGGTGGCGCAGGAAATTTGGTAATTTGTGAAGTGGTAAAACTCCATATAAAAGAAGAAATTTTAAGTGAAGATGGCAGTATCGATCCCTTTAAGATTGATACAGTTTCTCGCCTTGGCGGCAACTGGTACAGCCGTGCCAAGGAAGGACTTTTTGAAGTGCCAAAGCCTTTGACAACCCTTGGAATAGGCGTAGATATGCTTCCCGAAGATATTAGAGAGAGCAAAGTGTTGACAGGAAATGATTTGGGGATGCTGGGCAACGTAGAAAATTTCCCAAATATGGAAGAAATTAATACCTTTATAAATGCTTCCGAAGAATTGAAATGGTTGCGGGATGAGGGTAATGTTTTAGAAATTCATAAAAAAGCCCAAGACTTTCTTTGCGAAGGAAAAATTGAGGAAGCTTGGAAAGTGCTTTTAAGCAGAAAATAAAAGAAGAATAATAAATATTTAAGTAAGAAAATGGAACTACAAGGAAAAATCAAATTGATAGATGAAACTAAAACCTACGGCAACAATGGGTTTAGAAAACGCGAATTGGTAATTACTACAGAAGAGCAGTATCCACAAGTTATAATGATAGAATTTGTTCAAGACAAAACAGATTTGCTAAATAGTTATAAAGTAGGGCAGGACGTAAAGGTGAGCATCAACGTCCGCGGTCGGGAATGGGTGAATCCGCAGGGCGAGACCAAATATTTCAACAGCATTCAAGGCTGGCGTATTGAAAATGTATCTCAAACCACGGGCAGTAGCGATATGCCGCCAATGCCACCAGCGGAAGCTTTTGAACCTGCAAACGATTTTAACGAAGAGGAACATGACGATCTTCCCTTTTAATTAAGGGCGGTAATTATACCCATAATTAAAATTGTCCTCGAGGAAATCAAATTTTCTTCGAGGTTTTTTTATGCGAAAATTTTTAGCAAATTTGAATAATGCATTATTTGACCGATAAACTTTGGTTTCCGAATCCTGATGAAGCAACTGCCGATGGTTTTCTGGCAATTGGCGGCAATCTTTCGATGGAGCGTTTGCTGCTGGCGTACCATTCGGGAATTTTTCCTTGGTTTGAGGACGATCAGCCCATTTTGTGGTGGAGTCCAGATCCACGGATGGTTTTGTTTCCCGAAAAATTCAAAGTTTCCAAAAGTCTTCGGAAGACTTTAAACAGTGAAAAATTCAAAATCACTTTCAACCAAAACTTTGAAGGAGTCATAAAAAATTGCGCCACAATTCCGCGGAAAGGGGAAGCGGGAACGTGGATTACCAATGATATGCAGCAAGCTTATATTGCCTTGCACAAAGCTGGACATGCTATTTCAATTGAGGTTTGGGAAGATGAAAAACTTGTTGGCGGACTATACGGAATTGATCTTCCGAAGAAAAAAGTGTTTTGCGGCGAGAGTATGTTCAGTTTGGTGAGTGATGCTTCCAAAGTTGCATTTTTTCATCTTTCAGAATATGTAAAAGCTAAAAATTATAAATTTATAGACTGCCAGATTTACAATGCGCATTTGGAAAGTTTGGGTGCGGAGGAGATTGGGAGAGGGGAGTTTTTGAGAAGGCTTGTATTGTAAATTTATAGAAAACAGATAACTATAAAATAATTTAAAACTATATCTTCGTATTCCACAATTCATTAATCTTATGAAAAATAACTACGCAAAATACCTTTTGGTATTTATGATGCTATTGCAGTCCGCATTCGTCATTTCACAGGAAAAACCGAACCTTCCGCACAATCTCACCGAAACGGAGAAAGGATTGGTGGCCGATTTTCAATTTACAAGCCCACGATTCTCACCACCACCTTCAGGCCCTGTTCGCGCCGCAGCTGAATGGGAAGAGGTAGAATATCTTTTGGTTACTTGGAATCCCAACTACCCAAATATTCTTCGGCAAATAGTACAAGCGGGAGTGCAGGAATGTAAAGTAATAATAACTACCCAAAATGAAGCTTCTGTAGCAAATTACTTAACAAGCAACGGTGTTGACCTTACTAATGTTACATTTTTGGATGTAGATTGGGACAGTATCTGGATTCGTGATTATGCCGGAAATACTATATATTCCGATGATGTTGGAGAACTTGCCTTGACTGATTGGATTTATAACCGTCCGCGTCCAAATGATGATGTGATGCCAATAGCCCACGCGGCACAAGTTGGAATTCCACTTTATACCACAAATACGGGTACTAACGATTTGGTAAACACTGGAGGAAATTATATGAGTGACGGTTTGGGAAATGCCTTTGCCTCTAAACTTATTTTGAATGAAAATGCCACTGGTAATCCTTACGGAGTAAGCGTTAAGAATGAAGCCCAAATAGACGGCATTATGCAGGAATATATGGGCATCAACCGGTTTGTGAAAATGAATACGCTACCGTATGATCAAATCCATCATATTGATATGCATATGAAATTATTGGATGAAGAAACCATCCTCGTAAGCAAATACCCGCCAGGCATAGCCGATGGCCCACAGATTGAGGCGAATATTCAGTATGTTTTGGATAATTTTCAATCACCTTTTGGAACTCCTTACGATATTGAATGGATTGATGCTCCACCGAGTACAAACGGAAACTATCCAAATACGGGAGGCCCATATAATACGTATAGCAATGCCGTTTTTGTCAACAAAACTATTATGGTGCCCACCTATCGCCCTGAAGTTGATGCGCCAGCTTTAGCACAATATCAGGAAATGTTGCCGGGCTATAATGTAGTGGGAATTGATGTAGATAATCCAGGAGAAAATTTGATAAATTCATTAGGTGCAATCCATTGTATCACGCATACCATTGGAGTTGCAGACCCACTTTGGATAGTTCACCAACCAGTTGATGAGGCCAACGCCGGAAGTACCATTACTATTGAAGCAATGATTAAACATATGTCAGGGGTTGCACAGGCAAAAGTTTTTTGGCGCGAGGAAGGATCAAATACTTATAATGAAACTGAAATGGCTCCATCCAACGGCGATAATTGGGCTGTAGATTTTACAATTCCAAATTCCCCTGTCAATATTGAATACTATATTTGGGCGAGAGCTATTTCTGGAAAAGAATTAAATCGTCCCATTGTAGCACCAGAAGGGTATTGGACCATTCAGGTTGAAACGTTGTCAGCAGAGGAGTGGGCGCAGAACCATATTTCAGCAGCCTATCCAAACCCTACCACTGGTAAAGTTTCTTTTAATATGAATGCTATTCAAGGTTCTGTAAATGTGAAAATTCACAATCTTTTAGGTCAGAAATTGTATGAAACTAATATCGATAATGGCAATGGAAAAATCACTTTAGACCTCAATCAAAACTGGCAAGGAACACTCTTGGTAACCTTTGAAGGCGACTTCGGAAAAATCCACAAAAAAGTTATTAAGCTGTAAATCATTTAGTTTAGAATAAATTTTATTAAAAAAAACCACAGTTTATTGTGGTTTTTTTTGTTTTTTTACAAAATTAACGTACACAATCAACTGTAAACCTACATTACTGCAGTTGCTTGTTTTTAAAATTTAGCCCCAAATGAAATTCAAGTCTAACCTACTTGCGTTCCTGCTATTTGCAGGAATCACATCCGTTTCCTTTTCACAATCAGCCACAAAAACCGACGTCAATAAAGATATTGATGTGGTTCGTGTATATGAACAAGTGGTATCTGAAGGCTACGGCACGGCCTTTATCTATAAAGAATTGGCCAATGCCTATTATTTCAAAAGTGAATACAACAAAGCGCTTTTGTGGTTTGAAAAACTTTTTGAAACTGAAAAAACCAACGATCCAGATATTTTACAGCGTTATAAGCAAACACTCAAAGCAGTAAAATCTTCTGAAAATTCCAAGGCTGTCGTAAAAATTTAAAAGAAGTATTTTTAATAAATTATATAAGGTTGACGGGTAATTTTGTTAAATTATTCTGTCGTGGCAATATATTGAACGTTTTTCAGTTTTTGAGGATAACAAACCTCGCGAACAGTTGTATCCCCGTACAAATTGTTTGCATTAAACTCAATATCCCCCATGATTACAAAGCGTAACCTGCTTGCCTTATTTGTATTTGCCAGTTTTTCAACCGTTTCTTTTTCGCAATCAAAATCACACAAGACCGATGTCAATAAAGATATTGACGTAGTTCGTGTGTATGAGCAAGTTGTAGAGGAAGGCTACGGAACCCCCTTCATCTATAAAAAACTGGCCACTGCTTATTATTTCAAAAGTGAATATGATAAAGCCGTTTCTTGGTTTCAAAAACTATTTTCCGAAGAGAAAAATACAGATCCGGAATTGGCCATACAGTACAATCAGGCCTTAAAGGCAGTTGCTGCGGCCAATAATGTAAATTCTAAAAATAATATCTTTTAATAAAATCACACTTCGTTATATCGGAAGCAACTCTCGATATGGTCGTTCACCATTCCGGTGGCCTGCATATGGGCGTAAACCACGGTGCTGCCCACAAATTTAAAACCACGTTTTTTTAAATCTTTGCTCAAAGCATCGCTTTCTGAACTTGTGGCTGGTGCATCTTTGTGTGTCTGCCAAATATTTTTAATGGGTTCGTGGTTAACAAAACTCCAAATGTATTCTGTAAAACTTCCAAATTCCTTTTGGATTTCCATAAATGCCTGTGCGTTGGTAACCGCTGAATGCACTTTTAGTTTATTGCGAATTATCCCTTCGTCCTGCAGCAGTGCGTTAATTTTGGATTGGTCGTATTTCGCAATTTTTTTATAGTCGAAATTGTCAAAGGCTTTTCTGAAATTTTCGCGTTTCCGAAGAATGGTAATCCAGCTCAACCCTGCCTGAAAGGTTTCCAAAAGTAAAAATTCAAACATCGTTTTATCATTCTTCACCGGTACGCCCCATTCCTCATCGTGATATTTTACATAAAGTGGATCGGTTCCACACCACCCACAACGTTTTTTTTCAGAGTTCATAATTGATTACCGGTAATTAATCATTGGTTATTGTTGCCCGGGAAAGTTAAAGGTTATTGTACCCAATTGCCTTGCTTTTGAAGCATCTGTTGTAAAACGTGCCTGTTCAGAATATTCCAGCGCAGCATCAATCAAACACTCGTTAGATGTTGAAGAAGCGGTTTTGTTGTAGGAATTTTTTACAACTTTTCCCAGATTGTTCACCTCTACATTTATCACCACTTTTCCCGAGCCATAGCAGGTATATACGGGATTGGGCAGGTCAATATCTTTTCGGTTTACCAATTGGTAGCTTATTGTTGTATTTCTGTTGCCTCCTTTTACAACCGCTTCGGCGTCTTTTCCGCTATTGCTATTGGATAATTTCTTCTTTTTTTCTTTTTCGGTTCTTGGTGAAATTGTAGCTCCGATGCCGTTGTCGGTTTGGGAATTTTCTAAGGCATCATTCATTTCCTGAAGTTTTCCTTCGGTGGTTTGGGTTATTTCTTCGTCTTCATTTTCGACCGAGGAAATAAACTTTTCGGCTTCGTTATAGGCGCGATTCGTTTCAATCTTTACTTTCTCGGGGGTGAGTTCTGCAATAGCCAGATCTTCTGGTAATAATTCTTCGGGCGCCATAACCACATCATAGGTTTCTTCAGTGTTTTCTTCCTGTTCTTTTGAAAGCTTTACACTGAATAGAAAAAGCACCAAACTGCCCGTAAGCAGTGAAGTTATGAGGAACGCTCTGTATGAATAATTGAAATTCATTATTGCAAGTACCGAAATTTTGTGCAAAATTCCACAAAACTGCTGAAAATTAAGACGGTATTAAAGATATTTTAACTTGGTAGTGAAGCCTCAAAAGCCTCAATTCCCACTGCATCTTCAACTGAAAATTCGCCTATTCGGGTTCTTCGCAAGGCGGAAAGGTGGGTGCCATTGTCCAAGGCCTTTCCAAAGTCATTCGCCAAGGAGCGAATATAGGTGCCCTTGCTGCAAACCACTCTAAAATCTACTTTTGGAAGCGCAATCTTTGTGATTTCAAATTCTGAAATTGTAACTGTTCTGAACGGGATTTCCACTTCCTCGCCACTTCGGGCAAATTCATACAAACGTTTTCCATCTTTTTTCAAAGCCGAAAAAACGGGCGGTTGCTGTTGAATTTCACCAATGAATTGTTTTGTGGCTTCGTGTATTTTTACTGAAGTTATTTTTGAAATATCAAAAGTTTGATCAATCTCCGTTTCCAAATCGTAGCTGGGTGTAGTGGCGCCAAAAGTGAATGTTCCCGTATATTCCTTATGCTGCGCCTGAAAAGTATCTATTTTTTTTGTGAATTTTCCGGTGCAGATAATCAAAAGCCCCGTAGCCAAAGGATCAAGCGTACCCGCGTGGCCAACCTTTATTTTTTTGATTCCGAAGGATTTTCGGATCAACCAGCGCACTTTGTTCACTGCTTGGAATGAGGTCCACTCCAAGGGTTTGTCTATCAAAATTACTTGTCCTTCTCTATAATCTTCCGCAGTCATTACACGTAAAAACTTGAAATGATGGCAATAAGGCCAATGAGTACGCAATAGATTGAAAAGTAGCGCAGCTTGCTTTTTTTAACGAGTGAAATCATCCAAGTACAGGCTATAAGTCCGCAGATAAATGCGGCCAAAAACCCTACGCCCATAACACCCAAATTTGTGTTGTGGGTAGATATTTCGCCACTCAAAAGATCCTTTGCTATTTTCCCAAAGATTAAGGGAACGACCATTAAGAATGAAAACCGGGCGGCTTTGGTTTTGTCATTGCCCAAAAGTACGGAGGTAGAAATTGTGGCGCCACTTCGGGAAATTCCGGGTAACATGGCCACGGCCTGCGCTACTCCTATAATAATGGAATCCTTGATGGTTACTGGCTTTCCAGTGTTTTTGGAACGATCTGCAAGCCACAATAAAACTGCGGTTATTATTAGCATGGCGCCCACAAAAGCAATGCTTCCACCGAAAAATGATTCCAACTCCTCTTCAAAAAGCAAACCGATTATAACGGCCGGCAGCATGGAAAGAACGATTTTGAAAGCAAATTGCGTCTCTTCATTCCATTGAAATTTCAGAATACCTCCAAAAATCTGAATAATATCTTTTCTGAAAACCACGAGCGTACTAAGCGCTGTAGCAAAGTGGAGAATTACCGTAAAAAGCAAACTTTCCTCGGGCACGGAAGTATCTCCCAAAATTGCTTTTCCTATTTCGAGATGGCCGCTGGAGGAAACGGGTAAAAACTCTGTAAAACCTTGTATAATACCAAGAATAATGGCGTCTAGATAATCCACTAATTTTCTTCTTTGCTATCTGGTTTTAATAAAATGGCATATACTTCAATCGCAAAGCCCAAAAGCACCATTGCGGGAGCCAAACGTATTCTTCTCCAATTGTAAATTTCAGGATTGAAAACATTCGGGTCGTCGCTGCCGCCGCCCGTCATCAGTATAAAACCTAAGGCGATAAAGACGATGCCAATAAGCATGAATTTGTAATTTCTTTTATCAAAAACAAACTGCGGCTCGTAATTTTCTTTTCGTTTTTTCTCTCCCATTGTTTAAAAAGTTTCAGGTTTCAAGTTCAAAGTTACAGGTTTCACTGATTTGTAAAGAAACTATCAATAATATAAATCATCAGTTCGCAGGTTCAAAAAGCGTTGCGTAGCTATAAATGTGCTGATCCACGTTATTAAAACGCCCATTAAAAATATAAATATAAACAGCACGCTTAACAGGACGGGATCTCCCAATAGTTGTAATTGCGGGAAGCTTTGGTTGAGGTAATAAAGTACAATGCCCATACCGACCATCGCCACAATGGCGCCCACAATTCCTAAACGAACGCTTTTCCAAACGAAAGGTTTGCGAATAAATTTTTTTGTAGCGCCCACCATCTGCATTGTTTTAATTGTAAATCGTTTTGCGTAAATACTCAAGCGAATGCTGCTATTTATAAGCAATACGGCGATAAAAGTGAAAATTCCGCTGATTATCAAAACCCAAAAACTGATGCGTTTTACATTTTCCGTAAGCTGTGCAATCAAGGGCTTGTCATAAATTACATCGTCCACAAAATCCTTGCTTTTCAGCTCGTTGGTTATTTCTTCCATTTTTTGTGGCGTCACGTAATCTGCCAAAATGTAAACGTCAATGCTATTTTGCAGAGGGTTGTCCCCCAAATATTCTATGAAATTCTCACCCAAGGTTTCTTGGTGATCTTTTGCGGCTTCTTCTTTTGAAACGAAAGTTGCAGATTTTGTGTACTCTGCCAAGGCAAGACTTTGCTTCAGTTGTGTGATTTCAACTTCCTTCGCCGTATCCTTTAAAAATACGGTTATTGCAATTTGTTCCTTAAAATAATCGGCAACTTTTTTTGAATTCAAAACCAACAATCCCAATAATCCCAATAGAAAAAGCACCAGCGAAATACTGATGACCACTGAAAAATAGGAAGAAATCAATCTGCGTTTTTGATATTTTTCAAAAGAAGAACTCATAGGGTTTGTTGAATTTTGCCGTAAAAATACAAGTAATTTTGCATCTTGTGTTAAACAACGCCGAAAGTTTCCAATTTGTTATAATAAGATTAAATTTGGGGTGCCTTAAATTAAAGTATTATCAAAAACACCCTACTAAAATCATTAAAAATTTCCCGCCCCGGGCTTTGGTTTCCAACCATTTGGATTTATATGGTTCCTTTTGACCTATCTTCAAACTTCTGGGAAAGGCCACTTTTTTGGGTTGGGCTCTTCTTTGTCACTTTTCCTCTTAATTTTTTGGTATATGGCTTGAACGATTTTACCGATGGCAAAGCAGATTCCTTAAACCCACGTAAGGGAAATTACCTTTTTGGTGCCCGTTTTAGCAAAAAACAATTGGCAAAGGTGCCGCGGCACATCTTTTTTGTGATGACACCATTTTTGGCTTTCTTTGCTTATGTTGGCGGCGGCGAGCTATTCATTCTTCTATTGTTTATGATCGTTATAAACATCATATATAATTACAAGCCTTTTCGTTTAAAAGAGCGCCCGCCGTTTGAGATTTTAATACAAGTTGGGTATGTTTTCACGGCGCTTTTCAGCATACTTTTGAATGATTTGGAAATGCTTCCGTGGCAAACCTTGCTCTATCTTTCACTCTTTGCATTCCAAGCCCATATTGCTGGGGAAATTATGGATATCGAGCCAGATAGATTAGTGGGAAAGAAAACAACAGCAGTTTTGATTGGCAGAAAAAAAGTTAAGTTTCTAATGCTTTTTCTGCTTTTTTTTGAAGTTTATATCCTCAAATTCTGGTTTGATGATTGGGTGCTGTCGGGCTTTCTGGCTGCTTTTTCACTTTGGCTTATTTTGGATATTTTCGTTTTCTTCAAAGACAAACCTTATACGTTGAGGCAAATGAAAATCTTCGGGATCGCCATCAACGTTTCCGCATTTCTTTCGATGATTTGGGTGCTTTATTCCGGAAATTTGCTGCATCCAAATTTTTAAAATATAGGGTTTTACTTCTTCCAATAAACCTTAAATTTGCGGCTCTTTCCACCAGTGGAAATAATTTTCAAAAGAAAAACAAGAAGATGGGCAAATATCACTTCAACGAGATAGAAGCAAAGTGGCAAAAACATTGGGCCGAAAATCAAACCTTTAAGGCCGAGAACGATAGCGAAAAACCGAAATACTATGTTTTGGATATGTTTCCCTATCCGTCTGGCGCGGGCTTGCACGTGGGGCATCCGCTCGGGTATATTGCGAGTGATATTTATTCGCGCTACAAACGCCACCAAGGTTTTAATGTTTTGCATCCACAAGGTTACGATTCTTTCGGACTTCCAGCGGAACAATACGCAATCCAAACAGGCCAGCATCCTGCAAAAACAACTGAGGAAAATATTGCCCGTTACCGCGAACAACTTGACAAAATAGGTTTTTCCTTCGATTGGAGCCGCGAGGTGCGTACTTCAAATCCTGAATATTACAAATGGACGCAGTGGATTTTCATACAGCTTTTTGAAAGTTGGTATGATAAAGATGCAGACAAAGCCCGTTCCATTGAGGAATTGCGCGCTATTTTTTCTTCGGAAGGAAATGTACACGTAAATGCAGTCTGCGATGAGGGAATTGCGCATTTCACCGCTTCGGAATGGCTGGATTTTTCTGAAACGAAAAAGCAGGAAATTCTTCTAAAATATAGATTGACATATTTAGCCGAAACCGAAGTAAACTGGTGCCCGCATCTGGGAACCGTTTTGGCAAATGACGAAATAGTAAACGGCGTTTCCGAACGCGGCGGCTATCCGGTTGTGCGAAAAAAAATGAAACAATGGAGTATGCGCATCACGGCCTACGCCCAGCGTTTGCTCGACGGACTTGATAAAATAGACTGGCCGCAGCCTTTGAAGGATTCCCAGACCAATTGGATTGGAAGAAGCAAAGGAGCGAGCGTAAAGTTTAGTGTTATGAGTTATGAGTTAGGAGTTGGCGAAACCTCATCCCACATACCTCATCCCTCATCCCTCGAAATTGAAGTTTTCACAACCCGCCCCGACACCATCTTCGGAGTAAGTTTTATGGTTTTGGCGCCGGAGCACGATTTGGTTTCAAAAATCACCACTGCCGAACAGAAAGAAGCAGTTGAAAAGTATGTGGAAGCCACCGCAAAACGCAGCGAGCGCGAACGAATGGCAGATGTAAAGCACATTACAGGCGTTTTTACGGGCGCGTATGCGGAGCATCCCTTTACAAAGGAACCCATCCCAATTTGGATTGGCGATTACGTTTTGGCGGGTTACGGCACGGGCGCGGTAATGAGCGTTCCCTGTGGCGATCAGCGGGATTATGATTTTGCGAAACATTTCAATCTGCCTATTCCGAATATATTTAAGGATGCGGATATTTCTGAGGAAGCTTATTCCGATAAGGAAAATACGATTATTGCCAACAGTGATTTTCTCAACGGCTTAAACTATGCCGAAGCCAATGATAAAATTATCGCTGCCTTGGAAGAAAAAGGCAATGGGAAAGGCAAAATAAATTACCGATTGCGCGATGCCGTGTTTAGCCGCCAGCGCTATTGGGGCGAACCATTCCCGATTTATTACAAAGACGGAATGCCGCATATAATCCCCACGGAATGCTTGCCATTGCGACTTCCCGATGTTGAAAAATATTTACCAACCGAAGAAGGCGAACCACCTTTGGGCCGCGCCGCAAAATGGTATTGGGACGAAAAAAATAGCGAGGTTGTCTCCCCTCCTTTGGAGGGGCAGGGGGAGGACATCTATCCCCTGGAATTAAACACGATGCCCGGCTGGGCGGGCAGTTCTTGGTATTTTTTCAGATATATGGAACCCGGGAAAAGTGAAAGTGATAGCAAGCGCGACGAAGTTTTTGCTTCAAATGAAGCATTGAACTATTGGAAAAACGTGGATTTATATATTGGCGGCAGCGAACACGCCACCGGCCATTTGTTGTACAGCCGTTTTTGGGTAAAGTTTATGCACGACCGCGGTTTGGTGCCCGTAGACGAACCTTTTAAAAAACTGATAAACCAAGGGATGATTTTGGGGGAGAGTGCGTTTGTTTATTTATATCCCAGCTCTTTTGGTCCAATTATTTTTATTTCTGAAGGCATTTATGTGTCAGGAAAATACATCGATATCATCAAAGAAATCGCACTAAAAGTTAACCCCAAATTATTAATTACAAAAACTGATGTAAAAATTCATGTGGATGTTTCATTTGTGAACACCCATAATGAATTAGACATCGAAGCATTCAAAAATTGGCGACCGGAATACAAAGACGCTATTTTCATTTTGGAAGACGGAAGTATTTACGAACCAAACTCCTCCCCTTCGGGGAGGCCGGGAGGGGATTTTAAAGTTTCCCGTGAAGTAGAAAAAATGTCCAAAAGCAAATACAACGTGGTAAATCCCGACGATATTTGCAACCAATATGGGGCAGATACTTTAAGAATGTACGAAATGTTCCTCGGCCCGCTGGAACAAGCAAAACCGTGGAACACCGCCGGCATTACGGGCGTACACGGTTTCCTTAAAAAACTTTGGAAATTGTATCATTCGGGCGAGAACGAAAGTTTTTATGTTTCTGAAGAAGCCGCTTCAAAAGACAGTTTGAAAACACTTCACAAAACCATTAAAAAAGTACAGGAAGATATTGAGAACTTTAGTTTCAATACTTCGGTTTCCTCTTTTATGATTGCGGTGAACGAGCTTTCGGCAGAAAAATGCAATTCACGCGAAGTTTTGGAGCCGTTGGCAATTCTTATTTCGCCCTATGCGCCGCACATTGCGGAAGAGCTTTGGGAGAAATTGGGCCATTTGGAAAGTATTTCCACAGCGCCTTTCCCAAAATTTGAGGAGAAGTATTTAGTGGAAAGCACTAAGGAATACCCAATCTCCTTTAATGGAAAAATGCGTTTTACGTTGGAATTGCCATTGGATATTTCAAAAGAAGAAATAGAATCTGCCGTAATGGCACATGAAAAGACAGCCCAGTATTTAGAGGGGCGCACACCAAAAAAGGTAATAATCGTGCCCGGAAAAATCGTAAATATCGTGGGTTAAAAATTTGCACGCTTTTTGATTAAATTTGAAGTAAGAATTTAAAAACTAAAAAAATGTTTGGATACTATATAATTGCAGGAATAATCTTTTTGGTGAGTTGGTACGTTAGCCACAAATTGAAAAGCAAGTTTAAGGAATACAGCAAAATCCACCTTCAAAATGGAATGAGCGGAAAGGAAATTGCCGAAAAAATGCTCGCCGACAACGGAATTACCGATGTGCAGGTTATTTCGGTTCCGGGTCAATTGACGGACCATTACGACCCTTCAAAGAAAACGGTGAATTTGAGCGAGCCAGTTTATATGCAGCGAAATGCTGCTGCGGCAGCGGTTGCGGCCCACGAATGTGGACACGCGGTGCAACACGCCACAGCATACAGTTGGTTGAAATTGCGTTCCACTATCGTTCCCGCGGTAAGTGTTTCGAGTAAACTCTCCAATTTTGTGATTATGGCTGGAATCATCCTTTTCGCAACGGGTTCGGTTATTGGAACTTGGATTTTTGGAGTCGGAATTTTACTTTTTGCAGTTACAACAGCTTTTGCTTTCATCACCCTTCCGGTGGAATTTGATGCTAGCAAGCGGGCACTTGTTTGGTTGGAAACCAATAATATGGTTACGCCACAGGAACACGCTGGCGCAAAGGACGCATTGAAATGGGCGGCTAGAACTTACGTGGTTGCAGCACTTGGTTCTTTGGCAACCTTGCTATATTTCATCTCAATTTTCTTGGGAAGAAGATAAAAAGATTAACGTCTCGATAGCTATCGGGATTAGATTGCCGATTTATGAATAAAAAAACCCGCTAGTTTGCGGGTTTTTTTACTAATACTGCTACAGAAACTGAACATTTTACTCAATGTACATTATCAGGATTGTAGCCCAAATATTTCACTTCTTTTTCATGAAAAACAATTCCGTTTTCTTCCAGTTCCTTTAGGATTGGTTCGTAAACTTCTTTGGCAATGGGAAGCTGAACGCCAGGTGTGGTTATTTCTTCATTCAAAATTTTCAACGCAGCAATGGCTACGGGAAGCCCAACAGTTTTTGCCATTGCCGTGTGGGTCTGGTCTTCGCCAATAAGCGTCATGTGACTGTCTATTTGATATTTTTTGCCCTCAAGCTCGTACCCAAATTTATGGTACATCACAATCATATCTTTATCGTGTGGTGCCAAAGTCCACTTGTCTTCCAATATTCTTTGAAGCCCCATTGCTGGCGTTGCGTCTTTAATACCCAGCTTTTTTTCCTTGGTGAAAAGATCAAGCTCTTCCAGTTTTTCCCACATTAAATCATCCTGTTCTATTTTAAGTGCATGGCGAAGTTTTAATTCCACCGAATCTGAAGGCGAATAGGGAAGAAATAGATTTACGAAATCGCGATAGCTCATGTTTTCAGAGTCGGGAATGGTGTAACTGTCGTCGGTCATTCCCAATTGAACAAACATATTCCACGCACGGCTGAAACCAACACGGCGAATGGTTCCACGATATAAAGTGAGAATATTGTCCATGCCGTAAACCGATTGATATTTCAGGGAATTTCGGTTGGCATACACTTCAAATTTGCCGAACTCTTCAATATTGATGAACTCAGTTCTTCGGAACAATCTGTGGTATGGAATGTACTTATATTTACCTTCCTGTATAAATTCGGCAGCGCCTCCTTGCCCTGCCAAAACTACATTGCGGGGATTCCATGTGAATTTGTAATTCCAAAGGTTGTCATCACTTTCCGGAGCAATCAACCCGCCGCAAAAGGATTCAAAAAGAAGCATTTTTCCACCTTTGGCACGAATTCTATCAATTACTTGCATGGCACTCATATGGTCCACGCCGGGATCGAGACCAATTTCATTCATAAAAACCAAACCTTTTGATTCGGCTTTGTGATTAAGCGCCTGCATTTCGTTGCTTACGTATGAGGCCGTGACCATATGTTTTCCAAATTCAATGCAGTCACGCGCCACTTCTATGTGGTAGCGTGCGGGCAGCATGGAAATTACCAAATCACTACTTTCCACCGCTTGTTTTCTTTGTACGTCGTTAAAAACGTCAAGCATAATTCCACGGGCATTGGGGTGATTGGAAGTAAACTTCTGCGCTGATTGAATAGAAATGTCTCCAATGGTAATAAAAAGGTCTTCTGCATCACTTTTGTCCAGCAGATAGCGGATTAAACTTGTGGCAGATCTTCCTGCGCCGATAATTAATATGTTTCTCATTGGGGAGTTTTTTGTTAACTTTGGAGATAAGTTTTGTAAAGGACGAAATTACTAATTCCAAATTTTAAAAATGACGGTTTTTGATAAAAAAATAGTTGTGACAGCTTCATTTCTTACAGCAGTTACAATTGCAATGGGAGCCTTTGGCGCACATGGTTTAAAGAATATGGTAGATGTTGCGGCCTTAAACACTTTTGAGACCGGCATCCGCTACCAAATGTATCATTGCCTTGCAATACTGGTTTTGGGGTTGGCCCCAACCATTCCGGAAAAAATTAAAAAAACCGTGTTTTGGCTATTTATTTTAGGGATACTGCTCTTTTCGGGCTCTATTTATTTACTTGCACTGAATGAGGTATTGCCCTTCAATTCGGCAAAAATTGGTTTTATAACCCCAATTGGCGGATTGTTATTTATAATTGGCTGGTTTTGGTTTGCATTTAAAATGGTTACGTTAAAGAAGCAATAAATGTCTTTCATATTTTCTTCAATCTCTCTAAGATTTGCTACTTTTGTACTCTACAAAATTTAAAAAAGGTATGGTCGGTAAAAACCAAGCTACAAAAACGATTTCAGTTGAAAAATACGGAATCAAAAACGCAAAAGTTAAATATCAACTTTCTTCTGAAGAACTTCACAACGAAACATTGCAAAAAGATCAAGGAAAAGAAGCTGCGAGCGGCGCCTTGGCAGTAAATACTGGAGAATTTACAGGAAGATCCCCAAAAGACAGATTTATCGTAAAAGATGATGTTACGCGCGACAAGGTGTGGTGGGGAAACATAAATATTCCATTTCCTCCAGATATGTTTGACCGGCTTTATGATAAAGTTGTAAATTATCTTTCTGAAAAGGAAATTTACGTGCGCGACAGTTATGCTTGCGCCGATGAAAAATACAAGCTGAACATTCGTGTAATTAACGAAACGCCGTGGTCCAATATGTTTGCCCACAATATGTTTCTTCGTCCTAACGAGGAAGAATTAGCTTCCTTTGATCCGGAATGGATTATTGTAAACGCACCAGGTTTTACTGCTGATCCTGAAGTTGACGGAACGAGACAACATAACTTTGCGATTCTAAACTTTACCAGAAAAATTGCATTAATTGGCGGAACTGGTTACACTGGGGAAATTAAAAAAGGTATATTCTCTGCCCTTAACTTTATTCTTCCAGTATATAAAAATACAATGCCAATGCACTGCTCTGCCAACGTTGGCGGAGATGGCGAGACAGCGATTTTCTTCGGTCTTTCCGGAACCGGTAAAACTACCCTTTCTGCAGATCCAAATCGTAAATTAATTGGCGATGACGAGCACGGATGGACTGAGGATAACAAAATCTTCAATTTTGAAGGTGGTTGCTACGCAAAGGTGATTAACCTTTCCGAAGAAAATGAGCCAGATATCTACAATGCCATTAAGCCTGGGGCTATTTTAGAAAATGTGGTAATGAACGAAAATGGCGAAGTTGATTATGCCGATACATCAATTACTCAAAATACTAGGGTAAGTTATCCTATCTATCACATCAATAATATCCAGGTTCCGTCAATTGGTCACAATCCAAAGAATATATTCTTTTTAACGGCAGATGCATTTGGTGTTTTGCCTCCTATTTCAAAATTAACTCCAGGGCAGGCAGCCTATCATTTCATTAGTGGTTATACTGCGAAGGTTGCAGGAACTGAGGAAGGTATCAATGAGCCAACCCCAAACTTCTCTGCATGTTTTGGAGCGCCATTTATGCCCCTTCACCCAACAGAATATGCTGAAATGTTGAGTAAGAAAATGAAAGATTCCGGGGTTAATGTTTGGTTAATCAATACTGGATGGACCGGCGGTCCTTACGGAGTAGGTAGTAGAATGAAGCTGAAATACACAAGAGCTATGATTGCTGCAGCTTTGGAAGGAAAGTTGAAAGATGTGGAGTTTGAAAAACATCCAATTTTTAACCTTATGATGCCGAAATCGTGCCCAAATGTTCCTTCAGAAATTTTAAATCCGAAGGAAACTTGGAAAAACAAAAAGGCTTATGACATTCAAGCGAAGGAATTGGCGAATTCATTTAAAGAGAATTTCACCAAGTTTGAAGCCTATGCTAATGAAGAAATTCTTTCCGGAGCTCCTGCTTCGGCATAGCATAAAAATATCTTTAATTAAAAAAGGCTTGCCATTGCGGCAAGCCTTTTTTAATTGCAACTAAATCGAGCTTATTTCTTGTTGTTCACTTCCTTGATGTACTTTTCCAAAGCCATCGTCATAGAAGGAGTTTCAGGGGTTGGGGCCTGTATGTCAACTCGTAAACCTACTTCGGTCGCGGCTTTTACGGTTGTATTCCCAAATACTGCAATGCGCGTTTCGTTCTGTTCGAAATCGGGAAAATTTTCCAACAGGGACTGTATTCCACTGGGGCTGAAAAAAACCAAAATATCATAATATACATCGCGCAAATCTGAAAGATCACTAATTACGGTTTTGTAAAAAGTAGCTTCTTTCCAATCAACCTTCAATTCGTTAAGTACTTCAGGGACTTCCGGCTTCAATTTATCTGAGGATGGAAGTAGAAATTTTTCGTTTTTATATTTTTTAATAAGTGGTGCAAGTTCAGAAAAGGTTCTTTTTCCCACATAAATCTTACGCTTTCTGTACACAACATATTTTTGGAGATAATAGGCTACCGCTTCGCTCAAGCAGAAATATTTCATACTGTCTGGCACCTTAAAGCGCAGCTCTTCTGCAATTCTAAAATAATGGTCTACAGAATTACGGCTGGTAAGAATAATGGCCGTGTAATTAGTAAGGTCAACTTTTTGGGCCCGTACATCTTTTCCTGACACACCTTCAACATGTATGAAAGGCCGAAAATCTATTTTTACCTTTTGTTTTTCTATTAAATCAAAATATGGAGAATTCTCAATTTTAGGCTCGGGCTGGGAAACCAAAATAGTTTTCACTTTCATAGATAGTCCTGCTTTTTTTTAAATATTACGCCTTAAACAAAGCTTTTGTAAAGGATAATATAAGGTGAAATTTCAAGTGCGCAAAGATACAAAATAAAATAGAAGAAATTGCTTAATATCAATTTTCCGTTTTTCTTATAGCTGTAAAGCAGCGCAATAGCGTTGAGTGTTAATAAACTTCCACCAAAAATAAGCAACCCTAGAGAGGTAGGAGGGTAAATATAAAGAAAGAAAAGGTTGCCGACGAAAAACAAAATGCCCAAAAAATTGCGATAACTCAATTTTTGGTAGAGATAATTGTTGATGATCGCATCCATCGAAAAAATATTCGCCACAATTTTTTCCATAGAAAATTTTATCAAAACAAACACACTGTACGCTGTGCAAATTTGAAGAAAAAGCCACTCATTTTGTTGAACTTCAGTAGGATTGAAAACCCTAAAAAACAAATAAACAAAAATGGAAACACATACTATTTGTACCGCAAATAGCATCATGTTAAAAGGATGGTTCAATTCATCATTTTTGCCGTGCACAAAAAAATACTGGTTGGTCAAGGGGAGCAGGGAAAATTCGTAAAATCTTTTTGGATAGAAATACTTTGCCAGCGCCAAAAGTACAAAGCATGCCAATAACATATAGGTAGCCCAATCGGTTGAGTTTATAAGTCTTTCGCTGAAATCCACCTTCAATTTTTTGGTAAAGGTACTGTAAAATATTTTTCCTTTTTTAGCGCTCAATTAGAATTTACTTCACATTTATTTATTAAAAAAAAGGTACTTTTGCGCTAAAATAGCAGTATGTCCAAGGCGGTAGTGGTGGTGCCAACCTACAATGAAATTGAAAATATAGAGCGACTGCTGCGTACTGTTTTTTCATTGCAACGTGAATTTCACGTTTTGGTTGTAGATGACAATTCACCCGATGGCACCGCAACAGTGGTTGAGGAAAATTTCAAAACCTATCCCGAAAAACTTTTTTTGCTGAAAAGAGCCGAAAAAAACGGTTTGGGAACTGCTTATATTGCTGGCTTTAAGTGGGCTTTGCAAAATGGGTATGATTACATTTTTGAAATGGATGCCGATTTTTCGCACAACCCCAACGATCTTATCAGGCTTTTCAACGCTTGCCACAAAGGCGGTAGTGATGTGGCAATAGGGTCACGTTATGTAAAGGGCGTTAATGTGGTAAACTGGCCCATGAGCAGGGTTTTAATGTCTTGGCTGGCCTCAAAATATGTAAGGTTTGTAATGGGGATCGACATTTATGATACCACAGCCGGATTTATTTGTTACCGAAGAAGAGTGCTGCAGAAAATAAACTTGGACAACATTCGTTTTGTGGGCTATGCTTTTCAGATTGAAATGAAATTTAAAGCGTATTTAAGCAAATTCAAGATTGAGGAAGTGCCCGTAATATTTACCGATCGCACAAAGGGCGAATCAAAAATGAGTTCGGGAATTATTTCCGAAGCTATTTTTGGAGTGATAGTAATGAAATTTAAAAGTGTGTTTAATAAGAAAAGGTTTAATAAAACATCATTCCATTAAACATAAATGAGAAATGAATGGCGAGTTATTCCATTCGTAAGATTTAAAAAGAAGATAACACCCAAATGAAAGCAGTTTTAATTAAAAACGCAAATATTGTAAACGAAGGAAAAATCGTAAAAGGCGACGTACTTGTACAGGATGGCCGCATTGCGGAAATTTCCGAAACCATCAGTGCAAAATCTGCCGATACGAAAGTGATTGATGCAGACGGAAGCTATTTGCTGCCGGGAATGATAGATGACCAAGTGCATTTTCGCGAGCCCGGATTGACGCACAAAGCTAACATTGAAACTGAATCAAAAGCTGCAGTTGCGGGCGGAATTACCTCTTTTATTGAAATGCCGAACACCGTTCCGCAAGCCACAACCATTGAATTATTGGAAGAAAAATTTGATATCGCATCCAAAACTTCTTGGGCCAATTATTCCTTTATGTTTGGCGGCACAAATGATAATCTGGATGAAATTTTAAAAGTAGATCCCCAGAAAGTAGCCGGGTTGAAATTATTTTTAGGCTCTTCCACAGGAAACATGCTGGTGGATGATCCTAAAACACTGGAAGAAATCTTCAGCAAAACCAAATTGCTTATTTCGGCACATTGCGAAGACGAGGGCACCATCAAAGGGAATTTAGAAAAATATAAAGCCGAATACGGAGAAGATATTCCAATAGAACTTCACCCAAAAATACGTAGTGAGGAGGCTTGCTATATTTCTTCTTCAAAAGCCATAAAACTGGCCGAGAAGACAGGGGCTCGACTTCATGTTTTTCACCTTTCAACCGAAAAGGAAACGCATCTTTTCAGTAATAAAAAACCCCTTGCTGAAAAGAAAATCACGGCAGAAGTTTGCATTCACCATTTGTGGTTTACGGATGCCGATTATAAAACAAAAGGTACCAAAATAAAATGGAACCCAGCCGTAAAAACAGAAAAGGACAAAGATGGATTACTTAAAGCACTGCTGGACGATCGAATAGACGTGATTGCTACAGACCACGCACCGCATACCTTGGAAGAGAAAAACAATAAATATCTAAATGCCCCTTCTGGTGGGCCGTTGGTGCAGCATGCATTGGTTGCTCTTTTGGAGATGTACCACAAAGGGAAAATTTCATTGGAAAAAATCGTAGAAAAAACCGCGCACAACCCAGCGATTTTGTTTCAAATAAAGGAACGTGGATACATTCGAAAAGGCTACAAAGCAGACTTGGTTTTGGTTGATCTTAACTCGCCTTGGACTGTTAAAAAGGAAAATCTACTCTATAAGTGCGGTTGGTCTCCTTTTGAAGGAACAATCTTTAAATCGCGGGTAACACATACGTTGGTTAACGGGGTTGTAGTTTATGAAAATTCAAAGTTCCCAAACAAAAGCAATCCGGAAAGACTTACCTTTAACAGATAATGAAACAACTACTGCTTCTTTCCCTATTGGTTTTAAGCTTTACTGGCTGTCAAAATGTAGCACAGCCTGAAAAGCCAAAAGACCTTATTTCAAAAGAAAAAATGGTCGATTTGCTTACTGAGGCTTATTTGGCAAATGCAGCACGAAGCGTAAACAATCAAGCTATTGTGGATAAGGGAATAAAAATAGATTCCTTAATTTACAAAAATTTTAGGGTGGACAGTCTTCAATTCGCAAATAGTAATGCCTACTATGCAGCCGATGTGAATACCTATATGGAAATTTTTCAAAAAGTTGAGGCTAGACTTGTAACTATGCAAAAGAAAATGGACAGTATTCGCGAAGCCGATAAAAATAGAAAAGACAGTATAGGAAAACGAAAATTTGAAGAAAATGTAAGTGCCGAACCTGTAAGGGACAGTTTAATTTGATGTTTTTTTCTTTTCCGCGACAACCCTTTTTAACGTTTCTTCCGTAGGGGTAAATTGAAAACCAAGCGTGTTTTTAATTTTAAACATATCATACAGCGAAATTGTAAACATAGACCGGACCGTAGCTTTTACAATCCTTCTTTTTGTATTGAATAGCTTATTCGAGAGCCAATCCATTCCACTTAAAAAAAACATTATGTTCTTTGGAAGCTTTTTTGTGGGCGGTTTTTTATCAAACATTGGCGCTAGCCTTGTAAGCAAATCCTTGTAGGTTAGGTTTTCACCCACTAAAATAAATTGCTCATTTTTCACTTCAGAATTCATTAAAAGTATCATTGTCTTCACAACATCTTGTACGTCTACTATGCCCATTGCTCCCGAGGGGTAAAATGGAATGCCACTTGCGCCCAAAGAAATTATAATACTGCTTCCGCCTCCATCTGGTGATGTTCCCAAAATCAACCCGGGATTTACAATTACAGCATCCAAGCCTTCTTGGGTGCCACGCCATATTTCCATTTCGGCACCATACTTAGTTATGCCGTACACGCTATTTTTAGCGTCAGGATTCCAGGGCGTTTCTTCGGAAATTAATTGATCTTTTAAATTGCTTCCCAAAGTGGCAACAGAACTTACATAGCAAAGTTTTTCAATGTTACTGGCCAAACAGAGATTTACAATATTTGCTGTGCCCTCCACATTGGCTTTTTTGAGCACTTTGTATTTTGAGGGATCAAAACTTATGAAAGCTGCGCAATGGTACACTTTTATAATATTTTCAAAAGCGAGCGTCAACGCAGGAATATCCGTAATGTTCGCTTCAACCCATTCAATTTTATTGAATAGTGAATCCACTTCCGCAGTATAAAGCGCAAAAACCTTTTTTACAGCCTTTATGTTACTGTTCTTTCTGTGAATGGCGCGTACGTTCGCGTTTTCCTTCAACAGAAAATACAACAGATGTGAACCTACTAAGCCTGTGCCACCGGTAACTAATATCATAAAGCGAAAATACTGTTTTTTACTGAAGAAATTTTAGCAGACCATATTCAGCACTTCCATTCTGAATTATTCATTGAGAACCCTATCTTTGCACAAAATTTATAGAAATGAAGCTGAAAAATTTCGTTGAAGAACTACAATGGCGTGGCATGGTACACGATGTAATGCCCGAAACCGAAGCACACCTTATGGAAACCATGCGATCTGCATATGTAGGATTTGACCCTACGGCAGATTCGCTGCACATTGGCAACTTGGTGCCCATTATGCTTTTGTCTTTCTATCAACGCTGTGGTCACAAACCAGTGGCATTGGTAGGCGGTGCCACGGGAATGATTGGTGATCCTTCGGGGAAAAGCGCCGAAAGAAATCTGCTGGATGAAGCTGCCTTACGCCACAACCAAGAGTGTGTGAAAAATCAGCTTTCCCAATTTCTGGATTTTTCTTCGGGTGCCGAAAACCAAGCAGTAATGGTGAATAATTACGATTGGATGAAGGAGTTTTCGTTTCTTGATTTTATCAGAAATGTGGGCAAGCACATTACCGTAAATTATATGATGGCCAAGGATTCCGTAAAAACGAGATTGAGCGGCGAGAGTGCTGACGGACTTTCGTTTACCGAATTTACCTATCAATTAATACAGGGCTACGATTTTCTTCACCTTTACAGAAATCAAAATTGTACCCTGCAAATGGGCGGTAGCGACCAGTGGGGAAATATTACAACCGGAACGGAGTTAATACGAAGAATTGCTGGTGGAAAAGGGTATGCGTTAACCTGCCCGCTGATTACAAAAAGTGACGGCAGCAAATTTGGAAAAAGTGAAGGTGGAAATATTTGGCTGGACGCCAACAGAACGTCACCTTATAAATTTTACCAATACTGGCTGAACACCAGCGATGATGATGCCGAAAAGTATATTAAGATTTTTACTTTTTTAGATAAAGAAACCATTGAAACTCTAATTGCTGAACAAAAGGAAGCGCCCCACACGCGTTTGCTCCAAAAACGCTTGGCGAAGGAGGTCACCACAACGGTGCACAGTGCCGATGAGTTTGAAAAGGTCGTAAAGGCTTCGGAAATATTATTTGGGAATTCAACTTCCGAAGATTTGAAAACACTTGACGAAAAAACTTTTCTCGATGTTTTTGACGGTGTGCCACAGGCCGAGATTTCAGAAGAAGAAGTAAAATCAGGGGTTGATATTATTGCAGCTTTGGCAGAAAAAACAGGCTTTTTAAAATCGAATGGTGAAGCACGACGAGCATTGAAGGAAAATTCAATTTCAGTAAACAAAGAAAAGGTTTCCGATGGTTATACTATTTCTGAAAATGATTTAATAAATGGCCAATTTGTCCTTTTGCAAAGAGGTAAGAAAAACTACTTTATTATTAAGGTGGTTTAACTTTAAAGCACGATAATAAAAAAATCCCCGGCAAAGATTGCACGGGGATTTCTCAATTAACTAACCAACCAAATTATGAAAAATCATCAGTTTTTCACAATGGTTTGGTCGAGCATTTATCAAACAACTTACGTTGAATTTCAACAGTTTGTGTTAAAGTTTTTTTAAAAAACCATCAAGTTGCAGCCGCGGATGTCGCTACTGTCAAAACGCCCTACAATTTCAAAAGATCCGTCGGGAAAAGTCTTTCCCAAATCTTGTGTAGCGATAAAGGCACATGAATAAATGTTGGCCAAATCAATTACGTTAATTCCGCCAGTTTTTCCATAAATGTAGCTTAGCGCATCTTCCGTATCGCGCGTTATAACTTTCATCCACGGTGGACAATTGAAGATTCCATTGCCTATGGAGTAGGCTTGCGAGAGCAGTTCAGTCATGCCATATTCACTGTGGATTTTTTCTACACCAAAACCTTTTTTTAAAATCTCGTGGAGTTCCTCCTTTATCATTTCCTTTCGGCGGCCTTTCATTCCGCCGGTTTCCATTACAATTGTATTTTTAAGCTGAAATTTCCTTTTTTCAATTAAATCGAGAAGCGCATAGGAAACTCCAATAAGTAATGTTTTTTGTCCGTTTTTTTCCAAAGCGTCCAACTTTTCAATAAGTGCATCCATCTCGTATAAATAGAAACCGCTGTGGGGATTGTTGCTTTGTTCAATAAGCTTTTCAACCATATAAATTAAGGAAGAACCTTCGCGTTCCAAATAAGACGGAAGCAAGGCTAAAATCGCAAAACTTGAAGGATTGCCATATTGCATTTCAAAAGCCTTCAGGAAACCTGTTTCGTATATTTTTAAATCGGCAATGTGATGTTTACTGGTTATGCTGCCCGTGGTGCCGCTGCTGGTAAAAATTGTTTCTTCTGATTTTTTTTCAGCAATTATTTTATGGCTTTTAAAAAATTGAATAGGGAGAAAAGGAATATCTTCAATCGTTTTTACCTCGGAAGACCTAATATTGAAAAGATCACAGAAATTACGATAAACCTGCACATTTTCATACTGAAAACGGAACACTTCAATAGCAAGTGGTTGAAATTCCGCTGCGGTTTTAATTTTAAAAATTTCCTTTTCAAGCATAGGTTTTTCAATCATACAAAATCTTTTCAAAAATAGGTAAATAAAAAAGCTCCTGCCGAAACAGGAGCTCTAAAAAATATTTTTAAAATGGATTACTTAACAACCAATTTTTTGGTAGTTGAAGTTTTTCCTTGCTCTATTTTCACAATGTAAACACCACTGTTCAATTTTGAAATGTCCAATCTATCACCAATAAGTGTAGTTTTAACAACCTGCTTTCCTAGTACGTCAAAGATAGATACACTCTTAGCGCCGGCAACTTTTGAAGTAATGTTCACATAGCCTTTGCTTGTAGGGTTTGGATAAACTGCAAATTGAGACTCAGATTGTGCGTTTGTCCCTAGAGTACCAGAAAAAATGATGTTGTCAAAAAAGAAAGCTTCTGCACTTGCATTTGTTCTAGCTTCTATAACCAACTGCACGTTTGTGTTTGAGGTTAAAACTGCATTTCCCGTAATCCAAGAACCTTCAATGCCAAGATCGTTTATGTCGTTTCCTTCGGTATTCAGGATGTCAATCTCGGTGCTGTTGGTTAAATCCCTCACATAAATGCGTAATCTGTCAGAACCAGATTCGTTTGAAGTTCCGTCCCCTTCATATCCGGTTTCAGAAATGAAATAATCCAAGCTGATAGCTGGAGTTGCTACTCCTGTAAGGTCAACAGCATCAAAAGTTAAGGTATAGTTACCATCAACATCACTTATTTGATAGCCTTGATCTCCATCGGTATAAGGATCTGATCCAGTAGGAGCAAAATCTGTAACACCCACAAAATCGCCATCGGTAAGCCCAACATCCGGTGTATCATAGGGAGTGTAAGTAGCATTATAGCCTAATTCGCCACCTGTACTTGTGTAATCTACTAATGGTTCATCTGTATTATTTATTAAATCATGTGCTGTGTTTGGGTCTCCGGTATCTGTATATTGGCCAGGAAAAAGTGCTGGCTCTTCAAAACTGGTTCCCGCAACTTGGGCAAAAGAAACGGCACCTACAAAAAGAGCCGCAAGTAATGTAATTTTTTTCATCAGAGTTTTTTTAAAATTATTGTGCAAAGATAAATAAATGTTTTAGGTTTAAAAGATTGATTTTAAATGAAATTCTTATTTTAACGAAATGATAACCTCAGAATTATAATCGCATAACCCGTAATGTTACCGTAACGTTATATAATGGTTAACAATAAGCGTGCTAAACTTGAGCTCAGGTTAAATAATGGTATCTTTGAAACGTTAAAAAAAAGAAATACTGCCAATCAGTGAAGCACATTTAAAGATAAAAACAGCAGGTATTCCAATTTGATAAATAGTTTGTACAGATGAAAAAAAAGGATATTACAATTTTGTTGGTTGATGATGAACCGGATATTCTTGAAATAATTAGATACAATCTTACTTCCGAAGGCTATACAGTCGAAACTGCCGAAAATGGGCTGGAAGCAATAGAACAAGCAAAAAATGTAAGGCCACAATTGATTATCATGGATGTAATGATGCCCAAAATGGATGGTATTGAAGCGTGTGAAAAAATAAGAAACATCCCCGAACTATCCGAAACAGTGATTACATTTTTAACTGCTAGGGGCGAAGACTACTCACAAATGGCAGGGTTTGAGGCTGGCGCAGATGATTACATCACAAAACCCATTAAGCCAAAAGTATTGGTAAGCAAAGTAAAGGCACTGCTGCGAAGATTCAAGGAAGAAGAGGAGGATGAAAAAATAAAGCTCGGAAACCTGACTATAAACCGGGAGGAATACAAAATTATATTGGGCAAAAAGGAAATGGTCCTGCCAAGAAAAGAATTTGAATTATTGGCACTCTTAGCATCCAAACCCGGAAAAGTATTTAAGCGAGAAGATATTCTTGATTCAATCTGGGGCAATGAAGTAATCGTTGGTGGGCGTACCATTGATGTCCACATTAGAAAACTTCGTGAAAAAATAGGCGACGATAAATTTAAAACAGTAAAAGGAGTTGGTTATAAGTTTGTAGTTTAGCGGAAATGAAACAACAAAGCTTAACGTGTCAATAATTTATTTACAGGTACAAGTAAGATGTTCCATCTGACCTTAAAAAAGTATTAAAGCAGATGAAATTTTCCAAAAAATATAATTTTGCAGCCTCTACATCCTTGTTAATTGCCGTTTTCTCTACCCTGGCAATGACAATTTTTTTATACGCAGTTTTAGAAATTGTATTCTTTTGGTTGCTACTTTTTTTTCTTTTTTCCTTTATACTTTCGTTTTTCATACTTCAATATCGAGTAGAAAAATTTATTTATTCCAGAATAAAGAAGATTTACGAAGACGTTAGACTGCTAGATGAAGAAAGTTTACCCAAACCATCTATCACGACAGATATGGAGGTGCTTACCCGGGAAGTGGAACGATTTGCGCAAGACAAAAAACTTGAGATAGAAACCTTAAATATTCGCGAAAACTACCGAAAGGAATTTATGGGCAATATATCGCACGAACTCAAAACCCCCCTCTTCACCGTTCAAGGATATATACTTACCCTCTTGGACGGCGCAATGAAAGACAAAAAAGTACGTAAAAAATATCTGCAGCGCGCTAATAAAGGGGTGGAAAGACTCATTTATATTATCAAGGATTTGGATATGATAACCAAATTGGAAGTAGGTGGCCTTATTCTGAATAAAGAAAATTTCAATATTCTCACTATGGTGCAAAATGTTTTTGACCTGCTTGAGATGAAAGCGGCAAAGAAGAACATTTCACTCGTTTTTGATAAAGAATATTTTGACGAAATAATTGTAAATGCCGACAAAGAACGGATAGAACAGGTGCTAACCAACCTTATCGTAAATTCTCTGAAATATGGAAAACAGGATGGAACTACAGAAGTAAGTGTTGAAAGCCTTGCAAAAAATAAATTTTTAATACGCGTAACAGATAACGGCGAAGGTATTTCCAAAGAAAATCTACCTCGCATTTTTGAACGTTTTTACCGCGTAGATAAAAGTGGTTCGCGAAAAGAAGGCGGGAGCGGACTCGGTCTTTCAATCGTGAAGCACATTGTGGAAGCCCACACCGAAAAGATATATGTAGAAAGCCAATTGGGCATTGGCTCCGAGTTTTCATTTACCCTCGAAAAGGGAAAATAATTCAGAGTAATTTACCGGTTGTTGCGATAAAGTTTTCAGGCCTTTATAGACTGTAACCTTATTTAATTTTTTTAGTTTAAACTTTTCCTGTTTACAGGAAGGGACTATTCCTAAGCTTTTAAGCCGTTTTGCCAGATATTCTTGTTCGTATTGGCCTGGCGTTGGCACAAGAAATGCCTTTTTTTCGAGTATTGCCAAATCCATAATTGTTGTATATCCAGAGCGGGAAACAACTATTTCACTTTTATTAATGGTCTCTTCCAATTCTTTACGTTTCATAAAATTTACCATTTCAATGTTTTCAAAACTACCCCATTCCTGAGTTTTTTCAACCAAACCACGAACTAATAAAATTTTCTTTTCACTTCCTTTAAAAATAGTTTTCAATTTTTCCTCAAACAAGGTGCGCTGTGGTTCAGGACCAGAAAGCAAGAGCAGGATATCAATTGTTTTGGGGAGTTCTTTTTTCTCCATGCGGCTTAAAACCCCAATGTACTGAATGGGGAACGGTTCTTTTTTAAGGTGGCCTAATTTTCCGCTGAGGTTCATAACCACATCATCCACGTCCGGTACCCAGCAAGCATCAAACTTTTTTATAATTTTTTGATGCATTTTGCTAGTGAAAAAAGAAGTGCTTCCGGTTAAAACATTCAATTGATGTGTTATAAAAACCGAGGGAATATCACTATTTCTGACCCCAAATCGGTTATCGCTAATAATGCCTTGAATCTTACCATCCTTTACAAGTTGATTGACCAATCTACTTTCTGCAGCCATAGTCTTTTTTATCTGCGGAAATTTTAAAAGAATTTTCCATTTAAAAAAGCTCCCCTTTTTGGGATATGTAATATTGTAAGAAGGGAGCACCACAGCTTTCAAATGGGGGAATTCTTTTTGCAACAATAACAACGCAGCCCCGTCTGAAGCCAATATAACACTAAAATTATGCTCCAGCAAAGCCCGTATTATGGGTATGCAACGGGTAGCGTGGCCCAAACCCCAATGCAAAGGAGCAACCAATATTGTCTTCTTTTTCGGCATAAAAACAAAGGTAGCAATAATTGCTGCGGCAGTATATTTCCTTAATTTTACCAAAAATTTAAAATTTTGGGAAGTAAAAATAAATTGAAACGCTTTAGGGACAATGAAACTTTTTCAAACGTTGTGCAACCCTCACGCGAGGAAGTATTGGGCAATAGCTTAAAACTGAAGGGAAATTGGCGAAAGGAATTTTTCAAAAACGAAAATCCATTGGTTTTGGAATTGGGGTGCGGAAAGGGCGAATATTCAGTAAATCTTGCCAAGGCATATCCCGACGTAAACTTCTTGGGTATAGATATAAAAGGCGCCCGTTTTTGGAAAGGTGCAAAAACTGCATTGGAAAACAGCCTGCACAACGTTGGTTTTTTACGAACACAGATTGAATTGGTAGATCATATTTTCGATGAAAACGAAGTAGACGAAATCTGGATTACTTTTCCAGACCCACAGATTAAATACAAGCGCACCAAACACCGAATGACCAATCAAGATTTTCTTCGGAAATATAAAAAAATATTGAAGCCCAGTGGCGTAGTCCACCTAAAAACCGATAGTGAATTTATGCACGGCTACACCCTTGGGCTACTTCATGGTTTAGAAGAAGAAATTGAATACGCCCATCACGATGTGTATGGAAGCCAAGGAGCCCCAGAAGCTGTAACAAACATTCAAACTTTTTATGAACAGCAATATCTGGAAATAGGCAAAAAGATTACTTACATTCGGTTTAAGTTCCGTTAGTTATAAATTCAGTATATTCACAAAAACAACCGCCCTAAATGACAATATTTTACAACTTGCTTATTGGTTTTTTTGGGTCATTTATAGGCGTGCTTCCACCAGGCTTAATCAATATGTATGCAGCCAAAATAAGTATGAGGGAAGGTAGGAAGAGAGGACTTCTTTTTTCAGTGGGTGTATGTATTACGGTAATGCTGCAAACGTATATAGCGCTTCTTTTTGCTAGATATATTGGCAAACATCCCGAAATTGTAAGTATGCTACAAAAAGTAGCTTTAGGCATTTTTATAAGTCTTACAATCTACTTTATATTTATTGCAAAGGACACTCGCCGCGAAATTCGTACCCACGGTGAAAACTCCAAAAGAAACCGTTTCTTTCTAGGTATATTTATTGCAATGCTAAATCTGTTGCCATTACCATATTGGATGTATCTCAGCATTACATTTTCGGCATTTGGGGCTTTTTCCTTTACACAACCACAACTTTTGTTAGCGGTAATCGCGTCGGGAGTTGGTACTTTTGCAAGTCTTGCCCTGTACGTTCAGTTTTTTAGAGCAAAAGAGGATTCGCGAAAGCTAAAATTAAATATGAATTATGTTATAGGCCTAGTTACAGCTGTTATATCCATAATCACATTCTTCAAGATTTTAAGACAGATTTAAAAATGGCTGATGAAGGTTTTTTTGAAAAAGTCTATCAAGTGGCTAAATTAATCCCTTACGGAAGGGTAACATCCTATGGTGCAATCGCAAACTATCTGGGGGCAGCCGGAAGTGCCAGAATGGTTGGTTGGGCAATGAACGGAAGTGTAAAAAAAGACGTTCCTGCACATCGTGTTGTAAATAGAAATGGATTGCTGACGGGTAAACATCACTTTCAAGGCACAAACTTGATGCAGCAACTGTTGGAAAGTGAAGGAATACAAGTGGTAGACAATAAAATCCAAAATTTTGAAAGACATTTTTGGGATCCTAATAAGGAGCTTTGACTATTTCCTAATATTTAAAAAATTTACAAATAATAAGAAATCGTTTTCCATAAAACTTACTGCGTTCTGCTACTGAATACTGCCAACTTATTTTAGTATATTTGCACTTTAGAATGAATCTAAATATTACAAATAAAAAATGAGCATTTCAAAGCAAGATATTCTTAAAGCCCTTGAAACAATTACAGTTTCTGGCGAAGGAAAAAATATGGTAGAGAGCGGTGCCGTGCAAAATGTAGTGACCTTTGCAGACGAAATTATCGTGGACCTAAAACTATCCACGCCGGCACTTCACATAAAAAAACGCGCCGAGGCAGATATTATCAAGACCATTCACGATAAAGTGGACGCAAATGCCAAAGTGCAAGTGAACATAAAGGTTGAAGCACCAGCAAAACCTCAAAACCCTAATTTAATAAAAGGAAAACCAATCCCTGGAGTTCAAAATATAGTTGCCGTGGCTTCGGGTAAAGGAGGCGTTGGCAAATCAACGGTAACGGCAAATTTGGCGGTTACACTTTCAAAGATGGGCTTCAAAGTTGGGATTCTAGATGCCGATATTTATGGCCCGTCTATCCCAATTATGTTCGATGTGGCAATGGAAAAACCACTTTCGGTAAACGTTGGCGGAAAGAGCAAGATGAAACCAGTTGAAAACTACGGGATAAAAGTACTTTCCATTGGCTTTTTCACTCAGCCAGACCAAGCAGTAATTTGGCGTGGGCCAATGGCTGCCAAAGCCTTAAACCAACTTATTTTTGATGCCGCCTGGGGAGAGTTGGACTTTATGTTAATAGACCTTCCGCCCGGAACTGGAGATATTCATTTGAGCATTATGCAGTCATTGCCAATCACGGGTGCTGTTGTAGTCAGTACGCCACAAACCGTCGCTCTGGCCGATGCCCGAAAAGGAGTGGCGATGTTCCGTCAAGAAAATATTGACGTCCCTGTTTTGGGTATTATTGAAAACATGTCTTATTTCACCCCTGCTGAACTTCCTGAAAATAAATATTATATATTTGGAAAAGAGGGCGCCAAGCATTTGGCTGAAGATTTGGAAGTACCATTTTTAGGTGAAGTTCCTTTGGTGCAAAGCATCCGAGAAGCTGGTGATGCAGGAAGACCAGCGGCACTGCAAACCGCGACCCCAATTGAGGAAGCATTTGAAGCTATCACCAAAAACGTTGTTGAAGAAACCGTAAGAAGAAACGAAAATCTTCCAGCAACCGAAGCAATAAAAATTACAACAATGGCAGGTTGCAGCGCCGTAAAAAAATAATATGACAACGCAAGAACTAACAACAAAAGTAGAAGAAGCACTGAACGAGATTCGCCCGTTTTTACAGAACGATGGAGGCGATATTTCATTAGTTTCTATAGAAGGAGATAAGATAGTGAACGTACAGTTGCAAGGAGCTTGCGTTGGCTGTTCCGTCAACCAAATGACGTTAAAAAGCGGTGTGGAAATGACCATAAAAAAATATGCTCCACAAATTGAAAAGGTTGTTAGTGTTGCACAATGACAACCGTCATTTTTTTAACCCAATTTCAAAACTATTTTTGAACTCAATTAAGAAATAGTCTTTCATGATAAAAACAGATATTCTCATCATCGGTGCAGGACCTACGGGTCTTTTCGCCGTTTTTGAAGCAGGATTACTTAAACTTAAATGTCATTTGATTGATGCGCTCCCGCAAGCTGGCGGTCAGTGTACTGAAATATATCCAAAAAAACCTATCTACGATATTCCCGGTTTTCCAGAAGTTTTGGCTGGCGATTTGGTGAAAAATTTGATGAAGCAGATTGAACCATTTCAGCCTGGTTTTACCCTTGGCGAACGTGCAGATACAATTGAAAAACTGGAGGATGGTACTTTCATAGTTACTACAGATAAAGGCACAAAGCATCATGCCCCAATTGTTGCAATTGCAGGTGGATTGGGAAGTTTTGAGCCTCGAAAGCCACCAATTACCAATCTTTCAGACTTTGAAGATAAAGGAGTGGAATACATCATCCGCGATCCTGAATTATATCGAAATAAAAATGTAGTTATTTCTGGTGGTGGAGACTCAGCCTTGGATTGGAGCATTTTCCTAACCGATGTTGCAAAAAATGTGACTTTAATTCACAGAAGAAATGAATTTCGGGGCGCATTGGACAGTGTTGAAAAAGTACAGGAATTAAAAAACCTTGGAAAAATTGAACTCATAACTCCTGCCGAAGTTATTGGTTTGGTGGGAAATAATCGTTTGGAAGAAGTAGTTATTAAGCAAGGTGCTGAGGTTTTCAACCGTGAGTGCGACCATTTTATTCCGTTGTTCGGATTGTCCCCAAAACTTGGCCCAATAGCAGATTGGGGGCTCGAGATTGAAAAAAACGCAATTAAAGTAGATAATACTCTAGACTATCAAACAAACATCCCTGGAATTTACGCCATTGGAGATGTAAACACCTATCCCGGAAAACTGAAACTTATACTTTGCGGCTTCCACGAGGCAACCTTAATGTGTCAAAGTGCCTATCAGCGTATTTTCCCTGATAAACGTTATGTTATGAAATATACTACCGTTGGCGGTGTGGAAGGTTTTGACGGAAGTAAAAAGGAAGCACCAAAAGCTATTGTTAAATCAATTGATTAATTGATGACCGACGTAAAAATCACGATCATAGACCGCCAAGGGGTAAAACATGAGGTTGACGCTCCCACAGATATGAATATGAACTTAATGGAAATAGTTCGCTCTTATGAACTTGCTCCTGAAGGAACTATCGGCATCTGTGGTGGAATGGCAATGTGCGCGTCATGCCAATGTTATGTGTTGAGCGATCACGAACTTCCCGAAATGAGTTACGATGAAGATTTAATGCTCTCCGAAGCTTTTAATGTGCAAGAAAACAGCCGCTTGGGCTGCCAGATTTTTATAAAGGAAGAGCTTGAAGGGTTGGAGGTGGAACTCGCACCTGAAGTTTAACGAAGTATTTTCAAAACGCTGCCAAACATCATTTCCACAAACTTTTTATAGGCAACTTCCGAAGGATGCAACCCATCCGAAGCAACCAATTTTGGGTTTTCCAATCCTTGCTGCGTTATTGGGGTAATGTTTTTAAAAAGCACTCCTTTTTCTTCCGCAATCTTTTCCGCGAAAGCGTTGTATTTTTTTAATTCCGAAGTAATCTTTTCACTTTTCCCAGATTTCTGTCCGAAAGGCGTAAAAGCATAATCGGGAATGGAAAGTACAATCACATTCTGCTTATTTCCTTTTGCAAAAGCGATGGCCATATCCAGTAATTTCGGGAATTCCTCTTCGTAAAGCGAAAACGGTTTTCCTTGGTATTGGTTATTCACGCCAATAAGTAGCGTTACCAAATCATAATCTTTCGGAGGGTTTTCAGCAGCAATCGCACCCAACAAATCAGTTGTTGTCCAGCCTGTTTTAGCAATTATTTTTACGGAAGTTTTTTCTTTTAAAACATCGTTTAAACTATCCGTTACTTGCTTTGGGTAGTTGCAGTCACTGCAAACACTCTCACCAATGGTATAACTATCGCCAAGTGCTAAATATTTATAAGTTGTTTTTTCCGCAGAAGTATTCTTTTTTGAAATAGCACAGGAAAATAATGAAAAAGAAGCGAGCAGAATTAGGAGTGTTATGGATTTCATTCTGTAAGATTTTTTATTCAGTTTTGTAGTCGATCAATTTTTGCGGTCCTTCCAGCAATACGTGTTGTACCTTTAATGTGCCGTCTTCCGTGGTGGAGATTTGCCATTTTACCAAGGAAATCTCCCCGTTTTCTATTTCCAGTCCAGTTATACTTCGGGGGTGTACGCAACTACCATCATTAAAAAGAGCTATGTCGCCAGGCTCTGGAAAACGTGGGCGATGTGTATGGCCAATAATGGTAAAAATGTTTTTATTTTCAACTATCCACCGCTTGGTTCGTCTTTCAACTTTTATGAGCTCCTTGTAATTTTTTGCGGGACTCGTGGGATCGCCAATGCCGAAAATCTGAAGTTGTCGCCACAGCGCCCGAACCATAAACCGGTTGAATTTCCAACCCACATAATTCATCCAATCGGCTTGGTGGCCATGCATCATAAAAACTTCCTGTCCGGTTGTTTCGTGTTGTAAAATTAACCCTTCCGTAAACTGAATACCCGGAAAGAGAGGTGCGTCCTTGCCTGTGATTTTATCGAAATAGGTATAAAGTGTTTTTTCAACAAATTTTTGGTTCATATAAACCATGTCGTGATTTCCAACCACTCGGTACAATCTATTTTCTGCATAAAATAGCTTCATCAACTCGTACACATTTTGATGGGCTTCAAAAATATCCTTAAAAAATAGGTTTTCCCAAAGTTCATCTCCATCGCCAACTTCACAATAAGTGAAGCCTTGTTTGTAATAATTCTGTAGGGCGTGAAAATAGATGTTTCGGTTATTGGCAAAGTCGTCCGCAAAGCTATTGTCGCCCCGATGGCAGTCGCTGAAAACTATAAACTTTGAGTCGTCATTAAACTTTATGCGACGGGCAGTTCTGTAAGCTCGGGACATTCGGTTTCTAGAAGACATTTATCAATTGTTTTTTTAAAGATACAATTTGAAACAGTACGACAGTAACGGGAAATAAAAAAAGCTTCCCACGTGGAGAAGCTTTTCAAAGAATCAATTTTTTTATTGATTAACTAACTTTTTACCGTGGATGGGGCAAAAAATATATTTACCTGAATATAATTTACCGTCCTCATTACATTTTTTCTCAAGTAATAAACTATTTAATGGAAGATTCACCGTGCGCTCAAAATCACCTAGTTTTATGGTTAGTACGCCACTGCCTAAGGGATCTACTGGTAACACTTCGTTGCCTCGAATGCTTTTATAAAGAACAAAATGTATATTGTTGCCCATCTGCCCAAGCATATTGCCAAGCATAGGCTGAATTATCATAAAGAAATTTGAAAAATCTGCTGATATCTCCTCTTTTGGTACAATTATTAAATTTTCCCCTTTATAATTAATTACTAGTTCCTTTAAAATTGCTTCTTCAGGGTAATAGGTTATTCCCCCAAAATGACCAATCTCTCCCTTAACAACCCCAAAAAGTTCGTAATCTTCAAAAATTTCATTTAATTCCATAAAATCTTCTTTAGAAGAAGTGGGGTCCTGTGCATAAGAAACTTCCCAAAATTTTCTGGGCAACCACCAAATAAATTCAAACATCTGTGTATTGTCACTACTGAATTGGGTATCGTTCAGTAAAGCGTCTAAGCTTACTTGTTCATTCTCTTTTGCCTGCGAAAAGCCTAAAAGCGGCAAAAACAGAGATATAATAAAAAAAATAAAGTTTCTCATTTATTGAAACGCATTTAAACCAGTAATATCAAGCCCAGTAATTAATAAATGGATATCGTGCGTTCCTTCATACGTAATAACGCTTTCAAGGTTCATGGAGTGGCGCATAATACTGTACTCACCGGTAATGCCCATTCCGCCCAAAATCTGTCTTGCTTCTCTGGCTATGTTAATTGCCATATCAACATTATTTCTCTTTGCCATTGAAATTTGTGCGGAAGTTGCCTTGCCATCATTTCGCAAAACGCCCAAACGCCAAGCTAAAAGTTGGGCCTTGGTAATCTCGGTAATCATTTCCGCCAATTTTTTCTGCTGAAGTTGGAACTGGCCAATTGGCTTGCCAAATTGTATTCGCTCTTTGGAATAACGAAGCGCCGTGTCATAACAATCCATCGCAGCGCCAATGGCGCCCCAAGCGATTCCGTATCGTGCGGAATCAAGGCAGCCAAGTGGCGCCCCCAAGCCTGATTTATTCGGAAGCAAATTTTCCTTTGGAACTTTTACATTGTCAAAAATAAGTTCACCCGTTGCCGAAGCACGAAGCGACCATTTATTATGTGTTTCAGGGGTGGAAAAACCTTCCATGCCACGTTCTACAATTAAACCGTGGATTCTTCCTTCCTCGTTTTTTGCCCACACTATGGCAACCTGTGCGAAGGGAGCATTGCTGATCCACATTTTGGCGCCGTTTAAAAGATAGTGGTCGCCCTTGTCTTTAAAATTTGTGGTCATTCCGCCCGGATTGCTTCCGTGGTCCGGCTCTGTTAACCCGAAGCAGCCCATCCATTCGCCCGAGGCAAGTTTGGGCAAATATTTTTTGCGTTGTTCCTCGGTGCCGTATTTCCAAATGGGGTACATAACCAAGGAAGATTGCACAGAAGCTGTACTGCGAACGCCGCTATCGCCGCGCTCGATTTCCTGCATAATCAAACCGTAGGCAATTTGGTCCAGCCCCGCTCCGCCATATTCCTCGGGAATGTACGGGCCAAAGGCGCCAATCTCGGCAAGACCGCTGATTATCTGTTCTGGAAATTCAGCCTTTTGGGCATATTCCTCTATAATAGGCGATACGTCGCGCTTCACCCAGTCGCGGGCGGCTTGGCGTACCAATTTGTGTTCTTCTGAAAGTAATTCGTCAAGATTGTAATAGTCGGGAGCTTCGAATAGGTCTGGTTTCATCTATAAGTGTTTAAAAGGAATACAAATGTAGAAATCACAAGCTTAAAGACCTACATTTTCAGGTAAAAATCCTGCACCAGATTTTTGTAATGTTCGGTATAAATGTGGCGTGAAGTTTCAATGGTAAGGTTTTCTATTTTTGGCGAAATCTTTTCAAAAGAAAATTCAAGCATGCTTCTTTTTTCTTCGGAAGTTTCAGTGCCGCGAACCCTGCAAATCCTATTCGGAAACAGATTTACTTCCGAAACCATTTTGATAAAATTTTCTTCTTCTTTCCGCGGAATGATGACCGCAAAAATCCCTTCATCAGAAAGTAGTTGCGAAGCGCTTTCAATCAATTCATCAAAAGGAAGCGCATCGTTAAAACGAGCCAATTCTCGAGAAGTAGAAATTATTTTCTCCCCTTTCGGGGGAGATGCTGAAGGCAGAGGGGGAGAATAAAATGGCGGGTTTGAAATGATGAGGTCGTACTTATCTTCAATTTCTTCCACAAATTCTTCCAAAGAAGCGTGATAGCAAAACAAACGGTCGCCCCAAGGTGAGTTTTCAAAATTGTCAACGCACTGTTCATAGGCGTTTTCATCAATTTCAAGAGCGTCAATCATTTCGGCGTGGGAGCGTTGCGCTAATTGCAAAGCGATAATTCCTGTGCCCGCGCCAATATCCAAAATTGAAAACGGATTGTTTTTTAAAGAAACCCAAGCCCCGAGCAAAACCCCATCAGTGCCAATCTTCATCGCGCAGCGGTCTTGCTCAATAGTAAATTGCTTGAATTTAAAAGGCTTCAATGGATTTTAGATTTTCGATTAACGATTGCTGATTGAAGATTTTGGAATTTGGGATTTACTTTTAGGAATTTATCTGGAATTTGGTGCTTGACATTTGGAATTTCCTATTAAAGGTACATTTCAATCAACCCCTCGGGCACGTCCAAAAGTATGGTCTTGGTTTCCCGATCCACTTTTTTAATGAAATGGTCAATCATCGGAATCAATATTTGTTTTCCGCTGCGGTCAATTTCAAAAAGTGCTTGTGAAGTAGTATCGTTTACACCAGTAATTTTCCCAATTATTCCAAAGGATTCATCTTCGGCGGTAAAACCAATGATTTCGTGAAAGTAAAATTTGTTTCCTGTAAGTTTTGGTAAAAATTCCAAGGGCAGATAAAGATGTGCGCCAATCAAAGCATCTGCTTCTGCTTCGTTTTTTACCTCTTCAAAGCGTACGCGAAGCAATTCGCTTTTGTGCAGTGAACTTTCTTCAATAAAAAATGGAATCAGGTTTTTGCGTTGTTCCACAAAAACCGATTCCATTTCAGTAAAAAGTTCGGGTTCGTCTGTATCAAGTTTTATGAGCAGTTCCCCCTTAAAGCTGTATTTTCTAACGATTTTGCCCAAGTAGAAGCAATTCTCCTTTTGCATCGTTTTAAAATTTATGCTTCTTTTTCGTCTTCTTTGGCTTCTTCAGCAGCAGGAGTTTCTTCCTTTGCTTCTTCAGTTTGAGCCTCAGTAGCTGGAGCTTCTTCAGTCGCAGTTTCAGCAGTTGCTTCTACTTCTTCAGTTGCTTCCTCTTCTGCAGGTGCAGCAGCGGCAGCGGCATCAGCAGCGCGCTTCTCGCTTACGGCTTTTTCGGCAGCAAGTTTTTCAGCTTTAGCTTTTTCCTTGGCCTCAGAAAGACTCGCTTTCTTATGGTCGATTGATCCTTTTTTGGATTCCAACCACTCGTTGAATTTTGCTTCAGCTTGCTCTTCGGTCAAAGCGCCCTTACGAACACCACCAGCAAGGTGGTTTTTCATTAAAGCTCCTTTGTAAGAAAGAATAGCACGGGCAGTATCTGTAGGTTGTGCTCCATTTTGAAGCCATTTTACAGCGCTGTCCACATCAAGTTCAATCTGTGCAGGGTTTGTTGTCGGATTGTAATGTCCTATTTTTTCAAGGAATTTACCATCTCTTTTTGAACGGCTGTCTGCCGCGATAATCCAGAAATAAGGCTTACCTTTCTTTCCGTGTCTTTGTAGTCTGATTTTTACAGGCATGTTTAAATTAATTTTTGGGGTTCCCGACCCCGGTTATAATTAAGGACGGCAAAGATAGTATATTTTCTTTTTGAAATTCAACCAATTAAAGTTTTTATTTTACATTTGTCAAAATCCCTAAATACCCCTTAACCGATGAAAAAGTTTCTATTTGTTCTTTTAGCTATTATGTCGCTTATTTCTTGCGAAGATACACAGACCAATGAAGTTGCCCTCCAAGCTAAAGTAGATGACAGGTTATATACATCAACAGACGCACGTGCCGCACTAAATGAAGATGGTACACTTACAATACAAGGTTTTAATGATGAAGAATCCATGACAATTCAACTTTCGCGTTTAGGCGAAGGTAATTTTACCATTGGAGAGGGAAGTTATAATTATGCTGTTTATGAAGATATGGGGGGCAGCATATATACCACTAATCCAAACGGCGAAGGCGTAGTAACTATTTCAGAACTTAATGAAACCAATAAAACACTTTCGGGAACTTTTAATTTTAATGCCTTCTTGCCTGGTATAGATACTATATATATTTCTCAAGGTACCTTATATAATGTTTCGTATACAGGCGGAGATATAGTAGATCCCACCAACGCAGGCTTATTTAGTGCAAAGGTTGACGGAAATCAATTTATACCTGTAACCGTTTCTTCCCGTAATACAGGAAATACCATCATAACTTCCGGAAGTACTGCCAATGCCACCATTGTAATTTCCGTTACAGCTAATGTTGAACCTGGTGATTACACCTTGCCAAGAGGAGGTTTTGCCGCCAAATACCAAGGCGTTACCGGGCCCGAAGATACTGTGGAGGGGCTTGTCACTATTTTGGAACATAACATTTCTGAAAAATCAATTAAAGGTACTTTTTCCTTTATAACAAACCGCACAGATATCACCGAGGGTCAATTTGATGTTACTTATTAATTAACATTTTACCTTATATTTCACGGCAAAGGTTAAACCTTGTTAATTTACACTAAACTTAGGTTAATAATTCGTTGAAACCCCTTTATTCATGGTATATTAGGATATATCCGAATGAAGTTGAACAGTTGTCTTTAGAGGAGTAATTATGATGAAGAAAAACAACTGTATAATTTAAAACGAAAGAGATTATGAAGTTTACTGAAAAAATGTCGAACCAATTAAATGAACTGTTAGAGAAGAATTATGACGCCGAGAAGGGTTATAAGAAAGCTGCGGAAAAAGTGGATAACACAAAACTGAAGCAATTCTTTAACGAACAGGCCCAAAAAAGATATGACTTCGGTCACGAAATTAAGACTGAAATCAAAAACTACGGTGAAACGCCAGACAAAGGCGGAAGTACCACTGGAGCTCTACACCGAACTTGGATGGATATTGAAACCGCGTTTTCTTCAAATAACGAAGAAACCATTTTGGAAGAAGTTCAAAAAGGTGAAAAAGCCGCTGTTGAAGAGTACAATGAAGTGATTAAAGATACTACATTGCCTCCAACCACACAGCAAATCCTGACCAAGCAGCGTGATACCATTCAAAACGCTTGGCAAAGTGCCAAAAACTTTGAAGCCGTAGTATCCTAATAATTTGAAAAAGAAGACCAAAAGACCGTTTTCGGAATTTCCGAAAGCGGTTTTTTTATTGTGAACAACTCGTGATAATTTAACTTCCCAAAAGCTGTCGGTTTTTCTATTTTTACTTCCTCAGTTAAGTGTTAAGTGTTAAGTGTTAAGTGTTAAGTGTTAAGTGTTAAGTGTTAAGTGTTAAGTGTTAAGTGTTAAGTGTTCACGCTCTTAACCCAAAATCCTGAAATCAACAATCGTTAATCGTTAATCGTCAATCCCAATGTATTTAATCTTCGATACAGAAACCACAGGTCTTCCCAAACGCTACAATGCGCCCGTAAGCGATAGCGACAATTGGCCACGATGTATCCAGATTGCGTGGCAATTGCACGATGCTATGGGGAATTTGATAGAGCATCAGGATTATTTGGTAAAGCCAGATGGTTTCAACATCCCTTTTGATGCTGAAAAAATCCACGGAATTTCTACCGAATTGGCCACGGCCGAAGGAATTTCCTTGGAAGAAGTCGCTGAAAAATTTCAGGACGCACTTTCAAAAACCAAGTTCATCGTCGGCCAAAATGTAGATTTTGACGTAAACATTATGGGTGCTGAATTTTTCCGATTGGGAATTGAAAACCCATTGCCCAAATTACCCGTTTTGGACACTTGTACCGAAACCACCGCCCAGCTTTGCCAAATTCCCGGCGGGCGTGGCGGAAAGTTTAAATTGCCCACTCTTACTGAGCTTCACGAGTTTTTGTTTAACGAGCCTTTCGCCGAGGCACACAACGCTACGGCCGACGTTGAAGCAACTACTCGCTGCTTTTTGGAATTGGTGCGCCGCCAGATTTTTACGAAGGAAGAACTCGACGTGCAGCCAGATTATTTCGAAAACTTTTCCGAAGCAAATCCGCAGCCAATTGAATTGATTGGGCTGGAGCATATCAATCTCAAAAAAGCTTCGGACAGCATCCGAAAGCAAATGCAGGCCGCTTCGGATACCGAGCAAATTTCTTCCGAAGAAATAAAAGAGAACATCGCCACACTGGAAGATGCGCCGTTCGCGCACCTTCATAACCACTCGCAGTTTTCCATTCTGCAATCCACTTCCAGCACGATGGATTTGGTAAATGCCGCCGTTGAAAATAACATGCCCGCCGTCGCCCTCACCGATTCCGGCAATATGATGGGCGCTTTCCACTTTGTGCAGGCCGTTGCCAATTATAACAAATCGCTCGCCGATTTGCCGAAAAATGAAGAAGATGAAAATCCCCCACAACCCATAAAAGCAATTGTTGGCTGTGAATTTTTTGTCTGCGAGGACCATTTAAACAAAAATCATAAAGACAACGGCTACCAAATCGTGATGCTTGCCAAAAATAAAAACGGCTACCACAATTTGGCAAAAATGGCTTCCATCGCTTACACCGAGGGTTTTTATTACGTACCGCGAATCGATAAAAATATAGTTGAAAAATACAAAGAGGACATTATCGTTCTCACGGGAAGCCTATACGGCGAAGTGCCCGGAAAGATTTTGAACATTGGCGAAAACCAAGCTGAGGAAGCTTTATTATGGTGGAAGGAACAGTTCGGCGAGGATTTATATGTTGAGATTATGCGCCACAATCAAGAAGATGAAAGGCGTGTAAACGACGTGCTTATTGAAATGGCGCGGCGTAACAATGTAAAAATCGTAGCCTGCAACAACACCTATTATATAAAGAAGGAAGACGCCAACGCCCACGACATTTTGCTGTGCGTAAAGGACGGCGAAAAGCAGGCAACGCCCATTGGCCGTGGCCGCGGCTATCGCTACGGTTTGCCAAACCAGGAATATTATTTCAAATCGCAGGATGAAATGAAGGTCTTGTTCAAGGACCTTCCCGAAGCCATTTTGAATATAGACGAAGTGGTTTCAAAAATCCAGCCCTTCTCTTTGCACCGCGATGTTTTGCTGCCCAATTTCGGCATACCGCAGGAATTTTTGAACCCCGAGGATATCGATGGCGGCAAGCGTGGCGAAAACGCGTATCTACGCCATTTAACTTACGAAGGTGCCAAGAAACGCTACCCAGAATTATTGGAGGTTTCCTACGAAGCCTTGACCGATTTTGAAATTCCCGAAAATGCATCGCAGCGCGTAAAGGAAATTAAGCAACGCCTCGATTTTGAGTTGGAAGTAATTGCGAACACGGGCTATCCCGGCTACTTTTTGATTGTGCAGGATTTTATTGCGGAAGCCCGAAAAATGGGCGTTTCCGTTGGGCCGGGCCGTGGTTCGGCGGCGGGAAGCGCGGTGGCTTACTGTTTGGGAATTACGAATATTTGCCCGATTAAGTACGATCTTCTTTTTGAGCGTTTCCTAAATCCGGACCGTGTGAGTATGCCCGATATCGATATCGATTTTGACGATGAAGGCCGAAGCAAGGTTATGGATTACGTAATCAACAAATATGGCAGCAACCAAGTGGCGCAGATTATCACTTATGGTACCATGGCGGCAAAATCCTCCATTCGCGATACCGCGCGGGTTTTGGATTTGCCGTTGAATGAAGCCGATCGTATTTCAAAATTGATTCCGAATATGACCAAACTGAACAAAATTTTCGGTTTGAGCGATGCGGAATTGCGAAGCCGTTTCCGAAGCGATGAGCTGCCGAAGGTAAATGAACTTTTAAACCTTTCCGAAGGAAGTGATCTGGAAGCCCAAACCATAAACCAAGCGAAAATATTGGAAGGTTCTGTCCGCAATACGGGAATCCACGCCTGTGGTGTAATCATTACGCCCAGCGATATTACCGATTTCGTACCCGTTGCCACGGCAAAGGATTCCGATCTGTACGTGACCCAATTCGACAACTCGGTGGTGGAAAGTGCGGGCCTTTTGAAAATGGATTTCCTCGGTCTGAAAACCTTGACGCTTATAAAGGACACGGTAAAACTTGTAAAACACAAACACAACGTTGATCTGGATCCGGATACCTTTCCGCTCGACGATGAAAAAACCTACGAGCTTTTCCAAAGAGGGGATACGGTAGGGATTTTTCAGTATGAATCTGCCGGAATGCAGAAATATATGAAGGAGCTAAAACCCACGGTTTTTGCAGATTTGATTGCGATGAACGCGCTGTACCGTCCTGGGCCGATGGAATATATTCCAAGTTTCGTAAAAAGAAAACACGGTGAAGAAGAAATTGAATATGACCTTCCGGCGATGGAGGAATATTTAAAGGAAACCTACGGAATCACGGTCTATCAAGAGCAGGTGATGCTTTTGTCACAAAAATTGGCAGGTTTTACCAAAGGCGAAGCTGATGTTCTGCGAAAGGCGATGGGGAAAAAGCAAAAAGCGGTACTCGATAAAATGAAGCCGCAGTTTGTAGCCCAAGCCGCCGAAAAAGGCCACGACCCCGAAAAACTTGAAAAAATCTGGAAGGATTGGGAAGCCTTTGCAAGTTACGCTTTTAATAAATCGCACTCTACTTGCTACGCTTGGATTGCCTATCAAACGGCCTATCTAAAAGCCCATTATCCCGCGGAATATATGGCAGCGGTGCTTTCAAATAATATGAGCGACATAAAACAGGTAACCTTTTTTATGGACGAATGCAAGCGGATGGGATTGACCGTTTTGGGTCCCGATGTAAACGAATCCTTCCACAAATTTACGGTAAACGACCAAGGCGCCATCCGTTTTGGAATGGGCGCCGTAAAAGGCGTGGGCAGCAGTGCCGTGGCAACGATTGTTGAAAACAGAAAGGATGGAAAATACAAATCGGTTTTTGATTTGGCGAAGCGGATTGACCTGCGTTCCGCAAATAAAAAAGCCTTTGAAAACTTGGCCTTGGCTGGAGGTTTCGACAGTTTTGATACCCACCGCGCACAATACCTGCACGACGATGGCGATGGAGTGATGTTTATTGAAAAAGTACTTCGCTATGCAGCAAAATATCAGGAAACGCAGAATTCTTCACAGGTAAGTCTTTTTGGCGATGCCAGCGAAGTGCAAATCCCCGAACCCGAAGTTCCGCCCTGCGAGGAATGGGGCACCATGAAAAAGCTGAAGCAGGAAAAGGAAGTGGTGGGCGTTTATATTTCGGGCCATCCGCTGGACGATTTCAGAATAGAGATGGAAAGCTTTACAAATTGCAAGGTTTCGCATTTTAACCATTTGGAGGATTATCTCAATAAAGAACTGTGTTTCGGCGGCGTGGTGAGCGATGTGCAGCACAGGGAATCAAAGGCTGGAAAGGGCTGGGCCATTTTCACCGTCGAGGATTATGAGGACAGCTACGATTTCAAAATTTTTGGGGAAGAGTATCTAAAATGGCGCCATTTCTTGGTTCCGAATAGCTTTATTTATGGTCGCGTTTTTGTAAAGGAAGGTTGGACGAACCGTGATACTGGTAAAAAAGGCGAACCGCGGCTTCAATACAACAGCATCCAATTGCTTCACGATGTAATGGAAACCCACGGAAAAAAATTGACCATTACCATGCCTTTAAATGACTTAAGGGAAGGAAAGATTGATTCGCTCAAAAACCTTGTAAAAACCCACAAAGGTGAAAAGCAATTGTTTTTTGTAGTATATGAAAACGAAGAAAAGATACATCTCACTATGCCCAGTAGAAAACACAAAATAAACATATCAAAGGAATTGCTGGATGAACTGGACAGAGAGCAGTTGCATTATAAGTTGAATTAATAATAGAATTAACCAATACAATCATTTCCTAAACATATATTAACACTACGGCAAAAAGAATAAAATTTAACTATTTTTGACAATCATTAAAAACAAAGATTATGGCATTAGAAATAACAGACGCAACATTTGAAGAAACGGTTTTAAAGAGTGACAAACCGGTATTGGTTGACTTTTGGGCAGCCTGGTGCGGACCTTGCCGAATGGTAGGGCCCATCATTGAAGAAATAAGCAAAGAATACGAAGGCAAGGCCGTAGTAGGAAAAGTAGATGTGGATGCAAACCAAGATTTTGCCGCAAAATATGGCGTGCGAAATATTCCGACCGTTTTGGTGTTTCAAAATGGCGAAGTAGTGGGCCGTCAAGTAGGCGTTGCTCCAAAGAATGTTTATGCGGAAGCGATTGATTCACTTTTGTAAAATATTTCAAAAAAGAAAAATTAAACAATAAAAGGCTTGGCGTATTGCTGGGCCTTTTGTTATTTTAGTGCAAAGTCCAATCAAGAAAATACTATGGAAAAAACTAATAAAGTACAGGATAAAATTGACAGTAAATTACTGGAAGAACGCAAAGTTTTCCTCTGGGGAATGGTAGATGATAAGAGCGCACGCCATGTTGTGGACCGTTTAATGTATCTAGACGCGCTGAGCCACGACGAGATTAAATTTTACATAAATAGTCCCGGAGGATATGTAACTTCCGGGTTTTCTATTTACGATACCATGCGTGAAATTAAAAGTCCGGTTTCAACCATCTGTACCGGTCTGGCAGCTTCCATGGGAAGTATTTTGCTTTCCGCTGGCGAAAAAGGAAAAAGGTTTATCCAGCCGCACGCCCGTGTTATGATCCATCAGCCCAGTGGCGGTGCGAGGGGCGTAGCGAGCGATATAGAAATTACGGCGCAGGAAATTTTGAAGACAAAAGAAATTAGCGCACGTATTTTGGCCGAAAATTGCGGACAATCTTTCGAAAAAGTGATGAAGGATTTTAATCGCGATCATTGGATGAATGCCGAAGAATCTGTAGATTATGGAATTGTTGATGGTATTTTAAAATAGGGAGTATGAAAAAAATATTTTTGGCATTTGGAATTGCAACAACCATCTTTATTGGTTGCAAACACGTTGAAAACAAGGAGAATGTTTCCGATGAAACAATGGAAACGACGGACACCAATGTTGTAGATTCACACAATTCCGAAAACTCGCTGGATTGGGCGGGCGTGTATGAAGGAACAACGCCCTGCGCCGATTGTGAGGGAATTAAAACTGTATTGGAGTTGAGAGACGACAAAACCTACACCCTTTCCCAAACTTATTTAGGGAAGATGGAAGGCGAAAATGAATTTGTGCAGACTGGCAATTTTGTTTGGGACGAAAGTGGTTCCAAAGTACTTTTAAAATCCGAAAGCGACACCCTTCAGTATAAGGTAGGCGAAAACCAACTGTGGATGCTCGACAGTTCCGGCAATATTGTAGAAGGCGATTTAGCGGAATTTTATATTTTGAAAAAAACGCTTCAATAATAGGTTGGCCGTTGAATATAGAGAAAGAAATAAATGAGATAACAGGTTTTAAAAATCTGGAGCTGCTTGCAAAACAGGTGGTGGAGGGCTTTATTTCTGGACTTCATAAGAGTCCGTTCCATGGGTTTTCCGCAGAATTTGCCGAGCATAAAATTTACAACAACGGTGAAAGCACCAAACATATAGACTGGAAACTCTTTGCCAAGACCGATAAACTTTACACCAAACGCTACGAAGAGGAAACCAACCTGCGCTGCCATTTGATTGTGGACAACAGCAATTCCATGCATTATCCAAAGATGAAACAATTCAATATTAATTCTTTGAATAAAATTGGTTTTTCTGTCTTGGCTTCGGCAGCCATTATGAATTTGATGAAACGTCAGCGCGATGCCGTGGGATTGAGTATTTACAGTGATGATTATGAATTTTATGCCTCAGAAAAAGGAAGTGAGCGCCACCATCAAATGTTGCTTCAAAAGTTGAACGAAGCCTTGATTTCTTCCGAAGAGAAATCGCAGACCAAAACCTATGAGCACCTTCATTTAATTGCTGAAAAACTAAAGCGGCGTTCCTTGGTATTCCTTTTTACAGATATGTTTCAAAGTGATGCCGAAGCCGAAAAACTTTTTGAAGCGCTTCAGCATTTAAAATATAACAAGCACGAAGTAATCCTTTTTCACACTTTCGATAAAAAACGAGAGGTAAATTTTGATTTCAGCAACCGCCCAAAGCGTTTTGTTGATGTTGAAACCGGGGAACATGTAAACCTTTATGCCGACAATATTAAGGAGCAATATGAAGAGGCGGTCCAAAATTACTTCACCGAACTTCAATTGCGATGTGCACAATACCGTATTAAGTATGTGCACACCGATATAAATGAAAGTTTCAACAAAATATTGACTACCTATCTAGTGGAGCGTCAGAAGTTTGGATAAAATTTATTATTTTTTAAAAAAATAGTTTGCGGATATAAAATGGAGTAGTATATTTGCCACCGCTTAATACAGCAAGGGAGCAATCCCAAAAAGTATGGTAACAATTTTTCACTTTGCCCAACTGTTGTTGGGATCTTTCGCAAGAAAGGTTGAAAACTTGGTCTGGTAGTTCAGTTGGTTAGAATACCTGCCTGTCACGCAGGGGGTCGCGAGTTCGAGTCTCGTCCAGACCGCAACAAGATGTTGTGTTGAGTCACTTAAAGTGGCTTGTGGTTTAGAAATAGACCGATGAGAAGCTTATCCATATGGATGGGCTTTTTTTGTTTTTTGGTATATTTAATCCATCTTAATATTTATCCGACTCTTTATGAAAAATCTATACTTTATCGTTCTTACACTCATGACCTTTTGTTTTTCACAGGCTCAAATTGTAAATATACCAGATGCAAATTTTAAAAATACGTTGGTTAATTCTAATTGCGTAGATATTAACGGTGATGGAAATGGTGATATTGATGCTGACAGCAATAATGATGGAGAGATTCAACAAGCCGAAGCTGAGGCTGTAATCGGGTTGAATGTTTCTTATAAAGCAATACATTCCCTGGAGGGAATTCAGAGTTTTTCAAATCTTGAATATTTAAACTGTGAAGTCAACCAACTTACTGATCTAGATTTATCACAAAACACCAATCTTACGATTTTAGATTGTTATTTTAATAATATTACGAGTCTTTTAATACCCCAAAGTCCCAATCTTATTGAATTGGATTGTGGAAGTAATGAATTAAGCAGCCTCGACATATCCCATAATATTAATTTAGAAATTTTATGGTTTTCTTACAATCAAATTACGAGTATAGATTTAACCCAAAATCCTAATCTAAAAGTTTTATCCTGTGTCTCCAATCAATTAACAAGTTTAGATGTTTCTGAAAATCCTTTTTTGGAGTTTTTATATTGTGAATCAAACCAATTGACAAATTTGGAATTATTAAATCCAAATCTAGAAATATTATCTGCCTTAAATAATCAATTAACAAGTTTAGATATATCTCAAAGTCCAAACCTTACTGAACTTAGATTAATTTATAACAACCTTACTAGTTTAGATGTTTCGCAAAATCATAATTTAGGACTTTTGGATTGTAGAGCTAATCAAATAACAAACTTAGATGTAAGCAACCTTTCAAATTTAACTGCATTATTCTGTTCAGAAAATTTATTGACAAACTTGAATATTAGAAATGGTAATAATCAAATTATGACGGAAATGATTGCAATTAACAATCCCAATTTATTTTGTGTGAATGTGGACGATGTACAATATGCAAATGCACAAATTTGTGATATTAATCCTCCATTTTATGATGGATGGTGTATAGATTCTTGGGCAAATTACAGTGAAAATTGTATACTCGGCACGAATAATTATACATACGATTCGATTTCTTTTTACCCAAATCCAGTTGAAAATGGAATATTACATTTGGAATACAATTCCGAATTAAAAGTTGAAACACTTCAGATATACAACACATTGGGTGAATTAGTAATTACCAAACATAACAATTATCAGACAATAGATATTTCTATGTTAAAGAGTGGTATTTACTTTTTAAAATTCAAGACAAAAGAAAAATTGGTAATAAAAAAGATTATAAAGAATTAATTCTTTGCATTTACAATAACCGATGAGAAGCTTTTCCGAATGGAGAGGCTTTTTTGTTTTTGGGTTTTTATAAAATCAAAAAACCTGAATAAATAGGCCCTAGTAGGAGCATAACCGTAACCCTGAACAATACATCCTAAGTAGCCTGCCTGAGCGGAGCTGAAGAGCCTTAACAAACAACTTGGTTTTTATGGTTAAACGAGTCTCACTGCGCTCACCCTCACCTGCTACTATTACGCCTTACACCTCTCCCTTTCCAAATAAAATTAATTAATTAAATGGAATATTTCCATATTATAGGAAATATTCCATAATTTTGTATTGATGAACAAATCAATCCTACATCTCGATCTCGACACCTTCTTCGTTTCCGTAGAGCGCTTGCTTAATAGCGAGTTGCTTAAAAAACCTGTATTGGTAGGTGGCACGGGCAATCGTGGGGTAGTGGCAGCTTGTAGTTACGAAACCAGGAGATATGGTATCCGCTCTGGCATTTCAATGAAAATGGCAAGGCAATTATGCCCACAGGCAATAGTCATAAGGGGGAATGCGGGAACTTATATGAAATATTCAAGTCTTATTACTGACATCATCCGCGATTCCGTTCCCCTTTTTGAAAAAACCAGTGTAGATGAGTTTTATGTGGACCTTACGGGGATGGACAGGTTTTTTGGCAATTATAAATTTGCAACCGAACTTCGCAAAAGGATTATAAATGAATCAGGTCTACCCATATCTTTTGGGCTTTCCCAAAATAAGATTGTCAGTAAGGTTGCAACCGGAGAGGCAAAACCCAATAATCAATTGAAAATTGACCAAGGTTTTGAAAAATCCTTTTTGGCACCCCTTCCCATCCGCAAAATCCCAATGATTGGAAAGGCAACAGCCCAAACTTTAATACATCTTGGCATTGATAAGGTCAAATTAATACAGGATATGCCAGTGGAAATGCTTACATCCGTAATGGGTAAAAACGGACAGACCATCTGGAACCGTGCAAATGGAATCGACAATACTCCCGTTATTCCCTATTCCGAGCGCAAATCAATTTCCAATGAGCGTACATTCCATTTAGATACCATAGATGTCCAAAAATTGCGAGACACCCTTACTGCTATGGCAGACACCCTTTGTTATCAACTTAGGTTGGGCAAAAAAATGACGGGCTGTGTTTCCGTCAAAATTAGGTATTCAGATTTTCAGACCTATAACAAGCAAGTCCGTATTCCATATACAAGCGCAGACCATATCCTTGTTCCCGCCGTAATGGAGCTTTTCAATAAGTTGTATGATCGCAGGGTATTGGTACGCTTGATTGGAGTAAAATTTTCCCATTTGGTCGGTGGGCATTATCAAATAAACCTCTTTGATGACAATGAGAAAACCCTCAACCTATACAAATCGCTGGACCATATCCGCAATCGTTTTGGTGCAGCTAGTGTCTTAAAGGCCTCAACGCTTGATGTCCGCACTGTTATTTCCGGACGTAATCCATTCGATGGGGAACCCCCGGTTTTACTCGCACATAGAAATCAATAATGTATATCAATTGCCATTCATATTATTCCCTCCGCTATGGGGTACTTTCCGTACCGCAATTATTGGAATTGGCACTTAAAAATAACCTCACAGCTTTTGCACTTACCGATATTAATAATACCTCGGCCTGTCTTGAATTTATTAGGGAAGCTACCAAAAAAAATATAAAACCAATTGTGGGCGCAGATATTCGCAATGGCAGCAATAGATGTTATGTATGTTTGGCAAAGAACAATAAGGGCTATCTGGAAATTAATCAATTCCTTACCCAACACCTACACCCACAAAAGGACTTTCCAGAAATACCGCCCCAATTTTCAAATGTCATAACAATTTTTCCCTTTGAAAAGGTACTTGAATTTGAAATGGAATCTTTTGCAGAAGATTGGCACATCGGTATTTCCGTAGCAGACCTCAACAAATTAAAGTTCTCCCATTTAAAGTCCCATACTTCAAAATTGGTGCTCTTGCAACCAGTAACCTTTTCCAGTCAGTCACACCTAAATATACACCGCCTCCTTCGTTGCATAGACCTCAATATAGTACTCAGTAAATTGCCCGAATTGGAACAGGGAAGCCAAAAGGATAGAATGTATTCGCAAAGCGAAATAAGGGAGCGTTTTGAAGGTTTTGAGCATATAATTTCAAACACCCAATCCCTATTGGATGATTGTAAAATTTCTTTTGCGTTTGATGATGTGCGGATTAACCAAAACCAAGCTACTTACTTTTCCAATAAGGAAGAGGATTATAAATATTTGGAAAAGTTGGTTTATGAAAGAATAAGCAAAAGATATAGAATCGTTGACCAAATTATTAAAACCCGCATTGAAAAAGAACTACAGGCAATTCGGCAAATGGATTTTGTCTCCTACTTTCTTATAAATTATGATATTATCCAGTATGCAATTAAAAATGAATACCCATATATTGGTAGGGGTAGTGGGGCAAATAGCGTGGTGGCTTATATTCTGGGCATTACCAATGTAGACCCTATTGAACTTGACTTATATTTTGAACGTTTTATAAACCTCTATCGCTCCTCTCCACCTGATTTTGATATTGATTTCTCTTGGAAGGATAGGGATGATGTTACACACTACATTTTTACAAGATTTCCCAACACCGCATTAATGGGTACTTATGTAACTTTTAAATATCGTGCAGTGGTCCGTGAGCTTGCCAAGGTTTTCGGCCTTCCAAAATCCGAGATAGATGATTTTTTAAAAGGGAATGTGCAAAACAAAAAAAACGACCATTATTTCAAATTGGTAATGAAGTATGGTAAACTTATTCACGGGTTTCCCAATTACCTAAGTGTGCATTCTGGAGGTATTGTAATACTTAAAAATCCAATACAATCATATTGCGCCACCTTTATGCCTCCCAAAGGTTTTCAAACCCTCCAAATCGATATGCACATTGCCGAATCCGTGGGCATCTTTAAGTTTGATATCCTTGCACAACGCGGACTTTCAAAAATCAAGGACGCCATTGAGCTCATTAAGGAAAACCAACCCCAAGCCCATCTAAAGGATATTGATGATACCGAGCCTTTTAAAAATGACCCCGCCATAAATAATTTATTAAAAGTGGGGGATTGCATGGGTGTTTTCTATGTGGAATCCCCTGCAATGAGAACATTGATGACCCGATTACAAACGCAGGATTATCTTGGGCTAGTGGCTGCAAGTTCCATAATTCGTCCCGGCGTTACCAATGGCGGTATGAAAAACGCTTACATAGAGCGTCATCGTTTCCCCGAAAAACGAAAGGATTCTCACCCCGTACTTATGGAAATAATGCCTGAAACCTATGGGGTTATGGTATATCAGGAAGATGTTTTAAAGGCAGCCCATCATTTTGCGGGTCTTACCCTTTCAGAGGCTGATGTGCTCAGAAGAGGTATGAGCGGTAAAGGCCGTTCCAAGGAACAGTTTGATGCCCTCGAAAAAAAATTCCATTCCAATTGTACCCAAAAAGGGTACACTCCTAAGGTAATTGCTGAGGTATGGGAACAGATTAAGGCATTCGCAGGCTATGCTTTTGCCAAAGGGCATTCCGCATCCTATGCGGTGGAAAGCTACCAAAGCCTCTATCTCAAAAAATACTTCCCCCTGGAGTTTATGACAGCGGTTTTAAATAACGGCGGTGGCTTTTATAACCTGGACACCTATATCAATGAAATTTTTAGATGTGGGGGAACGGTTGTAAATCCCTGCATAAACAATAGCGACCACGCTAATTGCATAAAAGGCAAAACGGTGTACTTAGGTTTTGGAATGATAAAGGATTTAGAGCACCGTAGCATACAGAAAATTTTAAATGAAAGACAACTCTATGGAAAGTTTAAAAATTTTAATGACTTTTTAGATCGTTGCAAACTAGGTTTGGAACAGATTTTACTGCTTATTCGCCTCAATGTCTTTAGAACTTTTGAACCCAATAAACACAACTTAATGTGGTATGCCCATATAAACGGAAATAAACAAAAAAACCCCAATCCCCATCCGCAACTTTTTAAACCTAAAAGAACCAATTATACTTTGCCGGCATTAAAAGGGAATAACCTTATTGATGCTTATGATAATCTGGAACTATTGGGCTTTACCCTCCAAGATGATTTCCAGCTTATTAAACCCGGAAATTATCCTAAATACGTGGCAGCCGATTTAAAATCATTTGTAAACAAGGAATTTACCATAATTGGAAAACTGGTTACTTCAAAAAGTACACAAACCTCAAAAGGCGATTTTATGGCGTTCTCAACCTTTCTGGATAAAAATGGGGAATGTTTTGATTCGGTACAATTTCCAAAGATTAAGGAACAATACCCTATTTCTGGAATAGGTATTTACTGGATTAAAGGCACCGTTGCTGAAGATTTGGGTTATTATTCCATTATAACATCACAATTAATAAAAATTCCACCTATCCCAGATCCCAGGTTTTCAGATAGTAACAAAAATCAAAAAGTAATTTAGCCTTTGTAATAAATCAATATCTCAGCCTCCCAACCTCTATATCAAAGCCAACAGTCTAATTTCACTTTGCTTTGCTCTTTGAAATTCATTCGGTCACCGAGATGATATGCGGTGCTTTGGCTTATTGTATACTGGATTATTTAACTTTTGTACGGTTTAAACATACTATAAAGTTACTATATATATACTTTATATATACTATAAATATACTTTATAGTGTTCTTATTTAGTAATTTTGATTATCTTAGTGATTGACAATCAGGTATTATGGCAAAGCAAACAGGAAGTATTAAGCTAAAGGGAACTATTGGGGATATCAATTATTACAAATCCAAAAATGGAGGACATTTGGCGCGCGCAGCTGGGGGTGGGTTTCAGAAAGGAGCCATGCACAAGGAAAGTATGGTACGCACTATGGAAAATGCTACGGAGTTTGGCCGTTGTAGTACTACAAAGCGGGTTTTTAAAAATGCACTTGCTCCTTTTTTATGCGTTCGCAAGGATGGAGAACTTCATGGACGGATGGTTCAATTGTTTACCAAGTTGAAGGATTTGGATGCTGTGAATAAGCGAGGTGAAAGGAGGGTGGGGCGTGGATTAGACACATCTAAGGGTAAGCAGTTACTAAGGGATTTTGCTTTTACCCCTTCTTGTATTATTACAGAAGTATTGGCTTGTTCCTTAAACTATGATTTTGATACCCGAACACTTAGGGTTACAAATTTTGATATAAAGAATGTTGGTTTTCCTGCTGGAGCGACACATATGGCACTTACTGTAGGGCGTCTGCACTTTGATTTTGATACTTTGGAGTTCAGTTTAAAAAATAGCACACCGCTTTATATGGATAAGCACTACAGTGCAACTTCCTTTGATATGAATACTGGCCTACCTGAGGTGGGCGGGCTTGCTTTGGCGGTTTTGGGGTTGAAGTTTTACCAGAAGGTGGAGAATACTTATTATTTATTTAAGAGTGCGAATGCTCTTGGGGTGGAGGTTTTGGGGGTTGGGGGTTGATGGTTTGTGGTTTGTAGAGTCCTAAATAGGATTGACTGTTTTTAGGAGTTGGTTAATCTATTTATTGTAAAGTTACTAATTCTTTTTTCATTTTTATTTCCTTTTCAAATTGTACGGGAGTTTTATGGTTGATTGAACTATGGGGTTTTTGCTTTTCAAATTACTTTTGAAGATGGAAAAAAAGAAAGTTTCAAAGTTCTTAAGAAATAACATTCCCATAATACTATGGCAAAAATAGAGGACACCCAGAGTGGTACTTTACTCTGTCTTCAAACCTACAGATATAGTATTTCGTAATTTGTCTTTCCTTTTATCGAGAAAAGTTCTTTTGCCCAATAACTATCTAAGAATTTTAATATATTCGTTCTTCTCCCCAGAAAATTTGTCGCCAATGCGGATTCCCGTAATGGGATGCGTTTTGATTGTTTTATATTTAAAGCAAACAACTTTAATTAACAAAATTATTAACCAATATTCCTACTATAGAGGTGAGTGAAATGACTGAGTCAGTTGACAACATAGAACTTGATAAAGATAATGTTGAATTCAACCACGCTGCTGAATTTGTCCGACATACAAATAAGTTAGTTTATTTAACGGGTAAAGCAGGAACAGGGAAAACTACTTTCCTTAAATACATAAAAGACACTACAAATAAGAATACCGTTATCCTTGCTCCAACAGGAGTTGCCGCAATTAATGCAGGAGGTGTTACTATTCACTCTTTTTTTCAAATACCCTTTGGGCCTTTTGTTCCTGACGATTCAAGATTACGAACAACCACAACAAGTACAGAAAATCCCGAAACTATTTTTACAACTTTTAAATACCGTGATGACAAACGAGAAATAATAGAGAATTTGGATTTGCTTATCATTGACGAAATTTCAATGGTAAGAGCGGATATGTTGGATGTTATTGATAGAATATTAAAAGTTTTTCGTAAAAACCCCTTTTTACCATTTGGAGGTGTTCAGGTAATATTAATCGGGGATACTTTTCAATTACCGCCAATTGCTGATAATGAACAATGGTCTATTCTATCACAGTTTTACAAGACCCCTTTTTTCTTTAGTTCTAAAATTATAGAACAAAACACACCCTTATACATTGAGTTAAAGAAAATTTATAGGCAAAACGAACAAGAATTCATTGACTTATTGAACAGGGTGAGAGTTAATCAAGTATCTGCAAACGATTTTAGTGTACTCAATGCTAAATATGATCCTACTTTTTCGGGAAATGGAAGGGATTATATCATTCTCGCAACACATAACAATATTGTTAATGAAACGAATCTCACAAAATTAAATCAACTTGAATCTGAATTATTCGTGTATAAAGCCAATATAACTGGAACTTTCCCAGAGAAGCATAAACCAACAGATCACTTTTTAAAATTAAAGGTTGGTGCGCAAATAATGTTTATAAAAAATGATATTGGGCAACACAAAAGATATTACAACGGGAAAATTGGAAAGATAAAAGAACTTGAGAAAGCTTCTATTACCGTAGTATTTGATAATGAAGTAGAAGTAGAAGTTGAAAGAACTGTTTGGGATAATATTCAATATTCATATAACAGAGAGCAGAAAAAAATTGAAGAAAAAATAGTGGGGACATTTGAGCAGTTTCCAATTCGGTTGGCTTGGGCAATTACTGTCCACAAAAGTCAAGGACTGACATTTGAAAAAGTGATTGCAGATTTAGGACGAGCATTTGCACCTGGACAGGTTTATGTAGCTTTAAGCCGTTGTACTTCATTTAGCGGCTTGATGCTTAAAACCCAACTTAATACTTATGCTATAAAAACTGATCCAAGAGTTATTGAATTTGCCCAGAATGAAACACCTGGAACCTTAATAATTGAACAACTTAATACAGGTAGAGCCGATTTCTTCTATAAAAAGGCAAGAGAAGATTTTGGAAAAGGTAAAATCAAATTGGCATTTGAATTTTTTAAGAGAGCTTTAAAATTTCGTAATGATATAGACACAGATATTTTTGAAAAATTCATAGTAGTACACGGACAACGACTTTTGAACTTCAAACAAAAGAATTTTTCACTTATCCAGAAAATTGATTTAATCAATAATGAGTTTTCAGAAACAAAGGAAAATGTAAAGTTACAAGATCAAGAACTATCGGAAAAACATATCAAAATTTCAGAACAAAATTCTTCAATTGAACTGCTATTGAATAAAACAATAGAATTTGAAAATGAAACAGAGCGATTTAAAAAGGAAGTAAAACGTTTAGAAAAAGAAGTAAAAGACTCACAATCGCAGTTGAAAAGTCTTGAGGCCAAGTTGAAGAAAACTGAATTAGAGTTAGATGCAAAGTGTAAAGAAAATCAAGCCAAGTTAATAGAGATAGAACGATTAAAAAACTTGAAATGGTATAACAAAATAGTTGGAAAAAAATAAGACTATTTCTTATATGTTTTTCCTTCCCGGTGTTAATAATTTAAATTTGAAATAAAACATTTATAATAATCCAGCATATAAATGAGTAAAAAAGATATTCCCAACAACCCAATAGTTTCAGTAACGGAACTCAACCTAATTTTAGAGCTTAACCCTAATACAGATGGGATAATTGAAATCAATTTCTCGAATGATATTGAGAAATTTGATATTGTTTTTATTGCGGGATTAATTTTAATACACATAACTAAGCAAATAAAGTTTGTTATTAGATACCCGGGAACCGTCGAGAAAATTTTTGAAACACGACAAAGTATTAAACATTGCGAAGTTTTATATAATATTAAATTTAAAGACGTATTCGAAACATTTCAGAACATACAGAATATAGAGGAAGGTGATTTAGTTGCTTCAACAAGGTTTGCACCAATACTATATATTAATGAAAAGACAATTGTAGAATTCTTCGAAAAGCCAAAAACTTTAAACGAAGAACTAAAAAAACTTAGAAACACATATTTAGAATTACCAAAAGGAATTAAAACGAACCAAGTTAATGGCTTTAAATTAGTTGACTATCTTAAGGCAGATAATTCGGTGTTTACTCTTCTAGAAAAATCATCCACCATACACACCTTTGTTTTTTATATTCTTTTTATCTGGTTCGCGCCATTTAAAAAAACAAATAGATTAGATAAGCCAATTGAAAGAACTGAAGAACTATGGGAGTTTACAAAAGAATATGTGAGCGGATTGCACGAGTTGGCCAAAAACATTGTTGAGCATAGTGGTCATACTTCTAATAGCGGAATAGGGATGATTACAATTAGGATTTATAATGAGGACGAAAAAGATAACAATCCCGGAAAAGTTTTAGAAACACACGTTTTTGATTTTGGTGAAAAGGGAATCATTGAAAAACTTAAGAAATTTACAAACGATAATAAAAAAATACACAAGTTCTTAGAGAAAGATTTAGAAACCTTAAATAATAATTTCACCTTAATAGATTTTATTGAGCCAAAAATAGAGAAGCAGCTGCATCAACAAATTTCTAGAGACATATCACATTTTGGTTTAATGAAGTTTTACCAACTTATTAAAGTTAATGAAGGATCGATTTTATCAGCTACTACTAGTACAATTGAGGAAAAACAGGATGTTTATAGAAAAGACAATGAAGGTAGACCTATTGCAAAAGGGACATCTTATTTTTTTAAACTACCTTTTAAACATGAACTATTCAAATCAGTACAAGCTACTTCTGCAAGTACCAACTATCAAGGCACCTACGAAACCATTGGCGGGATAACTGAAATAATGAAGTTAGAAATAACAGATAACTTAGAAGATATTAAGGATAATACAATATTAGTTATTGATTTTCCCAAAATGGTAATAAGGAATAGAGATGATGAAGCAAAACTACTCAGGGGAATAGATGAGAAGCTAAATTTTGAGAATTCACAGAAACAAAAAGTCAAATACATTGCTTTTAATATGGGTAATGTTGAATTAAACGTTTCTGAATCAAGTTTACTTCGCTTTTTAGCTCATCTTTCGATAAACTATGACCAATCTATAATCATTTACAATATGGATTATGTGGTGTTTAATGAAATGATTAGGGATAACACGACTTTTTATGAAAGAGTAAAGATCTACGATGATAATATACCATATTGGTATAAAAACAGAGCCATTCTTTTTTACACAAGTATTGAAGATCGCAAATTTTATTTTGCAGATTTAATATTTGGTCAGGATGAAAATGAGTTTAATGCTATCAATAAAATTATACATCATACATTTCCAAATACACGTTCACTGACCAATAAGACAAATGATTATAAAGGGTTTCAAGTACCCGAAAATTTAGATAGCTATTTTTTTCAATCATCTTTGCTGCCCTTCGACATTCTATTGCCTATAGAAGAAAATTACACGGTTTTTCAAACCAACCTTGTAACACTTTTGGATACAGAAATAACCGCAATTAATAAAGAAGATTCCAATGAGTAAACATTTAATTGAGTATATAAGCGGATTGGATGGCTATAAGATGAGCGAAACTCATTTTAAAATTGGAGCTAAAGTACATACATCCGATTTCTTTTATGCTAAACGTCTTTTTCAAAATAGTTATTACACAGCTCGTATCGCACTATTGTTAGCCATTAAAATAAAGGATGAAATAAAAATAAAGACAACACCCATAACACTAATTGGATATGAACTTTACAGCGAGCTTTTATTGAGTTTGGTAGAAAAATTTTTAAAAGAGTATGGAGTGAAATCCATTAATCATTTTGTAGCAACAGATGCAGATAGCAAGATAAAGTTTATACCCAATTATAAGGAATTAAATACTGAACTGAAAGATAGAATTATAATCATTGTTCCTATTTCAAGTACTGGGAGCACGTCCGATAAAATTAAGGAAGAAATAAAAAAAATAAAAGAAGATTTAAAGGAAGAAGCTTTTAAATCTTATACCGTTATAAAAGCATTTGATCCTAGTTTTCCGACAACCAAAAACAAGGGTATTATTGAAATGCAAACTACTTGGAAAAATCCTATTAAATGTCCGTGGTGTTTTAATAATGAAGAATCCCGTCCCATTTTTGAAACAGATAAATCATCACTTATACCAACCTTAATATTTGATTTGCCTACAGCAAAAGAAGTATCGGCAGACCCCATAACTACTGAATTTGGAGAAGTTAATTTTGATGATGCTATACTCTATAGAAAAGTAAAAAGAAATAAAGAGCATTTTTTATATTCCTCAATCACCTCAGTATTAATAAACAATAACAATGAAAAAATAAATGAATGGTTGAATAGTATTAAAGCAAAACTTGAAATAAAACCTTCGGATCATGTGGTTATTCTTTCCCCAAATCATTATTCAAATTCTGAATTCATAAATCTTGTGAACGATAAATTGTTTAATTCTTCGGCTACTGTAATACACCATCAAACAAATGTGGATTATCTGGCAAATTTTAAGTTATTGAACAAACAATTTTTGAATCAAATTGATTTAAAGATTTATTTTGTGGATGACTCCTTGATTTCAGGCAGAAGTTTTTTTCAAATTTATGAACTGTATCGCAATGCCACAGGTTATGATTTAGATAAAGGTTTGAGTGGAGCTATATTTTTAAGTAATAAATCTTCCCAAGATGTAAATAAACGGGTAGGAAGGACTGTTACAAAAAAGATAAACTCTAAAGAAAGCATTAATCTATTCTCCTTCGTAAATATAAATTTACCTGTTAGTCCCAAGATATTTGAAAAAAACCCTTTAGAGTACGAAGCATTTAGATATAAAAATGTTTATAAGAAGGTACTTCATGATGCCATTCAAAAACACTTTCTAGATAAATCAAAGGATATAAGCGGAAAAAATATAGAACCAAATATTAGGGGGATATCTGATAAGACTGATAGACATTTAAAGATGTTTAAGGCAACCCATAAAATATATGAATATTTTAATAACAATAGAGATATTACAAAAATCACATTTGATGATTTACTGAAAAATATAGGTTTCGCTGAGGGTAAGGAAGATAAGATGATAGTGCTAAAAGTGCTGAGCCAATATCCATTTTATTTATATGAACCTGTTCGCAAACTATGTTTTAAGTGGCATAAAAACTGGCTTAATAAGGCTATAATAGACCAGACTAAAGCATTAATTAATAACACTTATGAATACAGCGATTTTAGAGAGTTAAAATTTCTGATTAGGAGAGGTGTTTTCCTAAGTAATTATCATATTCTTTCCGATGCTTTTTTAAAACTAATAGATGAAGTATTTATTGCTATTGATAAATATGATTCCGGAAAAGATGAAGAGCAAATAAAGGATGTGCAAGCCAAATTGAATTTAGATACATCAAATTTTAGAGACATTCTTTCAGATAATATAAAAGAAAAGAGTTTGAGGTTATTTCATATTTATCTTATTAATAACTATACCGAGCTATTTGAAAAAAATGGATGGTGCGCGGCAAAATTAAAAGAGAACATTGACAATTTACCCCTCAATCATTTAAGTACATCACAAGCGAAACAGTTCATTAGGATGATAAAAATAGAAGCTGGGTGTGTCCTTAATGATTTTTATGAGATTCTGCCTGTAGAAAAACACTACTGGGTTCTAAAAGATATAAAGGACAAGAAAGTGATAGAAATTGAAAATAATAATATTCTTAAATTTTTATTATCTCTTGAGAATGAAAAGTATTTAAGTTCTAATAAATTTGAACTTGCCGATAATGTATTAACTTTAAAAAATGGTGATGAATTTAAATCACAATTTACCAATTTTTTATGGGTGAAACAATTTCTATATACTGATACCCTTGCAACAAAATCTAAAATTAAGATTGAAAACTCATTAACAGAAAAAACAGAAGCACTTTTTTCAAAGTTTAAGTTGTTTTTTGAATCGCATTGTGAGGTAGGAGCTTTCTTTGTTGTAAAAGATGGCAGAGGCGGGTCCCATCTCGTTTATGATAAAGATAACTTAATGAAGGATTTTATAGGTGAATTGGATAAAGAAAAACACAAACTGATTTTTGACTTTATGAAAGGTGAGAACGCTTCCTATTCGGAAGATGAAACGGATGATCATGACTTTGTTAAACCCAAAAAGAGTATAATTGAATACGAGCTTATAGGAGAAAAATGGATTGATTTATATGGGACATATCCTAAAAAAGCTGAAACAGAAATTAAATTTATTTCTGGTTGCGAGTGGGTTTTGATGATTCGAATAAGTGATTCGGCTTTTAAGACACTTGGTTTAATGGGTTTTTATGGGAATTCTGATTTAAAAAATGACCCATTGGCTAAGCAACTCCTAATGTTGCTTAGAAAGGATTTAGGAAAATTCATAAAAGAACATCACGCGAACGATGAGTTTGCCGCTTTGAGAGAAGCGGAGCTAGTAAGACGTTTTGCTTATTTAGCGGGACATGGACGTCAAATGATGCAAAAATTAGCTAGTGAAGACGATGAACAAAGTAGATTCAGACCCATTGTTGACACAATGGAAAAACTACAGTATTTATTCGCTACAAAATGGATTACGGTAGAGGGTAATTCAGTAAATACAAAGATAATAAGTGTTAAAAAATTATTCAAAAGCCTATTTCTTTATGGAGGTATAATAAATAATTCTGTAATTGATGAAATCAAAAATATTGGGGACTCCATTTATAAATCTAAATTTATCGACAATGAGTTAACTCTAAAGATAACTGTTAACAACTTAATAAATGAGCCATCTTTCTATTTTAATCCTGATGTATTAAAATTCATTTGTTTTGAACTATTTATCAATGCAAAAAAAAATAGATATCATTTTATTGAAAAAACAGCCTCCCAATGTGAAAACTTTTTAAAAGTCGATTTTCAAATGAAATCTGAAAAATTAATTATCAAAATGATAGGATCAGGTCCAGAAGTTCCAAACGATATAAAAAGGAAGATTAATTCTGGGGTCAAAGTGAAACCTGATAATGAGATATCAGGTCTGAACCTTGTTCACAGTGTGTTAAAAATATTAGATAAGGAAAATGATTTGAGGATAGATTCTGAAAAGACTTGTACCTGTTTTTTATATACTAATACGATTTCCTTAATACTTAAACCTATGGATAGAAACGATGGGAAATAAGCAAAATATTTTAATCGTAGAAAATCAGTTTTGGCAATTCCAAGAAATTCGAAGGCTTGTTTGTTGTTCAGAGAATTATGCGCCGATTCCAAATTTTAAAGAACAAGATAAATTTATTGAATATATAGATAATATTAGGGTTTGGGTGAACGAACAATATGATAAAGTATATAGAGAAAAAGCATTTGATAATATTATTCAAATTGTTAATGATCCTCAAAATTCAATTGAATTAATCCTTATGGATCACATTTTAGGCGGTTCCAGCTATTGTCACACAGGAATTGATTTAGCTTTTGAAATTAATAAAAAAAGACAAATTGATGGGAAAAAGATACTTCCCGTAGTGTTTTTTAGTAAAACATCTATCGAAGATGAAAAAAGAGAAAAAGGATTTTTTGGTCTAAGCGTAAAAAAATCAAAAGGGATTGAAGAATATGAAAAGGAATATACAGGGACTTTCGACTGGGTTCATAAAGGCTATTTTGGGAATGAAATTTTAAATCCAGAATATTTTGCATACGTAATTCTTAAAATTGGGAAAGTAATTGGACAGGCGGAAGAAGTTAGGTTTTTTGAAAGATTAAATCAGGTAATTAAAATGATTGGTGGTGCAGGTAGTAATCAAATGAATAGATATTCATGGTTGGAAGCTATAAAAAAGAAATATAATTACGAAAATATAAATGAGAATTTTAAAAACATGATTAACCTAGTAATTGAAAAAGGAGATTACAGTTTGTTGAATGATAATATTATAAACGAACAATTAAATGCTTGAAAAAATTTCAAAATTTTATTTTAGGATTAAGGATTTTATAATATTCTTATCGGGGGTTATTGTATCTTCCTTTGTGGTAGAAATTTTATTAATTGACAACAAAAACTATTATCATATTATTTCTATTGTGTGTGGCTTTATATTTGGTTTTTTATCCTATATACTAACCAAGATAGCTAACAGTTATTCCAATAATGATAAGAACAAAGAGAAAATCAGTACTAATCCTTGGAATAGTATTACTGATACTAATAATATGGCAAATAAGCTATTTGGATTTTTTTCTATATTTTGGATGTGGCTCATCGTTTTATTTTTACCAATATCCTTTATCGGGGGAACAATTTCATTGCTACAAGCAAATATTCAGCATGAGAGACAAAATAGAAATGAAATTCAAAGAAATAAAAAAGAATTAATTACAAAAATTAAAAATATAAATAGAAGTCTCGTGGATAGTATCATTCTAAAAGATCAATTGATATTGGATTCCCTTCAACAAAAAACAGAAAAAATAAAAATTTTAGAAACTCAAATTGATTCTTTAAATAATGTTTTGAATAAAAGATTGCAAAATCAACTAAAAGCGAATGAAAAAGGGCAATAGCTATAATTCCATATAATAATTACGACTATTCTAAAATTTGAAAAAAACCAGATCAACCAATGTCCGAAGAACAAAAAAAACTACTTGAACAACAATTATGGAATATAGCCAATGAACTGCGTGGCAAGATGGACGCAGACGAATTTCGGGATTACATCCTAGGCTTTATATTTTACAAATATCTTTCAGAAAAACAACACCTATACGCAAACCAACTCCTAGAAACCGAAAAGGTAAAAGACTACCTAAAAATTACTGATGAAGAAGATTTAAAGGCCATTAGTGAAGAATCACTTTTAAAGTTGGGGTATTTTCTAAGACCCAATGAATTGTTTGAATCCATTGCCAAAAAAGGAAACGCCAATACCGAAACCGAAAGTAACTTTATCCTTCAGGATTTGGAAACTATCTTGAATGGTATTGAGCAAAGTACGATGGGTACCGAGAGTGAGGATGATTTCAACAAGCTTTTTGAAGATCTGGACCTTAACAGTACCAAATTGGGCAGAACTACTGAAGCCAGAAATAAACTGATTGCCAAAGTACTTTCACATTTAGATAAAATAGACTTTGCGCTGGAAGATGCCGATGCCGATGTGCTTGGTGATGCCTACGAATATTTAATTGGCCAATTTGCAAGCGGAGCAGGAAAAAAGGCAGGGGAATTCTATACACCCCAACAAGTTTCCAAGATTTTGGCAAAGATTGTTACCACAGGAAAGAAACGCCTTAAAAATGTGTATGACCCAACCTGCGGCAGCGGCTCGTTGTTGCTTCGTGTAAATAGGGAAGTACCTGTGGACGATTTCTTTGGGCAGGAGCTGAACCGCACCACCTTTAACCTTGCGCGGATGAATATGATTTTGCACGATGTGCATTACCGCCATTTTGATATTAAGCAGGACGATACCCTGGAGCACCCACAACATCTTGATATGCGTTTTGAGGCCATAGTGGCAAACCCGCCATTTTCCGCAAAGTGGAAAGGCAAGAACAACCCTTTAAATGAAAATGACGAACGTTTTAGCCAATACGGCAGGTTGGCGCCCACCAGCAAGGCAGATTTTGCCTTTGTACAACATATGCTCTACCAATTGGCGGAGAACGGAACCATGGCGGTGGTAGTGCCCCACGGGGTTTTATTTCGTGGCGCGGCGGAAGGCACTATTAGGGAATATATTATTAAAGAACTCAACTATTTGGATGCCGTTATTGGCCTGCCCGCCAATATTTTTTACGGCACTGGTATTCCTACTTGTATTTTGGTATTGAGCAAATGCCGCGTAAATGATGGCGATATTTTATTTATAGATGCCTCCAACAATTTTGAAAAGGACGGCAACAAAAACAAACTAACCGAAGACCATATAGACACTATTATTGAAACCTACCGTGAGCGCAAAACCACCGACAAATTCAGTTATGTAGCAACGCTGGATGAGGTATTGGAAAACAGTTATAACCTAAATATAGCGCGATATGTTGATATGTTTAAGGAAGAAGAATCTATTGATTTGGAGTTGGTTTCTTCCAAATTACAAAACTTAGAAATAGAAATAGCAAATATTGATTCTACAATTGAAACTTTTTGTACGGAACTAAGAATTAATACACCATTTTAAAATGACAAAGGTTAAATTAACTCCTAGTTTACGCTTTCTCGGTTTTTATGAAAACTGGAAAGATCAAAGTATAGGAGATTATTATAAAAATTTAAGAACCGGAATGACGCCTAGTAGGTCAATTCCAAAATATTATAATGGCCAAATTCCCTGGATAACAAGTGGAGAATTAGACTATAATGAAATCTATGAAACCAAAGAATATATAACTGAAGAGGCGGTAAGAAACACAAATTTAAAAATTTACCCTCCAAACACTTTTTTCATTGCAATAACTGGGCTTGAAGCGCCCGGAACAAGGGGTAGATGTGCAATAAATATGGTGCCAGCTGCAACTAATCAGTCTTGTATGGCATTCGAAGAGATTGAAACTATTCATAATAAGTTTTTGTTTTACTGGTATAATAGATTTGGAATTGAACTTTATTATGGATATGCTCAGGGGACAAAGCAACAAAGCTTTAATAATAAAATTGTTGAAAAATTTATCTTCCGATCTCCTTCGCTCCCCGAACAAAAAAAAATAGCCACTTTCCTTTCGGCGGTAGAAAAAAAGCTGGAAAAGTTGCAACAAAAGAAAACCTTTTTGGAAAACTATAAAAAAGGGGTGATGCAGCAGCTATTTAGTCAGGCGTTGCGGTTTAAAAATGAGGATGGTAGTGATTATCCGGATTGGGAGGAGAAGAGGTTGGGTAAAATTGGAAAAATTGTAAATGGACTTACTTATAGCCCAAATGATATAGATGAAAATGGTGTTTTAGTATTGCGTTCCTCTAATGTAAAAGATAGAACAATTGTGCTAGAGGACAATGTTTTTGTAAATGTTAGTGAAGGATCTTTCAATCCAGTAATTGAGAATGATATATTAATTTGTGTAAGAAATGGAAGTAAGCGCTTAATTGGAAAGAATGCAATTATTTCAAAAAGTCAAGAAGGACTAGCTTTTGGTGCTTTTATGACAGTTTATAGAAGTATTTACAATTCATTCTTATTCCATTATTTTGATTCGGAAGATTATAAAAAGGAAGTTCATAAAAATTTGGGAGCTACAATTAATTCAATAAATGGAAGTGATTTAAAAAAGTTTAAAGTTCCATTCCCTAACAAAGAAGAACAAGCCAAAATCGCCAACTTTTTAAGTGCGCTGGATAAAAAAATAGAACTGGTAACCAACCAAATAGAAAACTCCCAACAGTTTAAAAAGGGGTTGTTGCAACAGATGTTTGTGTAACATATATAATTGATGAGACAGTCAGTACATACTTTAGATGAGTTGATATCAAAAACCATTAATTTTAATGACCAAAGCGGTTCTCATAATTATTGGAATGATTTAGAGATTACTATTGAAGAAGAGAAAACATTATTTATTCCTTTTCCAATGGGTAGAATTAAAATGGAAAATAGGAACTTAATCAATAATAATCACCGAATAAAATTTGTGAATTGTCATTTTCATAATTCGATTGGTTTTAGGGGATATGAAAAAGGGCTTTGGTTTGTTAATTGCGTATTTCATAAAAAAGTAAGCTTCAAGAATCGAACCTATCCAGGTAAAATGCGTTTTCATAGTTGTGTATTTAAGGGTGACGTCAATTTTGTGAATGCTACTTTTAATGAACTAGCAGACTTTTGGTTTAGTAAGTTTAAAAACCCCTTAATTCTTTATAAAACCGATTTTCATAATACCGCAGTATTTTCTGCAACACAGTTTAACGAAAATGTATTATTTACCTATACATTAATTAGTAAGCTTATAATTTTTCGCGGCACTAAATTTAAAAAAGGGCTTGATTTATCATTAGCAATTATTTCAGGAGAGCTAAGTGTGTTTGATGTAGAACTTCAAAATTTTAATACCAATACTTCTTATTTAGTGGAAGAGGATTTTGAAAAACATGTTGGAACAACGGGAGATATCCCTATAAAAAATAAAAGAGAAACATATCGAATATTAAAAAAATATTTTGAAACCAATAATAATATAGCGGAATCATTACATTTCAATGTTTTGGAGAAAAGAACACTCTCCAAAGAGAACAGATACGAATTATCTCGGTTGAGTAAACTTCAGTATGATGAACTAGGTATTTGGAAAATAATTAGTTTGAAGATAAAATCCTTTTTTAACCTTTTTGTATTAACCGCCAATTATGTATCAAGTTATTTTGGCGTAGCATACATACAAAGCTTAATTTTTACATTAGCTATGGGAGGTATTTGTTATTACTTGACTATTATGCAGACCGATTTATATGATTTTGCTTGGAATTTTGATATGCAAATATTTAAAGAAAACATTCCAGAGTATGCTAATTATCTATTGCCAACACACAAATTTGACTTTTTAGGAGAGGATTTTTTAAAAACCCACGAAATAAGTAAATGGTTTTATGTGGGGGATATTGCTGGAAGAATGGCTATCGGTTATGGAATATATCAAACAATACAGGCTTTTAGAAAATTTAGATAAATACTAATTTTGAAGAGGCTATTGCTGCTGATCGTTGTATAGTAAAATATGGATAGCGAAATAATATATAAACAGAAGTGGATGCTAAGCCGGGTAGAAAGCCTCACGGTTCACCATAAGGAACTTGCAAGGATAAAGGGAGAAACCTTTAATATCTACAACATACTAAACTTAAAAACCAACGAGGTCCGTACTCATTCGGCCTTCCTTGCAGAATTGTTAAACCCCCACGGCAGTCATTTAATGGGGACTGTATTTTTGGAGGCCTTTCTACAATTGCTACCCGAACATGATTTTGCCAGCCATTTAGACAATAAAACCGCCCACGCCTTTGTGGAATATCATATTGGCCTAATAGATACCGAACACAAAACAGGCGGACGTATTGATATCTTGTTGAAAGACGGTACGGGCAACACCATTTGTATAGAAAACAAAATAGATGCAGGTGACCAAGACCAGCAGGTAGAACGGTATTGTAATTATAACAAACCAAACAATAGGGTGATCTATTTATCCAAGGAAGGTACGGAGCCTAAAGACCATAGTAGGGGTGAATTACAAAAGGATTTAGACTACCATATTATAAGCTATAAAACTGAAATTATAGCTTGGCTGCACTCTTGTCAGCAGCTTGCATATGACCAACCATTGCTCAGGGAAAGTATAAAGCAGTACCGTATATTAATTCAACAAATTACAAACACATTGGAAGACAAAGAAGATAAACAGCTTGCGGAAATGGTAAAAGATAATTTAGAGGAAGCCTCGTTGATTGCCTCGAAATATCATCAAGTGATTCAAAAAATAAGAAAGAAATTCAGAGACCGCGTATTTGAAATATTAAATGAAACAATGGAGGAGTTTTACATTACAAAACAAGAGTCAGTTACCAAAAGCTTTTCCCACATCTGGTTTCATAACGATGCTCTGAAAGCATTTGATAAAGTATCATTTGGTGCTGAAAGTTTTAGTGGAGCTGGAAACATAGGAGGAAATTTATATGTAGGAATATATGATGAGCTTAGTTTAATGAAAAGTAGGGAAGATTTTGTTTCCATTAATAAGGGATGGGTACATCATCAACGTTTATATTATGAAAACCAAGAAATAAATGTTGCAGACTTGGCCTTTCAACAAAAAATAAGTAACCCAGCTGTGATGGAAGCAGCAGCTATAAGTGTTGCACAGCAGATTAAGGATTTTATTGAAGCGCATCGGGTTTTGTTGGAAAAATAAATAAAAATGGAGGAAATTAAAATACAGGAAATAGTCAGTTCTGTTGAAAACCAATTACTGACAAATCCAAAAATCAAGTTTGATATTGATAAAAAATGGTCTTCAAATTTTAGTGAAGAACCAGGCGTTTATGCTGTTTTCAACAAAGATAAGATGGTATATGTAGGGGAATCAGCAAATTTAAAGGAACGTATGAAGGAAATAAAAAGTACATACAACCATTCCTTTAGAAGAAAGTTAGGTAAGCATCTCTATCCAGATTCAATTATTGCTAAAGGTAAGTTTCCGCCAGATATTGAGGAGGCTCTTAATAAATACTATATTCAAAATATCTATTTCACATTTGTTGTTGTTTCATTTGGGAGACTGGAAATAGAATCACGACTTATGCATAAATATAAAAATGAAGGCATTTTAAATTCTATCGGTAAACGCAATAGAATTGCGTTAATATAAATAACAACAGTTTTTGGAAAGAAATAATACCATATAATAAAATATGACTACAATATTTAAAAAAGTAGATTATAACCTACAGAGCTTAATTCAACAAATTAGTATTGGTACAATTGGGCTGCCAGACATCCAACGCCCTTTCGTTTGGAAAGATACAAAGGTGCGGGACCTTTTTGATTCAATGTATAAAGGCTATCCAGTTGGATATTTCTTGTTTTGGGCAAACTCATATACTAAAGACAATAAAACGATTGGGACAGATGGTAAACAAAAGACCCCGGATTTATTGATTGTGGATGGACAACAAAGACTCACCTCCTTATATGCTGTTACTAGGGCACAAGAAATAATCAGGGAAAATTTTTCCAGAGAGCATATAGTTATATCCTTTAAACCTCTAGAGGAAAAATTTGAAATCCCAGATGCCGCTACACGAAGGAGTGCCGAATATATTCAGAATATTTCAGAGATTTTTAACCCAGAAGCCAACCTTTTTAAAATAACCAATGATTTCGTAATTAAATTACAGAAATCTCGAACCCTATCAGATGAAGATGTTTTAAAAATACAGAATAATATACAGCGTCTAAAGAACTTGGAAAATTACCCTTTTTCGGCTTTGGAACTGAACGCATCCATTGATGAAGAACAGGTTGCAGATGTGTTTGTGAGAATAAATAGTAAAGGTAAGAATTTAAATATGGCAGATTTCATCCTTACATTGATGAGCGTATTTTGGGATGATGGAAGAAAAGAAATAGAACAGTTTTGCCAAGATTCGCGTTTGCCAAACAAATCAAAAGCAACATCTTTCAATTATATCATAGAGCCCAAGCCAGACCAGATGTTGCGGGTAGCAGTGGGATTAGGATTTCACCGAGCTAGATTACAATATGTGTACAGTATCCTAAGAGGTAAGGATTTGGAGACAGGCAAGTTCAGTGAGGAAAGAAGAATTGAACAATTTGAAATATTAAAAAATGCGCAGGAACAAACTTTAAATGTGCAAAACTTTCACGATTTTCTTAAATCGATCCATTTGGCAGGTTTTATAAAAGGTGATTATATCAGTTCCAATAATAACTTACTTTATAGTTATGTATTCTTTTTAATTGGAAAGGTTCAGTTTAAGGTAAATTTACATGAACTGAAAAACTTAATCGCAAAATGGTTTTTTATGGTCACAATAACTAAAAGGTACACAAGCTCTCCAGAGACTCAGATGGAAATAGATCTTGCAAAATTAAGGGGGATATCTAGTGATATTGAATTTAAAGAGGTCATTAATGGGATTATAGACAATGCCATTACGGATGATTTTTGGACAACTATTTTGCCAATGGATGGTTTGGCCACATCTTCTTCAAGTTCCCCAGCAATATATTCTTACTATGCATCTTTAAGTATTTTGGATGCAAAAGGATTATTCTCAAATCTCAAGATAAATGATTTGTTGCAACAAGGAATACGCTCTAAAAAATCTGCTTTGGAAAGACATCATTTATTTCCAAAATCTTATTTGCAAAAAAATGGATATAGTGAACAACGCGACAGAAACCAAATTGCAAATTATGCATTAGTGGAATGGGATGATAATTTGGAAATATTAGATAAAGCACCTGCCAAATACCTGCCAAAATATATAAATAGGTTTAATGAATCTGAACTAAAACAAATGTATTATTGGCACGCTCTTCCCGTAAATTGGCAAGATATGGATTACAAAGATTTTTTAATAGAAAGAAGGAAATCCATGGCATTAGTAATAAAAGATGCTTTTCATAAACTAAAAGAAAGAGTATAATTACATATTATTTTCTGTTCTGATTTAAGTTAACTATGACTACCCAACCCGAACACATTTTAGAAGAAAACCTACTAACCCAATTACAGGAATTGGGCTATAAAAGAGTGGTCATAAAAGATGAACAAGACCTTATTAGCAACCTTAAAATCCAGCTTGAAAAGCATAACAAAGCGAGTTACTCAGAAACGGAGTTTGCCCAAATATTAAACGACCTTTCCAAAGGTAACATCTTTGAACGTGCGAAAATACTTCGCGATAGAATAACCTATAACAAAGACAATGGCGAAAAGGGTTATGTAGAGCTTATAAACCAAATACACTGGTGTAAAAACCAATATCAGATTACCAACCAAATCACAATGGAAGGTAGCTACAAAAACCGTTATGATGTTACCATACTTATTAACGGGTTGCCATTGGTGCAAGTAGAGTTAAAACGTAGAGGTTTGGAACTAAAGGAAGCTTTTAACCAAACCAATCGGTATGAGCGGCATTCCTTTAATTCGGGCAGGGGGTTGTTTCAATTTGTACAGCTTTTTGTAATTAGCAATGGCGTAAATACTAAATACTACGCAAACAACCCTGTAAAAGCACGTTCTTTTAAGCAGACGTTTTATTGGGCAGATGTAGAGAATAAAATTATAACCCAGTTGGCGGAGTTCTCTAAGCTGTTTCTGGAGCCTTGCTTTCTGTCAAAAATGATTACCAAGTACATAGTGCTTAATACCTCAAATACCTTGATGGTGTTGCGTCCTTATCAATATTATGCAACTGAGGCAATTGTGGAGCGGGTAAAGCAAAGCAACAAGTTTGGCTATATATGGCACACCACAGGTTCGGGAAAAACATTGACCTCCTTTAAAACTGCACAAATACTTACCAATCTGGAAGGGGTGCATAAAGTGGTTTTTGTGGTGGATAGAAAAGATTTGGATTACCAAACCATCAAGGAGTTCAACAGCTTTAAAGAGGGCAGCGTTGATGCTACCAACAATACCCAAAGTTTAGTAAAGCAGTTTGATGATGATACCAAGCTGATAGTTACCACCATTCAAAAACTAAACACTGCCGTACTAAAGCCAAAGCATTTGGCAAAAATGGAAAGTCTAAAAGACAAACGCATTGTCTTTATTTTTGACGAATGCCACCGGAGTCAGTTTGGCGATACGCATAATAGAATAAAAGAGTTTTTTACAAACTCACAGATGTTTGGTTTTACGGGTACGCCGATCTTTGCCGATAACTCTGTAAAAAATGCTTTGGGGGAAAGAACCACAAAAGATTTGTTTGAAGAGTGTTTGCATAAATACGTAATTACCGATGCCATACGGGATAGAAACGTATTGAAGTTTTCCATTGAATATATGAATACCGTAAAACTAAAGGAAGGCGTTGTTGATATACAGGTGGAAGCCATAGATACCGCTGAGGTTATGGAAGCGCCGGAACGGCTGGAGAATAATGTAAACTTTATAATCAACAACCACACTCGCAAAACCCACAATAAAAAGTTTACGGCAATATTCTGTGTGCATAATGTAAAAACACTTATTGCCTATTACAAGTTATTTAAGGAAAAAAAAGAGGAAAGCTTGCACGATTTAAATGTGGCTACTATTTTTTCATACCAAGCAAACCAATTGGATGAAGATGCGCAGGGATTTATTCCCGATGAAGATTATGAAGACTTTGCCGCTGAACCCTCTTCTAAATACGACACCAAGCACACAAGGGAGGAGTTGGACGACTTTATTAAAGACTACAATAGGCTCTTCCAGACAAACTATTCCACCAATGAGTTTTATAGTTATTATAAGGATATTGGCAAGCGGGTAAAGAACAAGCAGGTGGATATTCTATTGGTGGTCAATATGTTTTTAACTGGTTTTGACAGTAAGCTATTGAATACAATTTACGTAGATAAAAACCTGAAGTTTCACGGATTGGTGCAGGCCTTTTCCCGTACCAATAGAATATTGGATGAGGTAAAGAGCCAGGGTAATGTAGTAGCCTTTAGAAATCTAAAGGAAGCAACGGACGAGGCAATAACGCTTTTTTCTAATAAAGAAGCTATTGAGGAAATAATCATACAGCCTTATGAAGATTATATTGAAAAGTTTAATGCAGCGGTAGAAAGGGTAAAAGCAATTGCGCCAACATTTGACAGCGTAAGTGATTTGATTTCTGAAGAAGCGGAATTGGAGTTTGTAAAAGCTTTCCGGGAATTGATGCGCTTAAAAAACGTACTGAGTACGTTTGTTGAATTTAGTTATGAGGATTTGGGAATGGACGAGCAGACTTTTGAAAACTACAAAAGCAAATATTTAGACCTATACGACACCATAAAATCTGAAACCCAAAAAGAAAAGGTTTCGATCTTAAATGATATAGATTTTGAATTGGAGTTGATACGCAGGGATGAAATTAATGTTGCATATATTCTGAGTCTTTTAGCAAAACTCTACGACTCCAAACCAAAAGAACAAGAACTACAGCGTAAAGCGATTTCGGATATGCTTTCTTCTGAAACCCAATTGAGAAGTAAAAAGGAACTTATAGAAAAGTTTATTGAAGAAAATTTACCGCTTATAAGGGATTCAGATTTGGTAGTTACAGAATTTGATACTTTCTGGACCACCGAAAAGAAAAAAGCAATAGACAACTTAAGCAAAGAGGAAAACCTAGATTTCAAAAGGTTGGTGGATGTAATAAGCAATTATCTATTTACAGAAAAAGAACCTTTACGCGATGAGGTTATTGCGGTAATGAATGAGCGTCCAAGTTTAAAAAACCGTGCAAGTTCATCAGAAAGGATAATTACTAAAATAAAAGACTTTATTAATACTTTTATTGAGGGGATGGGGTAGTTGTTATAGAGATTCCTATTTAGCGGATTGCTTAGAGCGTATTAAATTTATTTTCCTAAAATTCTATTTAATGGGTTTTATTAATTTATTATGGTATAGTGGGTAACATGTTCTAAGGAATGATAATGTCCAAGCTTTACCTTTTTCCTTCCACCATTGCTATCTACTTGGACACCTTGTCCAAGCTTATGTCCAAACTAATACCATAATATGGCTTCTAAATTTATAATAAACTATAATTATTGTTCCCTTAACAAACATAAAACTCGGATATACTTAGTATATCTTTTATTGCAAAAATGCTATCTTCACCCTAATTTTAAATTCATAAAATGCCGAATTTGAATCACATATGGCTGTTTAGAATAATTTCTATTGACAATTTAGAGGCCGACTTAAAACAAGGTTTGTTTTCTAAATTGAACGCTCCTGAGGATGGGATAAGAACCGTTATTGGAAATAAAGAAATCATAACGCAAAGGGATATGAGAGGCGTCTTATGCTTTCCAGGAACTGTGGTTAATAATTTTGTTCCATTTTATTTTTCTGTTAGAACGCCGATGCTATATAACATTCATTCAGGGCGTGGGGTTCCACAAATACATCAAAAAAATATTGTATATTTATGTATTCCTATATTAGATTTGGCAAATCCAGATTTTAATTGGTGCTTTACAGATGGTAATGCTGCTAAACGTATTACAAGATATTATACAGATTTGACGGCTATAGATTCCTTAGATTGGCGCTCAATTAAGGCAACAGATTTTAGTCATGATAATGCCGATGGGGATGAAGACAGAATCAGAAAAAAACACGCCGAATTTTTAGTTAGGGATCACGTCCCAAGCAATAGAATTAAAGGCATAGCTGTTTATAATCAGGAAGCAAAAGATAGAGTACACCAAATTATACAAGAATTAAATTTGGATATAGATATTAAAATCAAAAAAGCATTTTACTTTTAGCTTATGAAGTTTGTAAAAGGAAATTTATTGACTTCCGATACTCAGGCCATTGTTAATACAGTCAATACAGTAGGCGTTATGGGTAAAGGAATTGCCTTGCAATTTAAAGAACGGTTTCCCCAAAATTTTAAGGCCTATGCGGCAGCTTGTAAGCGAGGAGAAGTAAAAACAGGAAAAATGTTTGTATTCATCGAAACCGACCTTCACGGTGAAAAAATCATTATCAACTTTCCTACAAAACAAGAATGGTATCGAAAATCGCAATACAGTTGGATAGAAGACGGATTAAAGGATCTGGTTCGCGTAATAGAAGAAATGGATATTAAATCCATTAGTCTGCCCCCATTAGGTTGTGGCAATGGAGGTCTAAAATGGGAAAAAGTAAAATTATTGCTCAATAATTATCTGGGAAACCTCCTTGATACTGAGGTAGTAGTTTATGAACCTAATGAAAAAATAAAAGAAATACTACAAAAGGAAAACACTAAGACTAAAAAGGAAATAAACCTTACACCTGCCCGTGCAATGTTATTATATGCCTTATTTAAATATGAAAAATACGGGGAATACTCAACCGTTTTTACCGCAAATAAATTGGCGTATTTTCTTCAGGAGAGCGGTGAAAACCTCAAGCTAAAATTTGAACCCTACACCTATGGCCCATACGCCCAGGCTGTAGAAAAAGTACTCTATGCGCTTAACGGCAAATATTTAAAAGGACTGGAACAAATGGATGCCCAACCTTTTGAGCCTCTAGCGTTGAATTATGAGCGTTTTGGTGAAATTAAGGAATTTGTGGATACTCGCTTAAACGAAGACCAAAAAGAAAGATTGCGTGGATTGTTCCAAGCTATTGAAGGATTTGAATCTACCCTTTCTTTGGAAATTCTTTCTTCCGTCCACTTTATAACAGCCAACAATCCTAAAATCGAAAAAGATGAAATTGTATCTAAAATTAAGGAATGGAATAAACGCAAAAGCGATTTAATTACTGCCGAATACGTTGATATTGCCTATGAGCATTTGGAGGAGTATGGGCAGAAATTAAATTTCGCGTGACCCCCTGTTTTACTTAAATGAATCCAACCACTGATATTTTAAAACTATACATTGGGTGGGTTAGTGCCAAAATTATCAAGCAATCTTAGTTTTTGGGTTAAGAAAAAATCATCTGATGGGTTATTCTTCAAACCGATAGCATTCCAGTGAATAGCCTTGTCAATATTACCTATTCTGTGGTGACATTCAGAAATATAAAAATCAATATAGGGATATTCAAATTTATATCTCTTTGTATCGTCTATTTCAACAACCTTCATAAATATATCAAGCGCTCTAAAATAATCTTTGTAAACCAAAAATAAAGTAATCGCTTTGGAACTCAGAGCTTCAATTAAAAAAGGATTAATTATAAGACTTTTATCGTAACATTCTATTTCCTCTTCATATAAACCTAACATGTGATTAACCATCCCCAAATTTTTCCAGGCCTCTTCTTTGTTAATGTCTTCACTAAGAACAACTTTAAAAACCTCTTTAGCTTCTTCGTAAAAACCTAAAGCCATTAACGCATTTCCATAATTAAAATAAGTGTTATTTGTAATTTCACCATTTTCAATTATTGCCTCTATAATATTTATTCCCTCCCTAATCAAATTTTCATCTTTTGTATTACTGCCCAATTCTATGAGAATGGAGGCTTTATTGCTCAAAACAACCATATTTTTATTATCGATTTCTATAGCTTCATTTACCCAAATTAATGCTTTTTGATATTGGAAACTCTTAAAATAACAGATAGCAATTGCATTTAAAACATCTAAGGTTGGAGAGGTTTTCTTAAGATATGGCAAAGCTTCATCGTACTTTCTTTCTAAATATAATTGCCAGCCATAATCTTCCTTAACATTAGGTAGATTTTTCAACTTCAACATCCTTAAATTATAGTCTTTAATATAATTACCAATTATAATTGAACTGGTTGAATTTATTATATTCCCTTTACTAATTTTTAGCTGGAATTCCTCATTATCCTTGGTTAAGTCAAATGAAGATTCATTTATCCATGACCAATATGCCTTTTCTTCATCTTCAATAAAAACTATTACCATTATTGGTTTAATAGAATCCAACCACAAGTTAATAGTGCGCCTTTTTATACCCTTAATAACAGTACTGTCCCTATTCTTATCAGTTCTTTTAGCTTTTAATTGTATTCCAAATTCGTAACCTCTAATTTCATTTTCTATTACCACTTCGCATAAAAGATCCACACCATAATCGGCAGAAGGTTTAGTAAAAGTCCATTCTTTTGGTAAATGATACTTAACATATCTCTCAGATGCACTTTCAAGTATGTGATTTTCATGTCTATTAGGGTAAATCATTATTTTACTAAAAATTAAAATTTATAAAATCAAAACACTATTTAGCTGTATCAAAACCCCTAGGTGCTATCCTCATCAAATATAATATTATTCACTGAGTTTAATCAAAGTGAGCGACATTGTGAATACAACGAAGTACCCATTCATTATAATAAAGGTACGGTTGTTCTGACTTGTTGTTTTCAAGCAATTGGGTCAGATTATAATTCTTATAATTAAAGAGAATACCCAAACCTTATAGTATTAGGGGTTTTCGTAAATTACGGAAATCCTTAAGAGCAGGCCTTTAAACCGGGGGAGAATACCAAATATTTTTTTATCTTTAGGTTAATAAAGTTAATAATTCCATCGCTCACCCCCTCGCCTTTGAAAAGATTCCGTAGAAAATGAATTTATTAGAGGATAAAGCAAAAATCCTTCTTAGTGCAAGCAATCCTTAAAAGTGCAAGCATTCTTTAATTCGCTAAAAAATCTTAAGAATTCCCAAACTTTATTTTTGCGCCGCAGATATAGAAATTTTATCGCCTCCGACGAGCGCAGCGAGATGATTTATGTAAGCCTTGATTTTGTTTATTTAGCGCGCTCCTCCCCTTTCAAAAACCTTAAATATTGGCTCTTAAAGTGGGGAGAAAGTAACATCTACTCACTATCATCTGCTATAACAGGGGGACACTCACCTGTTGGAGGCAGAATCAAAATAGGCTGCAACAACCGTGCGCTTACTATAAAGTTATCCTTCACAAATCCATATGAATCTCCATCACCAACAAAAATTCCATACCGACCAACTGAATTGGTATCTCCCAATGGATTAAATGGGAATGAAATAATATTGTTAACCACAATGTTTTGAATATTATATCTGTGGCTATTTTCTGGAGCAACTAATTCCGTACAATCAATATGAATACCATCATATCTCTGCAAATCTATCGTGCTTATTGTTTGTTTCTGCCCATTTATTTCTGGCCTTACGTAAGCGTGCCGGTTAAAATTCATTATAGTATTTGATTGTATTGAAGTATTTATGGACCTTTCGATATAAATACCATGATAGCGTTTATTAGTAATAGTATTGTTATTAATATTAAGACGATGAGAATATCTCACGTGAATACCGTGACCCTGGGGAAAAGTATCACCACTTCCGGCGCCAATTTCTGCATAATCAAATAATTTATGTGGATTCCAAGTTTGAGAACCATCAATTATATTGTTGGAGATAACTCCATAATTTCCAGCAAATGCTTTAATTGCAGTATCTGCTGAACCAAGAATAGAATTTCCATTAATTATTGTTCTATCTAGACTTCCCTCAAAAAATGTCTTACAATCGTCAGCATAATTATTTGAAATTTGATTATAATATCCATATACATAATATTTTAATTGTGGTGATGAATCTTCTGTGTATCCAACATCATGAATTATTTTTACACAGGAGGAACCAATTAAACTAGAATCATTTAAAAATCCCCCCATTGAATGAAATCTATTTCTTAAAATAATATGACCCCTAGTTTGTCCTTTGTCAAGACCACTATTTTCTTGAGCCTCTTTTATGTGAATTCCCATATAACATGACGTGAATGTATTATCATTAATTTTTAAATTTGCCCCTTCTCCATAAATAGCTGTTCTGAAATTTTCAAACATGCAATTTGAGATGTTTGCATCTAGATCTTTAGAGCCATCTTCTCTTACAAAATTGAGAGCCTTTCCAACTGCATCTATTCCTTTGGTAGTTGGTTTTTTTGCTCTAAAGTTTAAATCTGACAGTCTAATACCAAAAGTTGAAATATTAAAAATGGGGCTTTCTGCGCCATCATTATTATTTTTTATAAAATTAGTATTGCTGTCCACATTTAAATATGCTCCAATACCCTTAATGCGGATTGCAGCTTCAGTTGAAGTAATGTTTATAGGCTCACTTACAGTATAATTCCCTTTAAAAACAATTTCTCCCCCTACTGTCATTGCGTTAATAGCTTGTTGAATGGTATTTTTATCATCAGTAAGTAATGAATTTTGATATGTGCAAGTGCCAAACCATTCAGGATAAATTGGTTGATTTTTATTTTCTATAGTTAAATTATGATTTTGGGGAACACCTAAAGTAAATTCAAATATCGGGTTGAGGGGCGAAATAATATTACCTTCAATATTTAGGGCTAAAGCTGTGCTCATCGATAACATCCCTCCATTAAAAAAATTGAGAGTAATATTTTCGGGAACGGTAGTAGGTGAAGAAACTATTACCTTCCTTTTAATTGTAATTGTCCCCCTATTACTGCCAATTGTCGTTATAGCCATTCCAAGACTTGTTGCCTGATTGCTTGAGTCAAGTATTACTTCAGTTTGTCCAAATGAAGTGAATGAAATTGAAAAAAGTAAAATTGTTAAAATTAGTTTGTTCATAATAGTTGGTATAAGTTAGTGAATATATACAATTAAAATAAAATAGATTTAGCCCATCCTATACGAAAACCGTAAGGATGGGCTTTTAACCGGGGAGAATACCAAATATAATGATTTTTGACAAATAAAATAACTAACTATCTTATTTTTAGGATTCTAATAACTTTTAATTTCCAAAAAAATTAATTCCTAGCTATTACTGAATCCCGTAAAACAAACCCAAAACCCTTCCATACCTTAGCCTCATAAACCATAGAACAAAATATTATGAGCAGAAAAGAAAGGCATGTAGTGCCAAACAAAGACGGCGGCTGGGACTCCAAAAGAGAAAATGCAAAAAAAGCCTCCAAGCATTTTGAAACAAAAGACGATGTAATGAAATGGAGCCGCGATAAAAGCAAGGAGGAAGGTTCAGAGCTTATCCTACACCGCAAGGATGGTACTATCCAAAACCCAGCTAGCCACGGCAACGACCCCAACCCGCCAAAGGATAAGAATTAAATTTAACCTTTTACATTTTAGAATTTTCCGTAACTGTTTATTAATCTGTATTTTATAAAATTTTATTGTTTCTTATGTTATAAGTTTTATATTTGGTAGTTAAACTAACTTCATATGCCTCTAACTGTACCTTTTGAAAATCTTACAGTAAACGAAAGCTGGGTATTTAAAAATACCCGTTCTACTGAACAGTGGACTCATGGCTATCATAGATATCCTGCAAAATTTTTACCCAACATAGTTAAAAAAATAATAGAAGAACATACTCAGGAAGGAGATGTAATAGCGGATCTTTTTGCGGGTTGCGGGACTACCCTAGTAGAGTCTAAAATTCACGGCAGGGAGTCGGTTGGGGTTGATATTAATCCGGTTGCGGAACTCATCACGAAAGTGAAAACTAATCCCATAGACCCCATTAATTTATTTCATAGTTATGAGAATTTGGCGATTCAATTCGATAATTACTCAGAATCTGATTTTGCATTATTAGAGAAACATGAAAGGATTGATTATTGGTTTTTTCCAGATGCCAAACGTAAAATTGCTTTTTTATATAAGATTATTTTGGATGCAGAAATAAGTCAATCCCAAAAGAATTTCTTTTTAGTGGCACTTTCGAACATTCTTAAAAATTGTTCTAAATGGCTCCAAAGTAGCACCAAACCCCAAGTTGATCCTGAAAAAGAACCAAAGGATGTTTTTGTTGCGTTTAAAAAGCAAGTAAAAACTATGATTAAAAAAAATAATGAATTCTTTCAGGAATTAGAAGTAAGAGGATTTACAAATACAAGAGCTCATATATTTTTAGAAGATGCAAGGAATACTTCAATTACTTCAAATTCTGTTAGTGCCGTTATAACCTCACCCCCATATGTTACATCATATGAGTATGCGGACTTACATCAACTAACCGCCTATTGGTTTGACTATGTAGATAATTTATTAAAATTTAGGAAAGACTTTATAGGAACATTTTATTCCTATGAAAATAATTTGTTATCTGTTTCACCTTTAGCTCAACAAATTATAAATAGCTTAAAAGAAATAGATTTAAGAACCGCCAAAGAAGTGGCTAATTATTTTATTGATATGCATAAAGTTTCCACTGAAATGTATCGAATACTTAGAGATGGCGGAAAGACCTTTATTGTCATAGGAAATACAACCTTAAAGGATGTTAAGATACAATCTGCCGAAATTATGGCAGAGCTCCTTGAATTAGTTGGTTTTCAAATTGATGAAGTAATTAAACGTTCCATACCTAATAAACTAATTCCTACTATTAGAGATAAAAAGACTGGAAAATTTGCAAAAATAAATAGTAAAAATAGCAAAAGGGTGTATCCAGAAGAATATATAATCATTGCTCAGAAATAATATGAAAGAAGAAGAAATGTCGGGTGAAATAGCGTTTCAACCTTATGCTAGATTAATCAGTATTTTGGGTGATCAACTTATTAGTGATAAGTGGGTGGGAATTATAGAAATTGTAAAAAATTCCTACGATGCAGATGCCGAGAAAGTTAAAATTAGGTTTGATGAATTTGAGATAAGTTCCGACCCCATTCAAGGTTTAATTGAAATAGAGGACGACGGTATTGGAATGAATATAGATACTGTTCTCAATGTATGGATGAAACCTGCAACGCCAAATAAATTAAACAGAAAAAAATCCCGTAAAGAAGAGATTCGAAGAACCGAAAAGGGAAGAATGATGCAAGGGGACAAAGGTGTTGGAAGATTTGCCGTATATAAATTAGGTGATTATGTGGAAGTTTACACTAAAAAGAAGGATGAAAATGAAATAAAATTGACTCTGGACTTTAGACCTTATGCGGATGATAGTTTTGAAGAAACAGGTCATCAGGATAAGTTTTTACATGAAATATTGAACAAATGGGAAATTAATGAAACTCCAGAAAAAATTATAAATAAAAAAGGTCAAGGTACTCTTATTAGAATCTCTTCTCCACGCAACAATTGGAAGCAGGATGATTTAAAAAAATTATCGAATGCTTTCTTTCGAATGATGCCTCCAGCATTGCCAAATCTGAATGTTAAGAAGGATTTTGATGTTGAAATCTTTTGGAACGGCAAAAAGTATCAAACGCAGTTAATGACATTTGACGAAATGTCAGAAATGGCACCGTTTTATTTTGAGGGATCTATAAGTCAGAATGGAAAAATAGAGGCTACATATATACATAACAAAAAAAGAAAAGAAATTAAGTTTAATTTATTTGAGTCTAATGAAGAAAGTATAAAATATGACATTAATAAATTAAAATTATTTAGAGATTTATTCTTAAATAAAAAAGGAGACGAAATAATACGAAAACCTTCAATTGGTGAATTTATGTTCTTTTTTTATGGTTTTGATTTACGCAATCCATCTGAGGGTTTAAAAAAATCAGAAAAGGATTTTTTGAAAGCAACCTCAGTTTATTTATATAGGGATAATATTAGAGTTTATCCATACGGTGAAATAGGAGATGATTGGTTACAATTAAGCAAATTTAGAGCAGAAGACAAGGCCGGAAATTATTTTAGTTATAATGATTTAATTGGTTTTGTTTTCATTACACAAGATGAAAACCCAATTCTTAGAGATGCGGCTGATCGTGAAGGTTTAATGAATACTGATGGTGCGAAGGACGAATTTGTTGCATTACTTCAGGCTGCTTTAAAAATAATGAAGGATGAAGTTGAGATTGACAAAGCAAAAAAGAAGTTAAAAAAGGATAATGAGGAGAAAAGTGCTAATAGAATTTATCAAGATGCTCAAAATAATTTAAAAAAATACATTTTGAAATTTGAAGATAGAATATTATTAGATAAAGCAAAAAGCTTTTTTGAAATAAGCAACAATTATTTAAATCAAATTAAGGATGAATTATCAATTACTCAAGACTTAGCTGGCACTGGTATGGTAGTTGAAAAGGCCACTCATGATACTATGTCCTTGCTTGTTACCCTTAAAGAGAATACTGCAGACTTTATTGAAAGATTTAAACAGCATAAAATAAAGGAAAAAGAATTAGAAGAATTTTTTAATTATTTAAAAGAAAATATCGACTTTTTATATCAAGAATTGCAAGTTCTGCAACCTCTTTTCAGAAGAGCACGAAAAATTACAAAAAAAGTAAGCATTAAAGAGACTTCTCAAAGAGTTTCACAATACTTCAGAAAAGAATTAAAAGATAATATTCAATTTGAAATAATCTCCGGCGAGAATGATATCATCGTCGAAACTAATACAGGTTTGATATTACAGGTAATACTAAATCTCATGGACAACTCCATATACTGGTTAAATAGACAAACTAAAAATAAGAAAATAAATCTATTTATAAATGAGGAGGAAAGTTATTTGATTTTTGCTGATTCTGGCGTAGGTGTGGAAGAAGAACGTAAAGATATTGTGTTTAAAGAATTTTATTCTTCAAAATCTGAAGGAAGAGGATTAGGTTTATATATTGTAAAAGAACTTTTAGATCGTATAGATGCTCAAATATTTTTAATTACAAATCCTAACGAGAAAATTTTATCGGGCGCTAATTTTAAAATAATCTTCAAAATATAAAAATGGAAGGTGTAGTACTATTTGCTGATGATCATATTTTTTCTGCTGACAGACCAGAATGTGCATTATATGAAGAATTAAGAAAAACCACTCCTGTTTTAGGTATGGATAACCTGAAGTTCGTTGAGCAATCTACAAAAGCTATAGGGTCTTTCCGAGCAATCATTCTTGACTGGCAATTCTCAAACAGAGAAAACTTCGAGGATATAGCAGAAGAAATTAATCTTAAGCAGCCCATTTCACTAGGTACTGTAAAAGAAAATGAAACTTTTGATTTTCTTAATGAAAACGAATTCTATTCTTTAATTTATATTTTTTCTCAAAAAGATATTGAGAATAGTGAAATTGGGGTAAAACTCAAAGAAAAGTTTGGTGATAGAATACGTTTCAAAATTAAGGATGACCAATTTATAAAGGCAAATATTGAAAACATTAAAACTGACATTCTTAATGAAATTGGAGAATGGGAAAAAGAAAATAAAAACCTATCAGCTCCAATTAAATGGAGTGAGGCGATTAACTTATCTATACAGAAAGTTTTTAAAGAATTATCCGACGCAAGTCATAATTGGATAAAACATCTTTATGATTCTGCAGGGAGTGACGGGGTAGACCCTGAATTATTTATTATTGAATTAATGCAATTACTTTTATCAGAAAACTTGGTTCAAAATATGGAACTGATAAATACCATTAAAGGTGAGGGAAGTGCAGAAATTGAGTATGAACTAGAAGATCCAAGCAAATATGAGAAATCAATAAGTAAATTATTTAGCATTCTAAGCTATTCTAAATTGAAAACAGACGCCCCTATAATGACTGGAGATATCTGCATTATTAGTGGAGATTTTTATGGAATAATAATTACTCCTGAGTGCGATATTCGGCATATTAAAAATAATGTTGATCTTGAATTTGAGCTTTTGACTTTTCATAAAAATGATTTTAATAGTTATATAAAATCTAAATTACCCGATAATTTTACAACATATGAAGACCTTAATAAATCAAGAAAAGATGGTCTTAAAAAGTATTTTAATCAAGATGATCCGAGACTTCACTTCTTGCCCTCATTTCCCATAGATAATAATTATAATTCTTCTATGTTAATTGATTTTCGACTAGCGTCGAAAAGGATAAAAAGTACTGATTTGAAAAAATTTGATAGAAATTTTAAAATTAATTCACCTTATATTCAACAGATTAGGCAAAGGTACATATCATATATAGGTAGGGTTGGCGTTCCTGCACTCTCAACTTATGCTCGAGTTTGGAACTTAAAGTCGTTATAATTAGGTACGGAATTCTTACTAATTTAAAATAATTCGTGTTTTATTTTTTTACAGAATCATATTTTATTATAAGAGTTTCCTTTAGTTTTAAATAATATTCTCTTTTTTCATTACTTAATTTCTGATCGAGACTATAAATTTCGTCAACTAGTCTTAATAATTTCTTTAGGGGTAGAAGAATAAATAATTGGTCATACCTAATATTAAGAGTATGACATATCATATATATTTTATCCCATCCCCCTACAACTTCTGCTCGTTCAATTCTACCTATTGTGGTGGAAGTGGAATCAATTGCAACCGCGATTTGCTGTTGGGAGAAACCTTGTTGAAGACGGTGTAATTTAAGTATACAACCAATCTGGATATTAAGTAATTCAATATATTTTTTGTCATACAAATCCATATGGTAAAAATTGGAATAACATAATTTTTTATTCGATACATATTTGTATTGAATGAATATTTTATTATATTGCACTCCATATATAAATTTGCGATTCTTCTAAAAGCAAAACATTAGAAGCACTCGCTTTGAATCTCGTTATCGAAAACTGGCGTTTTATTTAACCACGAGAGGATAAGCAAGATGCTCACGACCCGGGCGTGGGCTCTCTTATTCGTGGTAAAGGTACCGCCAGTACCTCGATAACAATAAGTTGAGTTCCGCGCCTTTTTGTATTTGGCAAGGATCTAAATTCTCCCCAAACTCAACTTTTTTTTCAAGGCTATTGTTTCTTCCCTTAAGAAGCCTCGCAACTATGGTAAGGAGTAGTTAGTATTGAGCCACTAACGAAGAGACCCTCTTCGCTTTTCGCTCTTCGCTAACTCCTGTATCAATTGAGTAGTTAGTATTGAGTATTGAGAAGCGTCTATTCGCTTTTTGCTCTTCACTAATTCCTACTCAAAAAAATGACCCGCTCCCAGTAGTCGAACACATCGGAGCAGGCCAGTAGTTAAATAATTGTCTAAACTTAACTGATGCAAAATTATGAAAAATAATTACAGGCGGAGCCTTGCGCTTACATTTACTTTCGCCCTTTTCCTAACCTACAACTCCCCACTTTTATCGCAGAACCTTCCGCTAAAAACCATTAGTGGAACCATTACCGATGCCGATGGCCCACTTAGCGGGGTCAACGTACTGGTAAAAAACACCGTTCGTGGCAGCATAAGCGATCTGGAGGGGCGGTATTCCGTTAAGGTATCCGCAAATGATACGTTGGTGTTTACCTATGTGGGCTATAAAACGCAGGAGGTTTCAGTTGGCAGTCTCAGTGGCAGTCGCAGTCTCAGTCGCAGTCTCAGTGGCAGTCTCAGTCGCAGTGGCAGTGGCAGTAATGGTGATATTGTTTTTAATGTTGTTATGGAGGTGGATGCGCAGGCTTTGGATGCGGTGGTTATTAATGCTGGGTATTATAAAGTTTCCGATAGGGAGAAGACTGGGAGTATTGCTCGGGTTGCTGCTGCCGAAATTGGGAACCAGCCCATAAATAACCCTTTGGAAGCATTACAGGGAAGATTATCTGGCGTCAATATCGTTACAACATCTGGTGTGCCGGGCGCCGGCCTTAGGGTGCGCATCCGGGGTCAGAACAGTATTATGGGAGGAAATGAACCTCTTTATATAATTGACGGCATCCCGTTTGACTCACAATCCTTAAGTTCCCATTTTGCCTCTGGAGGAATAATACCTAGAGGCAATGCAAGTCCTATAAGTGCAATCAATCCCGAAACCATTGAATCTATAGAAGTACTAAAGGATGCAGATGCTACGGCCATCTATGGTTCACGTGGTGCGAATGGGGTTGTTCTTATAACCACCAAACAAGGAAAGACTGGACAGACAAAATATACGATCGGCAGTAGTACGGGGATAGCGCATATTACCCAAAAAAGGGAGATGCTCACTACCGAACAATATTTAGAAATGCGGCGTGAGGCCTTTCTAAATGATGGTATCGCGGAGTACCCCGAGTATGCTTATGATATTAACGGCACATGGGATCAAGACCGAAATACGGACTGGGAGGAAATGCTTATTGGGCACACTGCCAATACAAAGAAAATTGAAGGCTCGGTCTCAGGGGGCAGGGATAATACGAAATTTTATATTAATGGAATGTACCAGAACGAAACTAGCGTGTTTCCGGGAAATTTCAATTATGACCGAATTACCGTAAATTCAAATCTGCACCATTCCGATAGGGAAGAGAGAATTTCCTTAGATATAAACGCGGGTTATTCCTTGGAGGATAACGATCTTCCCGGCAGCGATCCCTCCTATAATGCCACTTATCTTCCCCCTAATGCCCCTGCCCTGTACGATGAGGAAGGCAATATAAATTGGGCTGATGGCACTTGGAATAATCCCATTGCGCAATTTGAGAATAAATATAAGAGCAAAGCCAAGACTCTTTTTTCCAGTTTGGGCCTTGCCTATAGACCATGGCCAGAAGTGGAAGTGAAGATAAATTCAGGCTATGGCGCAACTAGCCTTTTTGATCGGGTAATTGCACCCCATACAGCCTTCAATCCTGCATGGGGTATGACCAGTGCCAACTCCATGCTTACTACTAATGAGGGAAATAAAACATACTGGATTCTCGAACCACAGTTAAATTGGAAAAGGAGCTGGGATAATATGGCCTTAAACGTATTATTGGGGAGTACCTTCCAAAAACAGGAATTCAATCAGTATGGTCTTTACGGTATAGGTTTTCCCACAAACGATTTTATTACCAATCTGAGTGCCGCAACAACCATCCTGGTTAATAATGAACTAAATATTCAGTATAACACCCAATCGTGGTTTGCCCGTATCAATTATGAATTTAAGGAAAAACTTTTTCTGAACATCACGGGAAGACGCGATGGTTCCAGCCGTTTTGGTTCAGGCAATAAATATGGCAACTTTGGAGCGCTTGGCGGGGCCTATGTGTTCTCAGACGACCTTGGAGTTCCCTGGCTCAGCTATGGAAAGTTACGGGCTAGTTATGGCATTACTGGGAATGACCAGATTGGCGATTACCAGTACCTGCGTACCTTTACTATCACCGAACACTCCTATAATGGAAATATTGGGCTTCAACCCGCTAGATTATACAATCCGGAATTTAAGTGGGAAGAAAACAGGAAAGGAGAGGTTGCACTTGAGATAGGGTTCCTGAAAAATACAATTTTACTTACGACTGCCTACTACAACAATTTCTCCACAAACCAGCTTATCAATTACTCGCTCCCTACTACTACAGGATTTAATGCGATCTTGACAAACTTAGATGCGGAGGTTCAAAACCGTGGATGGGAGTTTGATCTTTCCACCTTCCAATTTCAAACCGAAAATTTTAAATGGTCCAGTTCCCTCAATCTCTCTTTCCCTAAAAATAAATTGCTGGCTTTTCCCGATCTCGAGAACTCTACCTACGCCAATAAATTTGTAATCGGGCAACCCCTTGATATTGTCAAGCTTTACATGCTTAAGGGAGTTAATGCAGAAACCGGGCTTTTTGAATTTGAAGATTTCAATAATGACGGAGAACTTACGGCTAAGGATGATCGACAATACATTGCCGATCTATCGCCAAAGTATTTTGGTGGCATAAACAATACCCTGAGATATAGAAAATGGCAACTCGACGTATTTTTCCAATGGGTTAAGAAAAAGGGTTATAACCAATACAGGCTTACGGAACCCTCGGGCACCATGGCAAATCAACCTGTCACTAGTTTAGACAGATGGCAACAGCCGGGAGATGTGGCTAAAATGCAACGTTATACTACCGGTGCCGATCCCGAGGCCTATATGGCTTATTATCGATTTACGCAAAGCAGTGGTATTATTTCCGATGCTTCCTTTATCCGTTTAAAAACACTTTCACTTGCCTATAATCTAAGCGGTATAGGGCGGGCACCAAATTCTTGTAGAATCTTTCTCACGGGACAAAACCTGCTCACCTTTACCAAATTTGAGGGCGGCGATCCCGAACAGGCCGATGGCTATCTGCCCCCATTGACTAGATTATCCTTTGGCATTCAACTGAATCTATAACAATTTAATACAATTATGATGAAAACTATATTTAAAGATATACCCGCGTATCCTAATAAGATGATAGCAATATGGCTATTGCTTATAAGTTTTTCCATTAGCGGTTGTGAAGATTTTTTGGAAACTGATGATCCTTTAGGGCAATTGCCCCATGACGAGGTTTTTTCCAATGAAGCAACCGCAACGGCTGCCGTTACTTCCCTTTATGGCAAATTGCGTGATGAGGTATTGCTTACTGGCTCCTCATCTGGAATGGGCGTCCTGATGGGATTATATGCCGATGAACTGGATTATTATGGATATCCTGGCGATACTTATGAAACCTTTTATCTACACAACGTGCTGGCTAGCGATCCGGCCACCCAGGGTATCTGGGATAGTGCCTACGGCTTGGTCTATATGTGCAATGCCGTCTTGGAAGGACTGGAAAATGCTCCTCAACTTCCACAACAGTTAAAGCAGCAATTAAGAGGGGAAACTCTTTTCGTAAGGGGTCTGGTGCATTTCTATCTGGTTAACCTGTTTGGGGAAATACCTTATCCCACCACCACAGATTACCAAATCAATATTAGGATAAACAAAAAGCCCATTGGACAGGTATATGAAAAAATCGAGATGGATCTTTTGGAAGCAAAAGGCCTTTTAAGCGATGACTATCCCAGTGGCGAAAGGATACGAGCCAACAGTTGGGTGGCTTCAGCACTTTTGGCCCGTGTGTATTTATACAACGGACAGTGGATGGAAGCGGAAATGGAGAGCACTGCAATTATTGGCAATACTTCGTTCTATAACATGGAAACAGATCTGACCAACGTATTTTTAAAGGAGAGCAGTGCCGCCATCCTGCAGCTCAAGCCTCAGAATGAGGGTTCCAATACACAGGAAGCCAGTACCTACATATTTGACTTCCCACCGCCTCCCTTTGTTGCACTTTCCCGGGCCATGGTAGATGCCATGGAGCCAAATGATTTGCGTAAGATACATTGGATTGGGGAGGTGAGTGATGGCACCCAATCCTGGTTTTACCCATATAAATACAAGCAGCAATTTAATACGGGCACTAGTATGGAATATTCCATTGTTTTCCGATTGGCGGAACAGTACCTTATTAGGGCGGAGGCACGTGCGAAGCTAAATAATGTTAGCGGAGCGCGACAGGATTTAAATAGAATCCGCAACAGGGCAGGTCTGGAAAACACAACTGCAAATACAGCGGAAGAACTAGAACAAGTAATATTGCAGGAGCGACGCTTTGAAATGTTTGCCGAACACGGTCACCGATGGTTCGATTTGCGGCGTAAGGGGCTCGCAAACGAAATTCTTGGACCGATCAAATCGGGTTGGAAGCCCACCGATATTTTGCTTCCCATACCGGAATCTGAAATTCTGCTAAATCCGAACTTAGAACCCCAAAATCCCGGATATTAACCAAATAGGCTAACCAATGATTTATTTTAAAAATTTTATTGCAATGGTTGTTCTATGCGCATTATGGTCAGCACTAGATGCTTCTGCACAACAGGATTCTCCGATTGAAAAAAATTGGTTTCATACCTATCTTATCGATTCCTCTCCCGATGGTTCGTGGATACATTATAACAATTATTTTATGGACGGTTCGAGTACGGGGCACATCAAGAATGTTAATACTTCGAAAACATTTTCTTTTTCGGAGGGCAATGGGGGCAAGTTCAGCCCAAATAGTAAATGGTTTACAATGCCCCTGAATTCAAATGTATTGGTTCTCAACAATTTGGAAAAGGGAACGATGGATACCTTTGACAATATACTGTTACATCATTTCTCCCATACGGGTAATTACTTAATAACCCATTCTACCAAAGATTCCTTAACCATCAGTGCTCTCGACATAAAGAAGGTTTACAAGACGGGTACCAGCAAGGAATTTGCACTCAACCCACAAATGGATGCTATGGTAATGGCTATGAAAACAAATGATGGCGAAAGCCTTCAGTTATTGGATTTTGATACTTTCGCTACCTATGTGATTATGGAAGGCAAATATGTTAGCTTCCCACGAATGGAATGGAGTGTCAATGGAGAAAAACTGAGTTTTATTTATTCAAATGATAATGGAATAACTTTTAATATAGGAATGTTTGACCTAAAGACTAAGACCTGTAAGATATTGGATTGGGCTGCCCTTTCAAATGAGGCCTTAGCGATTACAAACACTCAAATATCGGTATCAAATTCTGGAGAAAAAGTATATTTTCAAGTCATTCCACAAAAACTCTTAGCGATTGACGATTCCGGACCCGAAATATGGGACACCTTCGATAAGATTATTTACCCACGCAAAAATTTTGTGAGTTCTGGGAAGCGGGGTCCATGGCAAAATGTTTGGTTGCCCGGCGAAAATAAAATCATTGCTCTTGGCGATACTGAAACGCCATATACTTTATTCCATCCAGAATCAGATTATGCCTTGGTCTTTGATGCCTATGCGAAGGAACCCCAATTCAAGTATTATCCTGTTGTTGATATATATGCAGTAAACATGAAAAACGGAAGAAGAGAATTGGTGGTATCCGATCAATTTATAGCAATAAGCTATGTTCATTTATCCCCTGATGGAAATTTTCTTACCTACTTTAAAGATAAAAGCTGGTGGCTCTACGATTTAAAAGACAGAAGCCATGCCAATTTAACAATAGATATTCCCTGCCCAGTATTCAATGAGGCATCGTCCCGTACTGATTTGCCGGAACCTTATGGTCTTGCAGGCTGGTCTAGAGATGGAAAAAATGTATATCTGTACGATAAGTTTGATGTTTGGAAAGTTAGCATCAATGGTAAACATATCAATAGACTTACAAATGGGCGCGAAAGCAAAAGAGAATTTCGAATCGTTAATAGCAATAACAATATAGTTTCTTGGGAATTTGGATTTCATACAACCGTGATAGATGATTCTTCAGAGGTAATGCTTTCTGCCAAAAATCGCTACAATCTTGGTATGGGTTATTTCTTATGGAAGGATAATAAGTTGCGTCAAATTACTTGGCGAGATAAACGCCTTACTGATTTGATCAAGATGGGTGATGATAATTTTATATTCCTGCAACAGAGCTTTACCGAACCTACGGCCATAGAATGTCTAGATATAAAGGCTAAGGAGTCGAAGGTGATTTATAGAAGCAACCCCGAATGGGATCAATACAAATGGCCACAAAGAGAACTTATTCATTACGATACCGAGGTAGCTAATTCCTTAAACGGAATTTTGATATATCCGATTGACTACGATAGTGGGAAAAAATACCCAATGGTAGTAAGTACCTATGAAAAACAATCTTTTTTATACCATGAATTTTCGCCCCCCTCCATTAATAATGAAATTGGTTTTAATTACCTTAATTACGCACTGGATGGCTATTTTGTACTACTTCCTGATATTCAATACAGAAAGGATGCACCAGGAATTTCAGCCGCTATTTGTATTGAAAAAGCTGTTAAAACGGCAGTGAATTTGGCATCAATTGACGAAAAGAAAATTGGGTTGATAGGTCATTCCCATGGAGGGTATGATACTGGATTTACAATCACTCAAACTGACATGTTTGCTGCCGCTGTAGCAGGTAGTGGAATATTTAATTTTGAAAGTTTTTATTTTGACATCTATAAACTAGCAGGGCTACCAGAAATATCAAGAATTGAAAATGATATATTTAATATGCACAGTTCGTTTTTTGAGAATCCTGAGCCGTATAGGGCGAATTCTCCTTTGCATCAAGCCGCTAAAATAAAAACACCACTTTTAGTGTGGGCAGGAAAAGAAGACACCAATGTAAATCCCAATCAAAGTTTGCAGATGTATCTTGCCTTACGACGCCTAAGAAAACCAGCAAAATTGATTTATTATAAAGGTGAAGGTCACACCTTCAATAACGAAAAAAACAAAGAGGACTTGACGATAAGAATCAAGAATTGGTTTGACAGGTATTTAAAGTAAAAAACTCCAATGCCTAAATAAAATTAGGCATTGGAGTAAATGAACTATCCATTGTTCCAATGGAAAAGTTCAGCACCGCACTGGGTCTCATTGATTTTAGTACGTAAGATAGTTCCTCCTACGAAACATTTGGGTCCTGGGTTAGTACTACAGGTTCTTACCAAGGTACATTTCCCATTTTGCATAATGTACCCATTAACCAAAGCTATATCTTCTGGTACAGGTTTGGAGTTCGTGGCAAAAGCAAACACGATTGCCAGTAAAAATGCCATCAAGGGCATGCCGAATTTTAAAAGTTTTGTTTTCATTGTACAAAAATTTTTAATGAATTAGCGACCTACTATTTTTTACAGGTGTTCGGTCTTTTTCCTGATACTGCGCAGTATGTGTTGGGTTGGGGCCAGTGTCAAAATATGCTGGCTTCAACCTATATAACCATAGCTTATCACCGACTATAGCTACTAATAAATCTTTATTTACCTGAATTTCCGTTAGTGTTTCATCCCGTTGATGGAAGAGATAAAAGCTAAAGGCATAGGTGTAATCCCTTAAATCATACACATCAATAATGGAGGCAGTATTTAGAATTCTGTTGTCCTCATATTTGCCCAATCTGTTACTATGTATATATAAATAGTTTCCACTTGTAGTACTTTGCAAATTGACTAGAACAGATTTACCGCCAACCTTGGTTTCTCCTTTTTTACTGTGATGGGCTATATCCAAAATGGGCTTGCTTATGGTATCAATGGTTTTTCCAGAAAGCTCATGAGTAAGTTGTTTATCTAAAAGCTCGTACTTATTTATATAATAGTAGAGATAAATGAATTTTTGAAATTCTGGATTATAGAGAAGGTTCCCATCAGTTTTTATCTTGCCGTATTTTTCTTTTCCCAAGATCTTTATATTTAATTGAACAGTATCTATGGAATCTCTTTTATCGAAGATTCCAATGGCATTTGAACCTGTTTTACTGCTGGTGGTAATGAAGCCTGTTAAAAGGGAGTCGGCTACGGTGTATTGGGTAAAGTATGCTTCCTCATAGGAGAAGGGGTTGGCGCTCCAGGAATTCATTTTGCCTTTAAATAGTACCGGTACCGTACCATCCCCCAAATAAAAATAGGGTGGCTGAACTGTGATTTTTGCTCGCCTATAGGGTAAATCGGTATTTGAAATTGTAACCCTAAACTCCTGCATTTCTTTTAAAGTAGTATCGATAGCCCTTAGATAGAGTGGTGCGGTATAATCACCCAAATAAATAGCATCCTCGGCTACGCCTGCAATATAGTGTCCAAACTTTTCTAGGTCATATTCTCCAATCTTTATAAGGGGATGGGGCATATATCTTCTTTGAAATGCATTATTCCGGTGCATCTTCTTTTCCGAAAAGACAAACAACAAAGTCACTATTCCTATCCCCATTATAGCAAGTGATACCAGCAAAAGCAAAATCCTTTTTGGGCTATGGGTGCGCACAAGAAAGACCGCTACCCCTGCGAGGATTATAAAAGCAATATTAAAGATAAGGTGCTGGGTCCAACTCAATTTTTCGAGCACCCCGCCGCAGGAGCAGGGAATAAAATCGGAGAAGTTAAGGATGATAACAATATAGGCGGTAAACATCACCATAAGGGCGAAGGCCGCGAAAAGGGCAGGGATCCTGAACCGTTCAAACACCAACAAGACAGCTATGATTATTTCCAGGGCCGGTACAAGCCATGCAATTATTCCCGCATAGGCACTGAGCAGGGGCGACTGTGCCAGTTGGTCGGTGAAGGTTTCAAAATCCAAAAGCTTGCTTATGGCGGCATAGAGGAAGAGCAGTATAAATAAATAGCTGCTACCGGTTATAATCGCATTTTTAAGGTGTGATATTTTATTTCCCGTCCACATATTGTGCAGTGCTGTTCTTAGTTACCTAAAATTAACCTTAGAAAACGAAGGGAGGGGTGGGAAATGAATTGAAAATAGAGGGGTTAAGATTGAAAATAAAATGATTATCCGTAAAGGACCAAGGATAATCCCCTTAAAAAAAATGGGCTGCTTAGATATACCCCAATCTTTTGGCCTGCTGTAGCAAGTGGGCATCGGTTTTCCCTTCCAAATCAAAGAGGGCTTTAAGTTGGATTCGGCGGTTAAGGATGGAGGAATGGGAGAGGAGCACCTTCTCTGGCAGTTGTGTGATAGGCGTGCCCTTATCCATTTCGTGCAAAATGGCATAATCTGCCCTATCCATCGCCTCAAACGTTTGAAAAAATGTATGTAAAAGGAGGAGTACTGTTTTGCTATAGAATACTTCCTGCCGGAGCACGGCGGTAAGGGCCGCACCTATTGCCGCCTGCTCACAATCTACAAGCGCCAGCATGCCGTGGGGATTTACTTTCTGTAAAACCTTCCGAATCAGGTAAATGGTAGCCTGTTGCAAACTTACGACGATGTGGGCTTCCGGACTGTGCAGCTGCCAGGCGGCCAGCAATTTAAAGGGATTTTCCTTTTCCTGCTTGGCGGGGTCCAGATGCAGCCAGATAAGTTGATACCCTTGGGCGGTGCCAGGATCTTCCTTTAAGGCTTCCCGCGCTTCCCGGCTGTTTAGTTCCTTTCCTATCCAGCTGTATTGTGGGTAGCTTGCCTTTAGCATATCAATTCCCTGATAAAAAGCCTCCCGTAATATCGGCAACGGCTCCAATAACAGATATTTCAGTCCCTGTCTTTCCATGTTGCTTCCATGCTACTTGTTGCTACTTCTCGCTGGCCAGTCCACGCTCTATAAAAACCCCGCTTCCTTCGCCCGGTTCAGCAGCTGTATATCGCTGCTGCTGTTCCCAAGGTTTAAAAGCTCTTTTAGTTTTCGCTTCCGCCTTTCTATCGAGGCCAAGGAAAGGGGAAGTAATTTAGGTAGCTCCTTGGTCTGCTTTCCTTCAGACAGATGGAAGAGGAGCAATATATCGTAATGGTCCAAGAGCGTGGGTTTGGTGTTTATATGGGTCAGATACTTTCTTACTGTCTTTGTATAATGGGGTATGTTCTCCAAAACCTCCCTTACCGCCAGCACCAAGCCTTCCGGTTTTAGTTCTCCCTTTATAAGCAGCCCTTCGGGCTTTAGGGTTTCCATCGTTTTTTGGATAAGGGGGAAGTTGTCATATCCGGTGATTATTATAAGCTTTGTATCTGGAAAGGTCTTTCTGATTTCTGCCCCCAAGTCCAATCCGGACATATAATGGTCTTCCCGGGGCAGGCCAATATCCAGCAGTACCAAATGGAGCTTTCTTATCTTATACGTATGTTCCAGACTGGCCAGACCCTCCCCAAGGGAATGTGCCTGTTCTACCGCAAAGCGATATGGCCCCATTTCCCTTTCCATATTTTTTAGGGCATCTACATATCCCTGTAAGATCATGGCATGGTCATCGATCATCAAAATATTTATCACCTCTGTCTTCATACTATATTTAATTTAAATGGAATATAAAGTTTAACCATGGTGCCATTGCCTGGGCTACTTTTCACCTCCACCTTGCCCTGTAGTTTTTCGGTCCTGTTTTCCAGACTTTTCATTCCCATCCCTTTCCGTATTTTGGAGAGGTCCATGCCCTTGCCATTGTCATGGATCCACAATTCCAAAAACCCGTCCTTCCGCCCCATCTGTACCCGTACCTCCTTGGCCTTGGCATGTTTTACGATATTCTGTAACACTTCTTCCAAAATGCGTTGCAAATGGATTTTTGCCAAGTGGCTTAGCTGTTCCCAATCGCCCGGATTCTCACAGGCAAAGTAACTATTAAAGCTGCCCACCTCCCTCTTTTCTTCCAGGATCTGCTCTACAAGCCGGAGGAATTCTTCTTCCTTAAAGGCAATAAGGTTCCTAAGGTCATGGGACAGGTTTCGAACGTCGGTTTCTATGGTTTCCAACAGATTCAGAAACTGCCGGTGCAAAAGCATCATAGGGCTTTCTCCCGTCACTTTTACCGCTCCCCACCGAAACCGCAGCGCAAATAGCCGCGAAACTATATCGTCGTGGAGCTCCTGCGAAATGCGCTCCCGTTCCTCCGCCCTGCCTTTTTCCAGGTTCGACTTTTCCCGAAATCGCAACAGGAACAGATCCTCATTATATTGCTGCTGCTCCCGTTCAAACATCAATTGTCGGTTTCTGGCCCGCTGCCTACTGCTCCAATAAATAAGAAGTAGGATAAAAGTAAGCCCTATAGCCCCAAGGCTGATCCATAGCCGTTGGCGGAATAGCCGCTCGTTCTCCTGTATGTATTTATCGGTTTGATACTGTATGGCCGTAAACTTGTTCCGCAGGCGGCGGTCCCGGGCCTGGAGGGCTTTATTTAAATTGATATGCTGCCGTAAATAGGTCTCTGTCCTGGGGCTGTCCAGCCCGGCCAATATCTCCAAGGCCTCCAAGACGTTCCGCATCAAGGAATGCTTTTCTGCGAGGGTAAGGGCATCTTGTGCAAAACCGATTCCTTTTATGGTATCGCCTATCTTCCCGTAATACTCCGCAAAACGCAGGCGGCTGGTTACGGACCCGGCCACATCACCAATGCTGTCGCGAAGATCCATGGCCTGTTGCATGGCAGGGGCAACATCGCTATCCCGACCCAGGGCAACGAGGCAAAAGGCCCGGTTATCCAACAGCTTGGCATAGAGCGCATCCTTCTTCTGAAGTACTTTCGTTTCCCGCAAGGCCTTTTCAAAGGTGGCTACTGCTTGCTCAAACAATCCCATCTTATAAAGCCGTACCCCTAAATTGTTGTAATTCTCCAATCGGTAATACCTCGCATTTTCCAACAGGGGAATAAGACTGGCCGCCTTTCTATAGTACACCAGCGACCTTTCAAATTCGCCCAGATCATCCGCATTATTGCCCAAGATATTATAACAGCGATACTGTTGTAGTGGTTTGTGGGTGCGCTCAAAAATCTCAATGCTCCTGTACAATAAAATCTCCGCGCCGGTAAGATCGTTGGTCTCACTGGCTATATACGCCATATTGTACAGCATTTTTCCCGCGTAATACTCCCTGCCCGCAGCTATAAAATGGGTATAGGCGTGGTTGTAGTGATAATAACTACTGTCATACCGCTGCAACCGTAAGTAATAGGTACCATAATTCCAGTGCGAGTCGGCTACCAAGGCCGGGTGTTTGATTTGCCGTGCCAATTGGTGGCCGCTCCGGGCCAAGGCTTGAAAGAGCAACGAATCCTCAAGGTGGGAGGAAAGCTCCACCAGCTTACTGATCTTGGAATATTTTACGCTATCGGGCGGAAGCGTCTTTATGGTAGTTAATGCGCGGCTGAGATAGTGCTTGCGGACTTCCATGGAAAAGGTATCCTGCCTTGCTTTTTGTAGGTAGGTTTCATAACTGCGCTGTAGGCGTTGGTCCTGGGCGTGGGAATAATGGGGCAATATGATTAAAAAAAGTGTAATGGCATACGCCATCTCCCGCCCACTGAGGAAAGTGTAGGTGTTCATAGCTAACGGCTTTGGGGAGTAAGCAAAAGTAAGAAAAGCCTTTCTATTATAAAAGGCTTCTCTCAAAATCAGATAGTTATGTACTTCAGTCCTTTTCATTATCTGGCTCCCGGCTGTGTTCTCCCCCCGTGCCATAGATAGGGGGTGCATCATAATCGCTGCTTTCGGTAATGGTAGGCGTAGGGGTGCAAGACGATAGCAAGCCCATTAAGGCAAGACTCAGGAATATTGGCTTTGTTTTCATTGTGTATTTTTTTATGTTAAACAATTGGATACGGTCCCCCAGTTTGTGGAGGGATTCATCGTGCACAATGAAACTGGCGGTTGGGCCAGGGGGAGAGCAACTTCCTTATGGCTAAGATATCGGCTATAATTTAGTAACCATAACATTTGGGGTACAATCCTGTGAATGACCGCTGGTATCATGTGAATAGGGGTAGAAAACCAGGCGAATGGATTATTGGAAGAGAATGAAGCTTGGCTGGCTCAATAACTTTTTTAGGGTTATCAAATTCATTTTGTACCTTTTGGTAAAGGGGATGGGGTCTTTATAATTTCGTAAATACACCCTGCTTTTGCGCATATTGATGCGGTACACAAAATGGGAGTTTACAACCCAGCTGCGATGGATTCTTTGAAAATGGGTAGGCAAGGTTTGATAGGCGCTTTTGAGATTTTGAAAGTTGTGGATAGTGCTGCCGTCCTTCATTATAAATTCACAAGTATCACTTGCTGCCTTTACCAAGACTATATCATCTAGATTGACATAGTGGTAATCGTTATACCATGCAACGCAATAGCTTTTTTGTATGCGCGATGAGTACTTGTAGGCATTAAGGGCTGCGACTACTTCCTCGGTAACGCAAGGAGTAAGAATTACATTTGCAAACCCCGCCTTATAGGCTTCAAATCCCATTTTATGAGAGGATGTAAGACCTATATAGTTGGGAATATGTCCGAGGAAGTGGTTCAGTTTGGCCACAACCTCCATCCAATCCAGAGCGCTGGCGTCAAGATTTACCAGCACCAATTCGGGGGGCGATACCTGAATTGTAGTCCACCTGACATCCTCGGTACCTATAATCTGACTACACCTAAACCCGCCCGCTTCCTCAAAAAGGGGAAGGGCAGCCGCCAAGGCAGGGTCCGGTTTTCCGACAAGGAGATAATTCCGCAAAACATTAGCTTTTGGAATTGCATATTACCGCATTATTTTTTTGCAAGTTGAAGGTTGAACCGTCAATTCTGACGGTTCAACCTTCATTTTTTTTATGCGGCTTTATATAATTTGTGCCTACCAATCAATACTTGCCCCGGTATGGAAACTTATTTACGGCTACTCTCCAGTTTGGAAAGGGAATTAAAGGAACTGCAACCCTTTAATCCATTTGATTGCGAAATTGCGGAAAAGGGAATCAATTTGTGTAGAAATACCTTAGCGTGTATGCGCAAAGGCGTGGTAAAAAAAGGATTTCGGTCCCAGGAAGAGGAATGTCGGTTTTTTAAGACAGTCAAGCCACAGGTTGTGGGTTCGCTAATCTTCTATATGAACTGTATCCATCTAAGCTTAAACCGCCCCACCGTTTCGGCCAAGGAGACCAAAGAATTTTATTCAGGTTATATTGCCTATCTGAGAGGGTATTTTGGGGAACATCGCGAACTTTATCACTACTACATGCGCGGGCATTCCCATCGGGATCTGGAATATTTTACCAGACAAGATTCCGGAGTTCCCGTCTATGCCGATTCCTTGCCCTCCCTCCTCGACGCACAATTTTCCACGGCCAAGGATATGGTGTTTGCCCAAATAATCGGAAACTTGAAAACAATTGAATTGTTGTCGGGACAAATGACATCCAACAAAGAAAAGGCCCTATCTCAGGCCTCCCCCTTAAAATGGACGGGCCAAAAGGTAGATCTGGTGGAGCTGGTCTATGCTCTGCAGGCTTCGGGCCTAGTCAATAACGGCAATGTGGGGATCAAGGACCTTGCCACCGCCCTGGAACAATTGTTTAATGTGGAGGTGGGCGATTACTATAGAATTTTTCTAGAAATACGAATGCGCAAATCCAATCCATCCAAACTCCTCGACCTCCTCAAAACAAGCCTCCACAATCGCATAATTGAAACTGATAGTTAAGGAATTACCTATAAGAAGTATCTTAACTATGAAAGAACAACAGTATAGTTCTTTAAGGGATATCAGTATATTTGTATAACTATATCAGGATTTATTCTTCAACCTGTATAGTTGTTTTAGGACTCTACAAGCCTGAAACCTGAAACCTGAAACCTGAAACCCCATTCCCCGATACCCCATAGCAAAGCCATACCAAAGCCATAGCAAAGTCATTAAAATGTAAGAAAACACTTGTTTTTTCCTACAAAATGCAATTCCTTCCTTTCCCCCTTGGGAACTACTCGGGTAAAATCTCAAGCCTGCCAACCCTCCGGATTGTGTTTCAACGCTTTAATTAACAAGGCTTTTTGTGCATCCATACACATTTTTAAAACCATTCTTTCCCGCATCCCACTTCCAATTTTTCATCTATTTCCGTTCTTAAATCGCTCAAAAATTCCTCATCCATAAAAATTCCAAAAAATTGTAAGCCCTCTTTCCCAGTATTTCCAGCCTTTCCCAATCTTTCTAAAAATAAATCGTACCCCATATACACCCCACTTGTGAATAATCGCTTTTCCCACATCCCATCTTTGCAGCTCACTTTAAATCTTTTTATTATGGCTAAACAAACTGGAATTATCAAGTTAAAAGGTACTATCGATGATATCGCCTTTTACAAAACCACAGACGGTCACCTTGCCCGAGCTAAGGGAGGAGTTGACCGCGACAAGATCCTTCACAGTGCTGCATTTGCACGCACCCGTGAGAACAACTCCGAATTCGGTCGGGCAGGCCAGGGCGGTAAATTAATTCGCACCGCCCTCCGATCCCTGATGCAAAAGGCTAAGGACCGCCGTGTGGTAAGTAGGCTCACCACCCTCTTACTGGCTATCATTAAAACCGATGCCGTAAACTCCCGTGGCAATCGTAACCTTTCGGAAGGCAACCTGGCAATGCTTGAGGACTTCGACTTTAACATTAATGGAAAACTGGGCACCAGCTTCTTCGGCCAGTTCATCCCAAGTTTTGATCGGGTTACGGGCGATGCCACCATTGCCATCGAAGCCTTTACCGCCACTGAGCAAATTGGCGCTCCATCGGGTACTAGCCACTTTAAATTGGCAATGGGCGTCGCTGAGTTGGATTTCCCAAACAAAACCTTTTCTTTCAGCGAGATGCACATGGGTATCCTGCCCTACGACAACTCGGCTGTAGCAGCGGCAAACCTTACCGCTTCGGTAAACCCCAATTCAACCCTGCCGGTAGTAGTCGTTATGGGTATCGAATTTTACCAAGAGGTAAATGGCGAGTACTATTCCCTAAAGAATGGTGCCTTCAACGCCCTGAATGTGGTAAATGTTGACGATGTGTAAATGGAACTTGTCCTAACAAGGGTTTATAAGCGTGGGGGTACCAATGGTACCCTCACCTTAAACGGACACTTCGTCTGCTTTACCATTGAGCTTCCTTGGAAAGAGAACAAACAAAATAGTTCCTGCATCCCGGAAGGCAACTACGAACTGAGGTCCCGAACCTCCACCAAATTCCATAACCACTTGGAAATCTTGGACGTGCCAAACAGAAGTTATATCCTAATCCATCCCGCAAACAATGCCATCACCCAACTGCGTGGCTGTATTGCCCCGGTCAACCTGTTAACGGGTATTGGTACGGGTATCAACTCTAAACTGGCCCTACAGAAACTCCTCTCCCTATACCATCAGGCTAGGGATAAAAATGAAAAAGTAATCCTTAACATTAATTCAAATCGGTATGAATATCTTAAACAGATACAAAAGTCCTACTCCTAAGTTCTTTCGAACCCTGCGCAATGTGGGCCTCGGCTTGGCAACGGCCGGCGGCACCCTGCTCGCGGCGCCTGTAGCCCTTCCGGCCTGGCTGCTTTCCGCCGCTACCTACGTAGTGGTCGCTGGCACAGTGGCCACGGCTGTAAGTCAGGCAACGGTTCAGGGTGAGGATCCTGAGCCCCCACAAGCGCCTAATGGTGGCCTCTAAGGAGATTCCCTTTATAGCCGGCACCATTGGAGGTTTTTTGGCTTCTACGCTCCCCAATATAGGTTCCCAACAACTTATCACAACCTGTATCTTGGCGATTATAGGGGCAATAGTTAGTTTCTTTACAACCCTCCTCTTACGTAAAATTGTAGCTGTGTCAACCACATATTTCTCCACAATTAGAAGATGGTTTAAGAAATTATAACCCTCCTAAATATCAAAACCGTTAGGAATCTTATATCCTAACGGTTTTTTTTAGTATGTCCTTGCACTTTGTAGCCTTAGTTGCCCTAGCTTTTTGGGCTGTGGTTAAATCCCAGATCGAGATTACCGAAGAAAAGCTTTTCCTAAACCTGCATAGGGTCTTTCAATAAACTATAAACTAGGCTGAAGTGGAGAGGCTTTTTTTGTTTTTGGAATACTAAGGCTGATTAGATTTCTTTCCATAGCAGATATTTTTAGTATTTTCTTATATTTAAGTTCTTAATTTAAAGCCTATTGTATGGCACAAGTATATTTTGCGGAAATTAGATCCTATCAATTGAATATTGGTAGAAGTTCTCCTGGATCAGGAGATTTTGGCCACTCATGGCAACGCTATATAAAGCTGAACTTAAATCCAGGAAGGTTTGGGGATGGCGTAACCACGGCAGAATTGAATTTTTTTGAAGATCCGGCACATATTCCCAATTATGAGAATGGTGTTCGTTCCAGTAGGGGAATTAAAATATTAATTCCATTAAATGATTTTCACGACCTGTATGATGTACTTAGATCCGAAAAACCTTTGAGTTTCTTATGGCAACAAATGGAATCTGGTTCAACCGCGACGCGTATTAATTCCTGGAGGCTCACAACCTCAAGCGAACCTTTAGCAGAAGGAGATTCTGAACTATAATTACATCATTATAGTTAAATAGACCAATGAAAAGCTTTTTCTAAAGCCTGCACTGAGTCTTTCAATAGACTCAAGATAAACTAGGCTGAAGAGAAGGGGCTTTTTTTGGTGTTTCTTTTCTCAACTGAATTTGAGAAAAGTAAGAACTAACCCATATTTACTTATTTTGCTTAAAATCTATCTACTGTGAATTTGGTTGGATGGGGAATAATTATATTTTTGATACTTCTAACTAACCGTTTAATGAGCCGATTGCTTCTTGCTTTCTTTTTAACCTTACTTTCTGTCTCCTGTTCTAAAAAGGAGGACTATAAAAACAGTTCACGTGCCACAGGCTGGAAAATGATTGGCCGAATGGGCGGTTTTGCAAAAGATTATAATAAAAAAACCAAGGAGCAGGAAACAGGCCCCGGCCTGGTTTTTATTGAGGGTGGTACTTTTACGATGGGCCGTATCCAGGATGATCCCATTGGTGATTGGAACAATACCCCAAATCAGCAGCATGTTATGTCTTTTTATATTGATGAAGCCGAAGTTACTAATCTGATGTATGCAGAATACCTAGATTGGATAAAACGGGTATTCCCACCCCATGAAGAGAATTATAGCCATATTTATTCCAGTGCAGTGCCAGACACCTTAGTCTGGAGAAACTCCCTCGGTTTTAATGAAGCTATGGTGAAAAATTATCTACACCACCCCGCCTTTTCGGAATATCCAGTGGTGGGGGTTAGTTGGTTACAAGCGCTTAATTTTTGCAAATGGCGTACCGACAGGGTTAATGAAAAGTTATTGGAAGATGCAGATTTTACGGCACTTAATGCTAGATACAATGTAAAGGCCAATGAAATATTTTCAACAGAAACCTATATCAAAGCCCCTACCTTAGCATATGGAGGTAATGATTCCATCTTAAATGGCGGTAAACGTTCCAGTCGTCTTGTAGAACTTAAAAAAGATAGTACAATTCTGGGTGCTAAACATACCGATTTATATATGCAGCGCCGTGATGGGATCTTCCTTCCAGAGTACCGCCTACCCACTGAAGCTGAATGGGAATATGCTGCCTTGGGGCTCGACGGAATTAGGGAATATAATATTCACAAAGGACGAAAAAAGTATCCTTGGAACGGACAATACACTCGCTCCGGAAAACGTAAATCGCGTGGCGACCAATTGGCAAACTTTAAACAAGGAGATGGCGATTACGGTGGAATAGCCGGTTGGAGCGATGACAATGCCGATATTACTGCCCAAGTAAAAAGCTATCCCCCAAATGACTACGGGCTATATGATATGGCAGGCAATGTGGCAGAATGGGTAGCCGATGTTTACAGACCCATTGTGGAAGATGATTATAACGACTTCAACTATTATCGTGGAAATGTTTACACCAAAGACTCCCGAAACCCCGATGGCACTTTTAACGTCGTCACCATAGATTCCATAATTTATGACACCCTGCCCACCGGCAAACTCATTCCAAAGCAACTTCCGGGTGAACTCATTCAAGTTCCCGTAGATGAATGGGAAACCTATCTCCGCATTAATTTTTCTGAAAGTGATAACAGAAATTTTATGGACGGCGATCAAAGGTCAAAACTGTATAATGCCAAAAACCAATCTTCCACCGATTATCCGATGTACAACGCGCCGATCCATAAGGTCTTTGTGGATAGCACAGGCAAAATACATCGTGAATATGATAAAAGTTCCAATAGAACTACATTGATAAATGATGAGGTCCGCGTTTATAAAGGCGGTTCGTGGCGCGATAGGGATTATTGGCTGGACCCAGCCCAAAGACGTTTTTTGCCTCAATACATGGCTGCAGACTATATTGGCTTTAGGTGCGCTATGTCCAGGGTGGGTTCTAAGACCAATAAGAAAAAACGACCGCGCCGATAATTTTTTACTAACAAGGGTAGGGTATTTTCGAAGATAATTGTTCAATATATAAATACCGAAAAAACAATCTTTTTTTAGTATATTTATAATAACCATTAATACATTTTTTATGAAACGTAGGAATTTTATAAAGAAATCGGGACAGGCTCTGCTTGCCGTTTCAACTATTTCCATTACAGGAGCTATTATTTCTTCTTGTTCTTCCGATGATTCGGATGACTTTTTTGATGATGGCTACTATGATAATGGGTATTACGGTGACGGTTATTACGACGATGGTTATTATGATGACGGTTACTACGATGATGGTTACTATGATGATGGTTACTACGATGATGGTTACTACGATGATGGTTATTATGATGATGGCTACTACGACGACGGCTACTATGGCGATGCCCAAGTAATTCGCGATATTTTAATTGCAACAAACTGGAAAGTTGCCAGCTATATAGATAGCGGAGACGACGAAACATCAGATTACAATGGCTATACCGTTGATTTTAAAGTTAACGACCAAGTAACTGCCACTAACGGAAGCAATACCAATAACGGAAGCTGGTCTGTTAACGGTTCGGGAACTGAACTAAACTTAAACTTTAACGGCTCTCCTTTTGATGAATTCAATGATGGGTGGGACATTATAAGCGTAATGCCTACAAGAATTGAGCTGCGCGATGTAAGTGGAGGCGGCGGTGGAACCGACATTTTAATTTTTGAAAAAGCATAGTCTGTTTGTTAGTGTTTTTTTAAATTGATTGGACATTTCTTTGAATTCTATCAGAAATGTCCAATCTTATTTAAACCCTCCTTTATTTTGAAAAAAATCCTATTTCTTCACGATACATTATTGGAAACACCACGCGGTGCCGAACTTACCATTAAGGAATTGATGGCGCTGGGGGAAAGAAAAGGGTATTCCGTTTCAGTGGATTTTCTTAAGAATTTTGAAGCAACAAAATCCAAAATTTCAAAAACAGATTTAGTAGTTTTAAACAGTACCTCCCGCTGTCATTTTGAGCTGGATTTAGTGCGATATCTTCTTTCCCAACAAGTTCCGTACATTAAGGTTGAATATGATTATAATTTCTGTGTACGCCGAAATATTCTCTGTACAGTGGATTATAACATCCGTAATTGCTGCAATCCCGATAAATTTCACCTTTTCAGAAAGCTGTTTTCCGGCGCAGCCCTAAATGTTTTTCAATCCCCAAAACATTATCAATCACATTTCGACTTTTATGGTGAGGCAGTAGCAAATCACTTGATCATGCCGCCTACCGTCGATGTTTGTAAACTAAAGCCTTCCGAAGAAAAAGATGAAGAAACCATTCCTTTTTTTGGCGACCTCAACTTTTTAAAAGGCGGCCATGACTATGTTACCTATGCCGAAGAACATCCAAACCTAAACTTTAAGGTTTTCGGAAAAAACCGTTTGCGTCGTGAAATGCCAAAGAACATGACTTTTCATGACCCAATTTCAAATGCGGAAGTACTTGAAATTCTTGGAAAAACAAAGCAGTTTATTTGTAAGCCTGTATGGCCAGAACCTTCGGGAAGACTTGCCGCAGAAGCATTTCTTTCAGGTTGTGAAATTCTTTCAAACGATAGAATAGGAACTTTTTCTTTTGATTTTTATCCTGATGATTTTGAAAAGGCTATTGCCGAAATGCTGCAGGCACCCGAAAACTTTTGGGCTGCAGTCTCTGAAATACTGAACAATTCAGAAAAAACCCAAACCCCAAAACTCAAAAAAGTGTTGGTGTATAAAAGCTATGGGGGCCTCGGCGATATTTTCTTTGCCATCCCTGCAATCTACAAACTTGCCAAGGTTTCGGAAGAGCTTCATTTTGCGGTAGCGCCAAGGCTTGTAGATTTTTTTGCCAAACACTTAAAAGGCATTGAAGTAGTGAGTGAACCTGATGCTAGAAACAGCGAATCCACCTATAATAATGTTTATGAACTGGGCAACTATCCTGCTTTCCGCGGCTACGATTTGCCTCACGCACTAAAATATCCAACCCATAAAAAAGTAAAACAGCACGCAATCCAGCATTATATAGACACGGTTTCAAAACTTCATATTGATATTGACAATCATTTGGAAAGCTATCCCTATTTTGAAAGTGATAAGAACTTGAACAATCCGTATTTTGTTATTCATCACGGAGCAGGATTTTTGTTAAAAATATGGCCAACTGAAAAGTATGCAAGGTTGATTGAAATGTTGGCGGAAATCTTTCCAAATCTAGATTGCAAAATTATTATGGGCCCCGACGATCCTGATATTGCACAATATTTCACTAAACCCATGCCTCATATAAAGTTCATCACTGGTGGAATGGTTGAGGTGGGCGAGACAATGGCAGGAGCAATGTTCCATATTGGCAATGATGCAGGAATAACGCACGTGGCAGGAGCTTTCAATGTGCCCACTGTGGGAATCTATGGCCCCACCGGTCCTGGAAGTTGGGGAAGTTTTGCACAACATAACCACCTTATTTGGGGTAAAAAGGGCGTGTGCAACCTAAAGTGCAATTATGATGTTATCTTAAATTGTGGCCATAGAATCTGTTTGACCTCTGTTACTGACAATAGGGTGTTAGAAGCGCTTTACATGGTTCTACAGCAAGCATACCCCAATAATGATGTTAAGCTTATTCCAAATCCACAGGCTGCTATGGAGTTTGGAAAAAAGGATTGCCTTATTAAATTGGGAGAAAACGAATTGCTATTGGAGTACCATAGTTCAGAAATGAAAACCGAGGTAGAGAAGTTGCTTTCAAACCAGACTTTGGAGACGCCATTGAGTGGAGATCTGAAATTGGTGGCAGATGTTTTAATACAACAAAAAATTATTTTTAAAGTTCCCACATTCAATTAAAATTGTTTTTTTTCAAGAGGGCTTTTACTATCTTCACGAGCCAAATTAAAAAGAATGATTTCAGACATTATAAAGAACCGCCGGGCGGTTTTTCCTGCACAATATAACGGACAACCAGTCACCAAAGAAGAAATTTTAACCATACTTGAAAGTGCAAATTGGGCACCCACCCACAAACGTACAGAGCCTTGGCGATTTAAGGTTTTTCACGGTGTATCTCAAGTTGCTTTGGGAAAATTTCTTGCCGAAACCTACAAACAAACCACAGAAAACTTTTCAGAATTTACATATAATAAATTTATGGACAATCCCGTGAAAGCGGGCTGTGTAATAGCTATCTGTATGCAGCGCGACCCAAAGGCAAGCATTCCAGAATGGGAAGAAATTGCAGCTACAGCTATGGCGGTGCAAAACATGTGGCTTACGGCACACGAAATGAAGATTGGCGCTTATTGGGCTTCTCCGGGAATTCTAAAATATATGGACAAATTTATCCAACTACAAGAAGGAGAACAATGCCTCGGTTTTTTCTACTTAGGCAAATACGATGGAGATTTGCCTGAAGGTGTCCGCAATAGCAATATTGAGGATAAAACTGTTTGGATGTAAAATCCACTTCTAAAAATAAAAAACCTCACAGGAAATATAAGCTGCGAGGTTTTTTTTAATAATTAACAACTAAAAAGTTAGTTTAAACTATTTATTTAGTTATATTTGAAATATCAAACTGTACCAAAATGAAACAATTAACAAAAGCAGAAGAAGACATTATGCAAATTCTTTGGGATCTGGAAGAAGCAAATGTAGCTTCAATTATAGAACAATTGCCCGAGCCAAAGCCTGCCTACAACACGGTTTCTACCATTGTTCGAATTCTTGAGAGCAAGGATTTTGTTGATTATAGAAAGGAAGGAAGGGGCCATGTTTATTTTCCAAAGGTGAAGAAAACAGAATATAGCAACCAATCCTTAAACAAACTTATGGATGGTTATTTTCAAGGTTCCTTTAAAAGTATGGTATCTTTTTTTATGAAGAAAAACGATATAAGCATTCACGAAATGGAGGCTATTATGGAAGAAATTAATTCTGAAAAGACTGAAAAATGATACATTCACTCATACAAATACTCGTTTTTCAAATACTGTTTCTGGCAGTATATGAAGCCTTTTTGAAGAAAGAAACTTTTTTCAATCTAAATAGAATCTATTTGTTGCTTACCCCAATTTTGGGTACGGTATTGCCCTTTATTAGTATTGACTTCATTCAAAAAAGCATTCCGCAGGAATACATAGTTCAGTTGCCGGCAGTTGTTGTTGGTGGTACTATTTCTGAAGCAATTCCAAGTGCGTCTTCGCTTTGGTTTCCAAGCTTGTTGGATCTTTGGCTTTTGGGAATCGGGCTAAGTGCAGTATTTTTCTTTTGGAAATTCTTCAAAATCGCAAAACTGTATTTCTCGGGAACCACAGCATATTCTGATGGGTTTAAACTTAAAATCCTTCCCAAGACAGAGGTGGCTTTCTCTTTTTTCAACACTATATTTTTGGGTGAAAACATTTCCGAAGAAAACAGTAGCAATATTATTGCCCACGAAAAAATACATATTCAACAAAAACATTCGTTGGACTTACTTTTCTTTGAAACACTCCGCATCGTCTTTTGGTTCAATCCGCTTGTCTATTTATTCCAAAACAGAATGGCAACCCTGCACGAGTTTATTGCCGATGAAAAGGTTACTGCCAAAAAAGACAAAAAGCAATACTATCAAAACCTTCTTTCTGAAGTGTTCCAAACCGAAAAAATTTCATTCATCAATACATTTTTCAATCAATCATTAATCAAAAAACGAATCAGTATGTTACAAAAATCAAAATCAAGAAAAACAGCGCAGCTAAAGTATTTATTACTATTGCCAGCAATTTGCACTATGTTAATCTACACTGCCTGCAGCAACGACCCTAAAGCAGAGGAAACACAGATCGTCCAGCAGTCAGACTCTGAAGTGATGAACAAAATAAACGAATTGGCCGAAGCCATCATGAAAAAGGGCGAAATGACTCCCGAAGAAGAAAAAGCGCTAAAATTACTTACCACGGAAGCACAACCGGGCGACAAAGTTTATACCTCTGTGCAAGAATATTTGGATGAAACCGATGAAGACGGAGATATGTCCGTTGCTTTTACTGAAATAGAAAGAGTACCAACCTATCCGGGTTGTGAAGGTGGCAATGAAGCTTTGAAGCAGTGTTTCACACAACGTATTAGTGGGTTTGTGGGGGAAAATTTCAACACAAAACTCGGGAACGATTTGGGTCTCACGGGCAGACAACGTATTGTTGTTCAATTTAAAATTGACAAAGCGGGAAACATTGTTGACGTAAAAGCAAAAGCTCCAAAGCCAGAACTCGAAGCCGAGGCCATTCGCATTATTAAAAAGCTTCCGCAAATGCAACCAGGTGAGCAAAAGGGCAAAAAGGTGAACGTAATCTATTCTTTGCCGATTGTTTTTGAAGTGAAATAAATTTTTAGCCACATCTTTTTAATAGCCGAAGAATTTCTTCGGCTATTATTTTTTTGAAATAACAGCAGCCACCAACCCAGTAAGTTTCAATAAATTTGTACTTTTCAAAGTAGAATTTATTTCTGAAATGATAAAGCGCTTCCATTTGGTTTTTATACTACTGCTGGTAACTTCCTGCCAGTTTTTTGAGACCGAAAAAGTTTCTTCCGAAGAAATTTACAAAGAAGAGATTAAAACCATTGATTGGAAAGACGTAGATCGGTATCCTTCTTTTTCCAACTGTGAGAACATTTTGGAAAAACCCGAACAGAAAGACTGTTTTATAAACACTATCAATTCACATTTGTACCAATCCATAAGCCATGATGAGATGGTTGCCGTGCGGGAAGTTTATGATACGATAAAAGTAAATTTTGAAGTAAGCAGCAATGGCCAACTTTCCATCCTCAAAATAAAAATGGACACCTTGTTGCAAAAGGAATTCCCAGATCTGGAAATGTGGATTTTACAAAGTATTGATTCATTGAAGCCTGTGGCTCCCGCCTATAAACGAGGAATTCCTGTAAAGACCCAATTCACCTTACCAGTCATCATTAAAACAAATTGATTACAGGTTGAATTTATAACCGAGTGTAAAATCAATTGGAAACTCACCATTGCTATCCACGCTTAAACCCACAATATCGTTGTAATTAAAGGTAATGTAACCGTTGCCAACTTTATAATCTGCGCCCAAACCAAAAGTAATTGGAGCGCTAAAATCGCTGCCTGAAGTTTTTTCAGTATATGTTATATTAGGAAAAACATCGGGTGCCAAAATATATGTTTGTTCCCTTTTTGAAAAAGTGAGCGCCGCAAATTTGGTATTTATAAAAGCATCGAACTTTGGGCTTTTTACAAATTTGAAACGGTAATTCAATGACAATTGCGAAGCTGAATATTTGTATTCGCTGCTTTCAAAAGTTTGCTTGAACCGGAATACGATAGAATGTCTTCGCAACTTAACATTATCAATCAATTCTAAATCTATTCCAGCAATAGGCTGCAATTCGTTTGTAGGGTTTTCTGTGTAAACACTATTTCCCACACCAGCAAAAGCTCCAAGTCGAAATTGTAGATCTATGGATTTTTCGGTTTCGCTAAAGTTGGGATCCTTCTTTTTGTTGTACGTAACAAAAAAAGCATGTAAACTTGGCAATGTCAGCTTCACTTTTTCAGTTGAAACAGCAGCATCACTAGTTTGTTGCTGCAAGGTGTTTTTGTATTCCTCTTGGTAATCGCCGTCTTGTTTTGTGTTTTTCAGTTCAACAATATCATTTCCTTTTTTTGAAAAATAACGGTATTCACCATCGATGGTGTTCCAAAGTAAAGTCAGTGCGCCTTCAACTTCAGTATTCAAGTTGTAAGTTTGGCCTTCCACGGTATATTGCTGTTGAGCCTGCAGCGTTCCTGCAGAAAGTATAAAAAACAAAGCGAAAAGGGGGATTAGCGATTTCATAAGGGCGTGTTTTTAAAGGTACGGCTAAGGTAAAAAATTAAATCAATTTATCATTGCTTTTCGAAGCTTCGCCCTTTCCAGGAATAGTTTCCGCGGAAACTTCCAAATACTACTGCCAAAACGATAATTGCATACACAAATGGTTGCCACAAAAATTTCCAAAGTAGAATTTCTTCTCCAAAAAATAGTGCCGCTTGCCTCACAATAATATAATCCGTGATTATTTTAAAAAAAAGAAAAGAAGTGTAGAGGAGTATATATTCAGAATGGAAAACCATAAAAAATGGAATTATTAAAATTGAAATGTTTACCAAAAAAACCAATATTCCCAAAAGTAGGGAAGTTGTGTTTTCCTGTTTCGAAGTTTTCGAAGCCCAGCGGATTCGCTGGTTTATAACATTTTTAACTGTTTGCTTAGGTTTTGTGAAAACAATTGCCTCCTTCGATTTTAAGAACTGAACCTGCTCCCGAAAGGCTTTTTTCATCTTTTCCAACAGAAAAATATCGTCGCCACTTGCAATATGGTCATTTCCCAAAAAACCGTTTACTTTTAGAAAATCCTCCTTTTTATAAGCCAAATTTGCCCCATTACTGAGCAATGGATTGTTCAGTCCAAAACTGCCTATGGTCACGGCCTGCAGACTCAAACCATCCAATTGCTGAAAATTTTCGAGACCGTTTCCTTTGCTTTTATAAATAACGGGGCCACAGACCATAGCACAATCGTTTTTCTGAATGTAACTATCAAAAACGTTAAGCCAGTTTTTTGGAAGCTCACAATCTGCATCGGTAGTAACGATCCATTGAAAGTTTGAGTTTTTGATCGCTTCGGTAATAGCGTCTTTTTTTGGCGAATTGGAAATGCGTTTATTTTCAATGACTTTTATTGAAAACTTGCTTTTTTCAATTGCCGAAGTAATGATTGCTTCGGAATTATCTTCAGATGCATCATTCACAAAAATGATTTCAAACAATTCCGAAGGGTAATTCAATTCGGCAATTGTTTTCAAAAGATTCGGAAGGTTTTCCGCCTCATTTCTGAAAGGGATTATCACACTGAAACAAGTTTCGGGATGCTTTGTTTCAGAAGAAAAAAGAGACACTTTTTGAAAACCGAAAACCAAAGCCATCATACAAATAAAATATACTGCAAAAAGTAAAATTAAGGCCCAAATCATCGTGTAGCGGGTTGGTAGGTAAGCACGAAAAAACTACCCAAAAGTGAGGGAAGTACAAAATTGAAAAGCCACATGGCGAGGACCGTTGATAGAACAATCAATTCTGGAACGCCAGCAAACGAAAACAGCCAAACCGCCACGCTACCGCGGATTACCACATCAAAAATAAAAAGTGTGGGAAAGATGGAAACCAAAAAATACATCGCAAAAATTAATGGAATAGCTTCGGAAAAAGGAATTTTCCCTCCAAAAAAGACTAAAATTCCATAAAACATTCCACTGAATATTGCATAGCGGAATGCTGAAAAAAGTACTGTTTTAAACTTTATTTGAAACGGAATCTTTTTGAAAAATTGAATCACTTTGACAATTGAAAAGCCTTTTAACAAAAGTTCTTTTTCCTTGAAATAATAACCGATTGCAAAGAGCAAAATAACCCCAATTCCAAAATAGCAAATCATCGTGACCGAATAGTAGATGTTGAAATTTGGCAATAAATAAAGGAGGCCAAAAAAACCAAAAAAACTTGTGACAAACATTTGCGCCATTCCCGAAATGAAGTTGAGCATCAATATTTTTTTTCGCTTTCTGTTTTCAAAAAAAAGTGCCTTCGCGCCGTATTCGCCAATGCGGTTGGGGGTTGCCAAAGAGACCGTGAGAGAGGCTAAACTTTGTTTTAGCGCAGTTTTGAAATTTATTTTTTCAAAAGCGGAAACCAAGGTTTGCCATTTCAGGATTTCAAAAAACCAATTGGCGGCTGCTAAAAAACAAAAAAACAATAATGAATATTTTGCAATACTTCCTTTGGAAAAAATAGTGGTCGTAAACTCTCTAAATCCCAATGAAGTATTGTTTTTCAGTTTGTAAAAAATATACCCGAATGTTATAGCAATCACCAAAACTTTGGCGACGGCAAGCAGATATTGTTTAGCTTTGTGGGGTACGGCAATCATTGTGCTAAAATACAAATTACTGTCTTCGCAAGGGTTTATAAATGGAAAGTAAAACTGAAAAAATCATCTTAGGAATTGACCCCGGAACTACGATTATGGGTTTCGGCCTCATAAAAGTAGTGGGCAAACAGATGCAATTCATCCAATTGAATGAGTTGCAACTCAAAAAGTATGATGACCATTATCTAAAACTGAAACTCATTTTTGAACGTACGGTGGAACTTATAGATACACATCATCCTGACGAAATTGCAATTGAAGCTCCGTTCTTTGGGAAGAACGTGCAATCCATGCTTAAACTTGGAAGGGCACAGGGCGTGGCAATGGCGGCGGGGCTTTCACGACAAATTCCCATCACCGAATATTCGCCGAAAAAGATAAAAATGGCCATTACCGGCAACGGAAACGCCAGTAAGGAACAAGTGGCAAAAATGCTCCAAAGTCTTTTGCAGTTGAAAGAACTTCCAAAAAATTTGGACAGTACCGATGGTTTGGCGGCGGCCGTGTGCCATTTCTATAACTCCGGCAAAGTTGAGGTTGGAAAAAGCTACACGGGTTGGGAGGCTTTTGTGAAACAGAATAGCCCCCCGACCCCCAAAGGGGGAGTTTTATCCGTAAATTTGAGGAGTAAAAAAAAGTCAAATAACTAACGAGTTAAGAACATAAGAATTTGCCCTCCAGTGTCCAGCAAAATTTCGGATTGAGTGAAAGCTACCCCTTAGGGGGCGGGGGGGGCTTGTACATTCATATTCCCTTTTGCAAACAGGCGTGCCATTATTGCGATTTCCATTTTTCTACTTCTTTGAAGAAAAAAAGCGAATTGGTTAATTCACTGTGCAAAGAATTAGTGCTTCGGAAAGAGGAGATAGTTGGCGAAGTTGAAACCATCTATTTCGGGGGCGGCACTCCAAGTCTTCTTTCTTCGGAAGAATTGCAACAGATCTTAGATACTATTTATTCAAATTATAAAGTTTCCAAAAACCCCGAAATCACTCTCGAAGCAAATCCCGATGATCTTTCAAGTTCACAAGTTCACAAATTCACAAATTCACGAATTAACCGTCTAAGCATTGGCGTCCAATCTTTTTATGAAGAAGATTTAAAACTGATGAACCGCGCCCACAACGCTTCCGAAGCATTGCAATGTATAAAAGATGCGAAACAATATTTTGAAAATATCAGTATCGATTTAATTTACGGCATCCCGGGAATGAGCAACGAGCGATGGAAGGAAAACCTCGAAATCGCTTTAAAATTGGACGTCCCGCATCTTTCGTGCTATGCTTTAACGATTGAACCAAAAACTGCCTTAAAAAAATTCATTGAAAAAGGTATAGTCCCTCCCGTTGATGAGGAGGTGGCAAAACAGCACTATGAAATTTTGCTTTCTGAAACCGAAAAAGCAGGATTGGAGAATTACGAATTTTCAAATTTTGGAAAACCCGGTTTCCATTCCCGTAACAATACCGCCTATTGGGAAGGAAAATCCTATTTGGGCATCGGGCCATCCGCACACAGTTATGATGGAAAATCACGCAGCTGGAACGTTGCCAACAACACAAGATATATCAAAAGCATTGAAGCTGGAGAACTTCCATCGGAAAGGGAAAATCTTTCAAAAGAGGATATGTACAATGAATATATAATGACTGGTTTGCGTACCCAAAATGGTGTTTCATTGGAAAAAGTGGAAAGTGAATTCGGGAAAGATTTTTCCAAATACCTTTTGGAACAAGCTGCCAATCCTATTAAAAACGAACTTTTAATTCTCGAAAAAAACACTTTGAAAATTTCAAAAAAAGGAAAGTTTTTGAGTGATGGCATTGCGGCAGACTTATTCTTAGTAAATTTAGATTGATGAAAGCAACCCTTGAGATTAAACATAAAACAATTATTGTTGATCTTTCCAAGCCATTGGATATTTCAATCCCTTTGCGGGCTTCCGAAGAAAACCCACTGGCATGGTATCAAAACAAACCTGCGATAGAGCCAGTAAAAATGGGTGATTGGACTGGCAAAGTTTCAGAGGGCGCTTCGGTGAATTTCAACAACGTATTTTTCAATCCACATGCCCACGGTACGCATACCGAATGTTTTGGACATATTTCAAAAGAATTTCACTCCGTAAACGAAACATTAAAAACCTTCTTTTTTTTAGCTGAAGTGATTTCGGTACAGCCCGAAAAAGTTGGGGAAGATGAGGTTATTTCCGAAGAAAGTATTGCAAAAGCATTAAATGGAAATACGCCCGAAGCGGTTATAATCAGAACGCTTCCGAACACTTCAGAAAAAAAATCAAAGCATTGGTCCGACACCAATTGGCCGTTTCTTCACGAAAAAGCGGCTCTATTTTTACGGGAAATGGGCGTTAAACATTTGTTGACTGATTTGCCTTCCGTAGACAAAGAAAAGGACGAGGGCCAACTTTTGGCGCACAGGGCTTTTTGGAATTACCCTCAAAACCCGCGTAAAGATTGCACAATTACAGAATTGATCTATGTTCCCAATGCAATTAATGACGGCAGCTATTTGTTGAATTTGCAGATAGCTTCGTTCCATAACGATGCTTCGCCCAGTAAGCCAGTTTTATATAAAATATTTTAGGATGAAGACAACTTTAAGAATTGAAGAATTGGCACAATTTATTTTGGGAATTTTCCTCTTTGCGCAATTGGATAATGCCTGGTGGTGGTTCCCTGTTTTATTGCTTACACCAGATATTGGAATGATTGGTTATCTATTTAATTCTAAAATTGGAGCCTTCACTTACAATATTTTTCACCACAAAGCAATTGCCATTGCCATTGGCCTGTCAGGATTTTATTTGAACAATTCACTGTTAATTTTAATAGGTGTAATTTTGTTCTCACACGCTTCCTTCGACAGAATTTTTGGTTACGGATTGAAATATCCGGACAGTTTTAAAAACACACACTTGGGAAGCATTGGAAAATAATATCATGGAATATCTATTTATAGGCTTAGCGGTTGGAGCCATTGTGGCCTACTTTCTTTTTGCGCGTTTCAGCGGGGTTCGGAAACGGGAAAGAGTGAACACGCAGTCGGTAGTTTTAATGGAAAAAATTCGCAGTGTCTGTAAGTTCATTACCGTGGAAGGCGATTTTTCTGAAATTTTCCATTATGAAAATGTGAAGGACAAATGGCTGAATTTACTATTGGGAAAAAAGAAAGCCTTGGTTTTGATTGAAGCAAAGGCACACATTGGGTTTGATCTCACAAAAGTGAAAATGCACGCTGACACAAAAAACAAAACTATAATTTTAACCAATTTTCCACAACCCGAACTGCTCACTATTGAAACAGATTTTAAATATTACGATAAACGCGAAGGTTGGGCAAACCCATTTACCGCAACAGATTTGACCGAAATAAACCAAGAGGCAAAAAAACACATAGTAGATAAAATTCCCGAAAGCGGCTTATTGAACGAAGCTTCGAAACAAGCTTTGGAAACTATTCAACTTATGGAAAAATTAGTGGAAACCATTAATTGGAAACTTGATTATACCGCCCTTTATTCAGCTGCGGAAAAACCCAAATTAAAGCAATGAATATAGAACATTTCCGTGAATATTGCATTTCTAAAAAAGGCGTTACTGAGTCGTTTCCGTTTGACGAAAAAACGTTGGTGTTTAAAGTTATGGGAAAAATGTTTGCACTTACGGGTTTGGAATATAATCCCGCCCAAGCCAACCTAAAATGTGATCCCGAACGCGCCATTGAACTCCGCGAAAAATATGATGGATTGATACGTCCAGGTTGGCATATGAGCAAAATTCATTGGAACACTGTGGAACTGGAAAGAAATATTCCCAACGAATTGCTATTGAAATTGATTGACCATTCTTATGATTTGGTGGTAAAGAGTCTCACCAAAAAACTTCAAACTGAACTTGCTTCCCTTTAAAACAGCCAAAAATTAAATGAGCCATCCCGCCGATTTTTACAAATTACAGATTGATATCCACGCAGAGAACCTAAAAAAAGTAAAGCGTAAATTGGCTCTTTCAAGCACGATAAGATTAGTAACTTTTTTGCTTGCTTGTGCGGGAGTTTATTTTTTCTTTGGAAATACTAAAGCAATAATTGCCATCATAGTTTTAGCCGTTGTAGCATTTGTTTATTTGGTTACAAAACACAGCAATCTCCAGTACGAGCGTGAATTGATAGAAGCTTTGATTGCTCAAAATGAGACCGAACTTGATGTGCTTAATCGTGCCTTTCATAATTTACCATCCGGCGAAAAATATAAAGATCCGCTACATTTTTACAGTCAGGATATAGATCTTTTTGGACGAGGTTCTTTTTTTCAATATTTGAACAGAACTGCCTTGGAAAGTGGCTCAGATCTTTTGGCGAAACTTTTCATTGAAAACAAAATTGATTCCATCCAAACAAAGCAAAAAGCAATCACCGAGCTTTCTGAAATGCCCAAATGGCGACAGCAATTTTCAGCAATTGGGTCTTTGGTAAGAACCGAGGTTGCCGCAACAGAAGTTATAGACTGGCTTAAAAACTATAAAAGTTTTGTCCCAAAATGGATCAAACCGGTTTCATTGCTGTTTTCAATTATTTCGGTGGGATTAATTCTCTTGAACTACCTCGATTTGGTTTCGGGCTACGCTCTGGCCGGCTGGTTCTTTTTGGGTTTGGCTATTTCGGGCAGGTATCTCAAAAAGGTTAACGATCTTTCGTCGCATACCTCAAAAATTCAAAGCACTTTTGAGCAGTTTCATAAACTCATTTTAGAAATTGAAACCCAAAAATTTTCTTCAGAATTGCTTTCTGAAAAAAGAAGTAAGATTATAAATACTACTTCCAAAGCTTCTTCGGATTTAAAGAAATTCGCTAAACATTTGGATTCGCTGGACCAACGCAGCAATATGCTTATCGGTATAATTGCCAACGGTTTTATGCTACGCGATCTTCGCCAGAGTTACAATATTGAACGGTGGGTTGAAAGCCACAAGGGCAGTGTTCCTGTGTGGTTTGACGTGATCGCTTTTTTTGATACTTACAATAGTTTGGGCAATTTCGCTTTCAATCATCCCAATTATGTTTTTCCGAAAATCAACGATGATGTTCCCGTTTTAAAAGTTAAAGGTGCGGGCCATCCCTTATTGAAGGAAGCTACAATGGTTCGAAATGATTTCCAGATTAATTCCGAAGAATTTTTTATAGTTACCGGCGCCAATATGGCTGGAAAAAGTACATTCCTGAGAACAGTTTCACTTCAAATTGTAATGGGGAATATCGGTTTGCCGGTTTGTGCCGAAAAGGCCGAATACAACCCAATAAAACTCATTACAAGTATGCGAACTACAGATAGTTTAACGGATGATGAGTCTTACTTTTTCAGTGAATTGAAACGATTGAAATTTATTGTTGATGAAATAAAAACCGATCGCTATTTTATCATTCTGGATGAAATCTTGAAAGGAACAAACAGCACAGATAAAGCCATCGGCTCCAGAAAATTTGTGGAGAAATTGGTTGCTAGCAATTCCACGGGTATTATCGCTACTCACGATTTAAGTCTTTGCGTGGCGGCTGAGGAACTGCCCGAAATAAAAAACTATTTTTTCGATGCCCGAATTGAAAACGACGAACTCTTTTTCGACTATACTTTCAAACCCGGAATCTGCCAAAATATGAATGCATCCTTTCTACTGAAAAAAATGCAAATTGTGGATTAATTTCTATAATTACCACAAATACAATAGTTTGTATTTGTTTTTTTATTATTTTTAGAACAGTTTTGTTCCCCATAACCTCTCCATGTTAGCTTTTTAATCTCCTCGGTTTGCCCCAAAATTTAAAATAGTAATCAATTTTAATATTTATACTAATTTAATTTTATGGGATTATGAAAACAACTACCAACCTTAAGTTTATTGCAATAGCATCAATGATGTTGCTTTTGAATTTTAGCATTTTCGCTCAAAATGAAGCGACCCGGCCACAGTACATTTCCGTGACAACCATGCACTGGAATATGAATAAGGAAGATTTCAGCATGGATGCTTGGAAGGCTGTAGAAAAAGAATATCTACAGAAAGTAGTCAGCCAGAATCAACACATTTTGTCAGCTTCCTATTACATGCATCTTTTTTCACCAGACAACTCAGAAGTGATTTACGTACAAACCTATCCATCTTGGGAAGCTATGGATAAAGCTGTGGGTCGTGCTGAAGAGCTTGCAAAACAAGCATGGCCAGATGACAAAGCAAGAGAAGCATACTTTAGAAACCGTGACAGCTATTTTTCAGTGAATCATTCCGATGAAATCTATGCTCCCATAGGTGGAGCCAAGCTTCTACCACAGGACAATAAGGAAGATTTAGTGATGTATGTTCGAAGAACCTATTTCACTTTTCCAGAGGATGGTTCTGAAAAGGAGTTTAATGATATGCACGCAGAAAATGTTGCAAAAGTCATTTCAAGAAACCCGTACATAAAGGGTTATTACCCAAATGTTCATGCGTGGGGAAGTGACAAAACTGAATTCGTGGAAGCCTTCTTTGTTGATTCCTTGTGCGATATGGAAAAAATGTTCGATAAAAATGGCGAGTTGATTGGTGAAGCCTGGCCTGGAGATTCTGGAAAACAAAGAGGAAAAAAATGGGGTAAATATTTTACTGGTATTCACGGGGATGCTGCATATACCTTAATTGCGGAGCTTTCTAAATAAAACTTCAGAAATTATATTTTTTCAGAAAAGGATGTTTAAAAAAACATCCTTTTTTTAATACCAAAGAAGACCGTATTTTCGCGTCGTTGCTATTAAAAAAGGCAACTCCGAATATGGATTCAGTAACACAAATTGTTTTGGGTGCCGCCGTTGGCGAAGCGGTGTTGGGAAAAAAGATTGGCAATAAAGCCATGGTTTTGGGCGCCATTGCTGGAACAATTCCTGATTTGGACATTATTGCAAATTACTTTACAGATACTGTTTCCGCCTTGGAAATACACCGCGGATTTACACATTCCATTGTTTTTGCGGTAGTTTTCGGATTGCTCTTTGGTTGGCTGCTCTCGCTTTGGGACAAACGTGCCAGTTTAAAGGAATGGTCGTGGTTTTGGTTTTTGTGTTTCGTAACGCATCCAATGCTGGACGCGCACACTACTTGGGGCACACAGCTTTTTTGGCCTTTTGATCTTCGCTTGGCATACAAAAATATTTTTGTGATTGATCCGCTTTATACATTGCCTTTTTTGATGTTTTTGATATTGGCAATGTTTCAAAAAAGAGAAAGTGTCAAAAGACGAAAATTCAATAATCTGGGGTTGATTGTAAGTAGTGCTTATATGTTGGTTACTATAATTCTGAAGGGAATTACATATTCTAAATTTGAAACCGCGCTAGAGAATCAAAAAATAGCGTATGCTGCTTTGGAAACCAAACCCAGCCCGATGAACACTATTCTCTGGACTGCAAATGTGGAAACCGAAGATGCCTTTTTAATAGGCGATTATTCCTTTTTTGATACGAAGCCGATTCAGTTTTTTCCACATCCAAAAAATCACGGGGCGCTTGGAGATTTGGCGGAAGAAGAAAAAGTACAACGGCTTATAAACATTACCCAAGGTTGGTACACCATTTCTGAAAGACCGGATGGTATTTATTTGAACGACCTCCGTTTCGGAAAGATGAGCGTTGATCCGCAAGCAGAAAAATTTGCCTTCAGTTTTCTTATTGAAAAGGAAGGCAATGGTGTAACTATCACTGAAGAGGCGAAAAACACCCGTAATGCAGAAAAATTACTTTCAGATCTTTGGGAACGGATTAAAGGAAATTAGCAGCTTAAATCTGAAATAATTTTCCATTTGCCTTCTATTTTTCTGAAGATAATCATAAAGACTCCGTTTGCGTTTCCTGCATTTCTAACCAAATGGAATTGCCCCATCACGTAATAGGAATTGTCTTCAATTTTGGTAACTGCCTCAATAGTGAAACTTAGCGTCCCCGTATATTCTTTTGAAGGGTAGCCTTTTTTGTAATTGTCCAAGGTTTTCTGCCAGCCTTGCGTAATTCCGCTACTTCCGTAAAATTTTAAGGAATCGCTTTTCCAGTAACCCTGCATAAAACCTTCAAGATCGTTTTGGTTCCAAGCGTTTTCCTGCATTCTCAAAACAGTTAAAATTGCTTTTTTGTCTTCAGCTTCGGTTTGGGAAATAGTGTTAAATGTTGCAAGTAAGCAGATAAAAAGCAATAGTTTTTTCATAATTGTTAGGTGTTGATTTAAAAGTCTGGTTAAATTTACGAATAAAGATTTCAACTAATAATTTCTCCTGTAGGGGAATAAAAAAATTTCCTTTAAATTTACTTACATTACTATGTGAAACCAACATACAACTAATTCAAAAACTACTTTTGACGAATTCCAAAATTGACATTTCGGGAAGTTATTTAATAAAGACTCTATTAATTGTAGGAGGTATTTTGGCGCTTTGCTATATAGGGGAAAGCCTTGTTTTGCCGCTGCTTGTAGCTGCTATAATAGCTGCGCTGCTTGACAAGCCCACAAAAAAATTCAAACAATGGGGACTCCCCAATTGGCTGACCATAATCTTGTCGTTGCTTCTTATGATTATCGTGTTTTTTTTACTGTCGTGGCTTATTGGTTCGCAAATAAATAATATTGCGAGCGATTGGCCTACCATTAAGGATAAGGCAAGTGAAAAACTGAACAGTCTTTCCCAGTGGGCTAACGAACAGTTAAACTGGGATTATGAAAACTACATAGAAAACAACAAACGTTTGGTGCAACGAGCCGAAAGCTTTGCGAGTGCGTTTTTGTCGAGTGTGATGAATCTGCTTTCACAATCACTTATTATTTTTGTGTATGTGGTGTTGTTATTGATGCAGAAAAAAATGTTTGTCGGGTTTTTTAAAAAACTATCCTCAAACCCTTCCGCTATGGGTTCCATTTTGACGGACTCATCAAAAATTATTAGCAACTATCTTTTAGGAAAAGGTAAGATTATGGTTTTTCTTTTTGTAATATATTACTTGGGCTTTCGTTTCGGTTCGGTGCCGTATGCGTTGTTTTTGGCGATATTTGCAGCTCTTTTCTCCATTATTCCTTATGTGGGAAATATTATTGGTGGGGGCATTGCCGTGATCCTTTCCTATCTTTACGCAGGTACCACTCCCGCTTTGATTGTGATTGGTGTGATTTCGGCAGCACAACTTCTTGAAAATTATGTTTTGACACCTTGGATTATTGGTGATGAAACCAATTTAAACCCTTTTATTACCGTATTCGGAATCATATTATTTTCCATGCTTTGAGGAATGGTGGGCGCCATTATTGCCCTACCAATTATTGGGGTTTTAAAAGTTATTTTTGAACATACCAAGGGCATGGAACCCTATGCGTATTTGATTAAGAAAAACGAATGATTGTTGCTGAAGTATACAGAGAGTTGTTTTCTAAAAGCGCTTCATAAAATCATCTCCAAAAACCATATTCAACCTATAGATAAGTTCCTCTGCATTTTTCTTGCTGAAAACCATAGGCGGTTTTATTTTTAGAACGTTGTGGTCCGGTCCGTCTATGCTCATCAAAATTCCCAATTTTTTCATTCTATTTGCCAAATAGGAAGCATGCTCCGGCAATGGATTTTTTTCTGAATCATTTAATTCAAACCCTAAAAATAAACCTTCGCCACGTACATCGCCAATGATTGGAAATTGCTTTTGAAGGGTTTTCAATTCAGCAATTAAAAAGCCTCCAACCTCCAACGCATTTTGCTGCAGATTTTCTTCTTCGATAACTTCCAAAACACTGCGGCCAATGGCGCAAGAAACAGGATTGCCGCCAAAGGTGTTGAAATACTCCATTCCCGTATTGAATTTTTCGGCTACTTCTTTTGTGCAGGCAACCACGGCAAGCGGATGGCCATTTCCGGCAGGTTTGCCCATCGTTACAATATCTGGCTGAACGTCGTAAAGCTCAAAAGCCCAAAAAGTTTTCCCCATCCTTCCAAAACCTGTTTGCACTTCGTCCGCAATACAGATGCCTCCAGCTTCGTGAACGAATTTGTAAATTTCCTTAAAATAATTGTTTGGCGGCACAATCTGTCCGCCACAGCTTATCATACTTTCGCCTATAAAACCAGCAATTCCCTTGCCTTCAGCTTTTAATTTTTGAATAATTTCCTTTGCGTGAATTGCGTAATCAATTCCGCAATTTTCAGAAATATATTTTCCGCGGAAGGAATCTGGCAAAGGTAAAATGTGCGTGTTTTCAGGTTTCGGGAAGCCGCCTTTTCCTTCAAATTTATAGGAACTTACGTCCATAACGGCGTTTGTATTGCCATGATACCCCACTTCTATCGCCAAAACATCTTTATTACCCGTAACGGTTTTTGCCATTCGCAATGCAAGCTCGTTGGCTTCACTGCCTGAATTCACAAAATGGATTACAGATAGATGTGGCGGCAATTTTTTCAGCAAAGCTTCTGCATAGGCAATAATTTCTTCGTGCAAATAACGTGTGTTCGTATTTAAAACCGCCATCTGTTTTTGACCCGCGGCAACTACTTTTGGGTGCTGATGGCCTACGTGGTTTACATTATTTACGGTGTCAAGATATTTTCTGCCTTCAATATCGATCAAGTAAACTCCTTCGCCACGCACGATGTGCAACGGCTTGTCATAGGAAAGACTCAAACCTTTGCCAAGATGGTCTTTTCTGAAATTGATTATATTTTCTTCTGAAATCATTTTTTCCGAAGTATCCAATTCCTCCTTAAAAATTAAATTCGGGTTCGGGCAGATACTTTTCCAAACTCCAACTCTTGAAGGCAAGGCAACGCCATTGAAGTTTTCATTATTTCCCAATAGATCCAAAATAAGCTGGAAGTGAAGATGCGGCGCCCAATTGCCATTTTCATTTGGCGCACCAATATAGGCGATGAGGTCACCCTGTTTTACGCTCTGTCCAACCTTTAATATTTTAAGCGAAGTAAGGGTTAAATGCCCATAAAGGGAATAAAATTTCCCACTTTCAAAAGTGTGTTCCAGAATGAGCATCGGGCCGTAATCCTTATCGTAATTGTTGTGGTGTATTATTTTTACAATTCCATCAAACGGAGCGTGTACGGGCGTTTCAGCAGGAACCCAGAAATCGGTTCCCAAATGTACGGTACGGTATTGTGGGCCGTCGTTACCCTCACTTTTAAAAGCTTCAGTGGTATAAAACGGACGTGTTTCCAAATAGCCGTTCAGTAAAATGGTTTTGGGGTGATATTTCTGAAATTGTTTCAGTTTGAATTCAGAAACTTCGGGATCGTTGTATTCCGAGAGGTTTCCGAGTAAAGTGCTGCCCACGCTCATGTCGAGATTAACTACTCTTTCAGAAGCAACGGTTGGAAACATTGTTTTTAAAGAAACTTGATTGTTTTTTGCCCAATTTTCAAACTTCTTTTCCAACGGATGGGATGCGTATCCACAAGCATTTCTGAAGGAATAATAGGCAAAGTTTTCATTCACTATAAACCATTTTTCCAATAAACCCCACGCTGGTTTTTCGCTGATTCCGAAATAATCATCGTCGGGAAATTCCTCTTTTTTAAGCGAAGCATTTGTAACGGTCGTAACAAGGCGCATTCCGACTAAAATGTACAGACATTCCAATTCCTTTTCTGAAAGGTTGTACTGTGTGTTGTAACCTTCAATCACCTCCAAAGCTGCGGAAAGCGGATCGGGGAGATCCATAATTGCGTATGCCAAAACAATGGCGAGATCGTTAATTATTTGGGTGTAAACTGCATCACCAAAGTCAATCAAACCCGAAACTTTTGGGTTGCTTAAATCTTCGGAAACCAAAATATTGAAATCGTTTAAATCATTGTGGACAATGCTCTTCGGAAGATTTTTAAAAGTTGGTTGAATTTCTTCAAAACGGGTTTGAAAGTATTGAAGCATTTCTTTTTGCTGACCCGAAAAACGATGGCTATGCTTTGAAGTCCAAGCGGAATTTGCCAAATCCCAGTCCAAGTTTCTGTGTGCAGCGGGATGTTCAAAATCCTGCAATGCTTTTGTCAAACTTCCGGCGGCTTCGCCCAGGTTGTTTCGCAGACTTTCGGTTTTTGGCTTTACCGTTGCCCAAAGCCTGCCGGGAAGCCAGGTCAATACTCTTGCGGTTTTATTATTTTGAATGGAAGTGAGCAGGTTTCCTTCTTTATTTGGAACAACTTCAGAAAGGGATATATCTAAACTTTTTGTTGAAAGATGTTTTAGTATTTCAATTTGGAAATCCAGGTGCTCGCTATTTTCTTCTGAGGAAATTTTCAGAAGAAATTTTTCACCCGAACTTGTTTTTAGTATAAAATTTTCGTCAACGTAGCCATCAAGTTTGGATGCTTTGGCTGAAATACTATAATATTCTTGTGCGATTTGCGAAGCTTCTTCAGTCGTGGTTTTGTGCATAGTATTGTTGCGGCTATTGGACAAACAATATTACCAAAAAAAGATAAGAAGTATGAAATTAGAAGTACGATTTAAATTTTCACACTTCTAATTTCGTATTTCATTATTTAAAGCACGCTTTTCTGCTTCTTATAAAACGCATCGGCCTGCATTTGCATCAATTCGCGGGCTTTTTTGCGTTTGTAATCGTAGAGTTCCTGCTCTTCGGCTATGTCTGCGTACACTCTGTTATTGATGTCGCGGTCTGTAGTTACAAGTACGTCGCGTTGCGCTTTTTGTTGGGTTACCCACGACTTTAATGCACTTTCCTGTTCTTCCAACTTTAAATCATAAGCGCCTTTTGGGGACAGCAGTTTTGCCAAAATGGGCGAAGTTTCTATTGCGAGGAAGAGCAAAAAGATAAATAGGGACGGCAATAGCGGAAGTTTGTTCAATGCATTTACGCGTGCCATCAGACCATCAAAGCCGTCAATTACGGGTTGGGTATCTGCGACCTTGGTTTGGTATTCGGTGGCGAGGGTTGCTATTTGTGCTTCGGCGGCGGCTATTTTTTCAGCGTTTGTTTTCTTTAGTTCGGTCAGGGTTGCAAGCTCGGTGTCGTGTTTTTCGCGTTTTTCCTTATAAACGGGACCTTTGCCCAATTTTTGGGTGCCGGCAGTGCCTTCAGCTTCGGCGATGTAGGTGTTGTACAGGGCGTTTACTTCGGCTTCCTTCTCGGTTATTTCCTTTTTTAGACCTGCAATTTCTGCTTCCAAAGCATTTACGGAAGGTGTGTACTGAAGTGCCAATTGGTCTTTGTTGGCGAGGGTCATTTCGTTTTTCTCGGTAAGCAAAACTTGGTTGATTTCCTTTTCAAAAATCTTCATTTCCAAGGGTTTTGAAATTACGATGGCAATGATTATTGCCAAGGCAATTCGGGGTGAAGCCTGTATCAATTCATCAAAGAAGTTGTTTCTTTTTTTGATGGTGGAAACGATAAATCTATCGAGGTTGAAAATCAAGAATCCCCAAATAATTCCGAAGAATATTGCGGAGTAGTAACTATCAAAAACTGTGTAGAGGGCATAGGCGGCGGCAATGGTTGCCATAACGGCGGTAAAGAAAACGGTAGCGCCAATGCCGGCATATTTGGTGCGTTCGCCGGGCGAACATTCGTCAAGGATGGCGGTATCTGCGCCGGAGCAGAAAATGAAAAAGCGTTGTAACATAGGTTTTTTAGATTGATGAGTTTATATAACGCAATTTGAATCAGTTTGTTACAGGCTAAACTAAGAAATTGTGAAAATGTACTATCGTTTTAAGGTGAAATGGCCACGATAAGTCATTCCGTTTTTAAAAATTGCTTTGAACCAATAATCTGATGAGGGCATTGGAGTACCATTATAGGAGCCATTCCAACTGTTGCTGCTTTGGTTCAGCACATAAAGTAACTTGCTGAACCGGTCGTAAATCTCTATTCGCTGCAATTGGGGATTGTCGGGATCTTGTCCGGCAATTTGCCAAATGTCGTGATAACCGTCACCGTTGGGGGTAAAAAAGTTTGGGAAACCCAATATATATATCGTGATAGTTGAGATACCACAACCGTTTTTATCTTTAACTTTAAGAAGATGATCACCGGGACTGAGATTTTCAAAGACGGCACTTTGCTGATAAGGGCCGTTGTCCAACGAGTAGCTATAATTGCCCGTGCCTTCTGCGATTACTGTTAGGATGGGATTGCCAATATTTCCCGTAAGTTCGTAAGTGACCTGAGCAGTTTCGGAAGGAATTACAGTAAACGTACGCGTACTGGTGCAAGAATACTCCTCATTATTAATGGTTTTACTTCGAGTGACAGTGAGAGTATAGTTGCCCGGTTCGTTAACTTCAATGGAGGGAGAAGTTTCGCCATTGGACCAGAGAAAAGTTGCATCTGAAATGGTTCCTATCAACCCTGAGTAAATTGTGATGGTACTGGGGTATGTGTTTAGGCAATAGGTGTACGTTTCCTCCCCTTCAAACTCTGGGGTGTTGACTACGCTCAGGTTAATTTTTGCAGTACCAAGACAACCGCGGTCGCCACTGACTCGAGCATAGATTGTTTGGGAGTTTGCTTGGGTATTGGTGAATGGGTTTGGTAGCGGATTGGTTTGTGAAATGGCTTGGCTGTAGGAAAGGTGGTAGGTTACTTCCGGACTATTTCCGAAGAGCGCTTGCAATTCTAAAGTGATTTCAGAAAAGTTGAAATTTGCAAATCCCGGGGTGCCAGTTGTAGAGCAATTCACCAAAAAGAGATCTGAAACAGTGTTTGTGGTGGTTTTCAATGTTACTTCGGCCACGCCTATGCAACCATATTCTGAAACTACGCGGGCATAGACTATTTCATTTGGCTGGGTGTTAGTATATCTATCGGGGTTTCTTATGGCATCTACATTGTTTTGGGCATTTGTAAAGCTTTTGTGGAAGGAATATACGCGAAGTAACGGATTTCCATTGATGATTATTTCTTCTGCATCAAAAAGATTGAAGGTGGCTAGGCCGTTTGCGAGGGGTTCACACTGGTATAATTCGGTATTTTGGACGTTGACCGGACTTGTGTACTCGATCAAGACTTCATCGGTTGCGATGCAGGAATTGCCATAGTCTACTTCCACTTTGTAAATGCCAGGTGCGGTAACGATAAGTTGAGCGGTGGTTTCGCCGGAGATGATTATGCCATCTTTGAACCACTTATAGCCTAAGGGAGAGGTTCCTTGTGGGGTAGCATCGAGGATGTAGGTTTCGTTTTCGCAAAGGGGGTTGTTTGTTACGAAGCTTCGGTCTGGGCCTAGGTTGGCTGCAATATTAAAACTCCCGCCTTCCAAAAAAACTGCGGAGTCGTAACGGTAATTGGCTTCATCTGCGATTACAAGTTTTATGTGATAGGCTTGATTTACAGTTACTGGAGTTTCTGCGATGAGAACCTTTGTTTGTCCGTTGAAATTAATCGGCACGTTTGGGCCGTTCCAGCCTTCAAAATAGGTTTCGTTTATGGGCGGACAGGCTCCGGGGATGCCGGAATGGACGGTGGTGACGAGTACGGGGGTGTTTGTGCCGGGAACGAGGGCAATGTTTGTGTAATTTCCGCCGAGTGGCTTGATTAAAAAGGCGAAGGCATCGCTATAAATGCAGGTGTTGGGGTCGCCTTGTTGGTATTCTTCGGAAGCGAAGAGGTAGCGGAACTGTATATTGTCTGCATTCGGGACAAAATCGAACTCGATGATTGTAGCATTGGTGGTGTTTGAGATATTGAGGGCAGCTTCCAGGTCTGTATCGCCGGGCCAATTGGGGGCATCGTCATCACTGAGGGTTGTATTGGGGCCGGGGACGTTTTGTAGCTTGCCGGTGCTCATTACAATGCCTTTTTCAAAAGGGAAATTGCTGCCGTTGGCGCTGAAATAACCAAAGCTCTTATCGCCATCGGGGAAGTCGCCGCTTGTGGTGGAGGTAATCTGTACATTGCTGATGCAGCCGCTGTCTATAAGGACGTCCTCAACGAGTTGTTGGGGGGTGTAGGTGGTGGCATCTACCTGAATGTTTTGTGCGGGGACGAGCCGGATACAGCACAAAACGAACCACAGAAAAAAAATATACTTATTCAAAAGGTGCTCCTAACTTTTTTATAGCGGGTGCAAATTTATGGTTTCTGTGTGCTGGTTTCAAGTTTCTTCTATTAAAATTTAGTCTTTTTCACTTTGGGTTGTGCACTTGGACTCCACTCTGGAGAAGCTACTCAGTGTCACAGTGGTAGGTTGTGGGATGTAAAAACCCCAAGGCACCATCCTGACGGATTTTGCAATGGGGTTTATATAAAAAGTCAGAATTTATTTCTAAATGGGTTTAGTGACCTCAAACTTAAGGCCGCTATCAGCATCTGTAAAATAAGTTTTGCTTCCGCTTTGTGAAACTTTAAGCGTCATTTTTGTGCGGGTGGTGCTTATGGTTTGGGTGCTTTGGTTGTAGCTCCAGGTGGCATTTTTGTTTGTGGTGGATTTATATGAATAGGTTCCATCATCTTGTTTTTCCTTTATTTCAAAACTGTTGTCGGCATAAAGATTTATAACGGCGTTCTTCATTGCAGTGGCCATTTTTAAGTTGCTACTGCTATTTTCAATATTCGTCACGAGCCAAGTGCCGGTGAGGTCTTTTTGGGTAAGCGACTGGCTGTGTACCGAAGTGGCAAAAAGGGCGAGAACGAATAGCATGATTGCATTTTTCATAAGTATATTTTTTAATGAATTGATTTATTGTGTTTTTAAACTTTTGTGAAGATAGGAATTTTTATGCTTTTTTAAATAGCGGAAGGTTAATATGATGGAAAAAAGAGGAATGAAGAAAGCCCCTTGTAGTTGGGGCTTTCTTATTTGACTAATTATTGATTAAAAAAATTATTGTTTGACTATCTTTAGGGTAGCTTGATTCCCATCGTTAGTTTTCAAGGTTGCGAAATAGAGTCCCGCCGCGGCATTGATTTCCACAACCAGGGTTTGGGTGTTGGTATAGTTGGAAATAGAAACTTGCTGCCCGAGTACATTGGTTATGGTGACATTGGTTTCTGAATATCTTTGCCCCAGGTTTATGGTGAACTTACCGTTTGAAGGGTTTGGGTAGGCGCTGATGGAGGAAGCGAAAGTATTTTTTGAAACGCCAAGAATTGCTGGGGTGGTTTTAAATATCCAATAATCGTCTAGGCCTCTGCTGTTTTCACTTTTGTCGCCAGAGATGTTTGAGTCTGAAGAGCAGAACATGGCAAAATTACCATCATTAGTGGGGAGAATGTAAGAGCCGCTCTCATCGGCAGAACCACCGATGGAGTTTTGGGAGATAATTCCGCCAGCGGAATTAAGTTTTAAGAGCCAATAATCATAGCCGCCGTTGCTGTTTTGGGTTTTATCGCCACTTATGTTGCTGCTACTCCAGCAGGCAACCATAAAGGTGCCATCGGACAGTTGCATTACATCGCGCGGGTAATCAATGCCGCTGCCGCCGATAGTGTTTTGCCAAAGCATGTTTCCGCTACTGTCCAGTTTTAAGATCCAGGCATCATAATCGCCCTGTGAGTTTTCGGTCTTGTCTCCAGAAATATTTGATTTGGAATATCCGCCAACAAGATATCCGCCATCTGCCAGTTGTATCATATCACGAAACACATCACTGTCATTTCCGCCAAAGGTGCGGTTCCATTGCAAGGTTCCGCTGGCGTCTAGTTTTACAATCCAGTAGTCATTACCGCCCCGAGTGTTTTCGGTTTTATCGCCCGAGCTTGGGGAGTTTGAAAAACCTCCGATTATAAAACCTCCATCAGTGGTTTGAAACGCTGCTTGTGGACGATCAACCAAACTGCCACCTATGCTGTTCTGCCATACTAGGTTGCCGCTGCTATCCAGTTTTAATGCCCAGAAGTCGCGCTGTCCGTTGGTAGGGTCAGTTTTATCCCCATTTACATCACTATCCGAATAACCACCCACGAAATAGCCGCCATCTGCGGTTTCTACTATATAGGTATCAAATTCTGGTTGGTTGCCGCCATAGGTTTTTTGCCAAGTGATATTGCCCGAAGCATCCAATCTTAATAACCAATAATCCAAACCTCCGCGGGAGTTTTCGGTTTTGTCGCCAGAGATATTTGAGTCTGATCCTGCGCCTACAATATAGCCGCCATCAGTTGTTTGTTGAAGTGAAATAAGAAAGTCGTCGCCGCTGCCGCCGATGGTGTTTTGCCATTGAATATTTCCGGAATCGTCAACTTTTACAATCCAAATATCAATCTGGCCGTTGCTATTTTCGGTTTTTTCACCAGAAATGTTGCTGGTGGAATAGCCGCCAAGTATGTAGCCGCCATCTGTGGTGGCTTGAAATACTGTTGAAAAATCGGTGTCGCTCCCACCAATAGTTTTTTGCCAAATAATGGCTGGATCCTGTGGATAAGATTCAAAGATGCAGAAAAGTAATGCTAAAAGTGTAATTGAAGTTTTCATTTTTTTGGTTGTTAAGGATTACTATGGATATATCGGAAGGGTTGGGGAAATGTCATCAGGAAAGAGGGAAGAAGGAAAGCGGATGCTAGCAAAAATATTTCGATCATAGAAATGATTTCTTCGCTTTGTTCAGGATAAAAAAATGCCTCCATATTTCAGAAGGCATTCCGGTTGCTTTCAACCTTACAAGCTATTGAAAGATCATTGTTTTATAATCCTTAAAGTGGTTGATCCTTCTTTAGCATTTGTATATTCACATCGAAAGCTTTTGCTTATGTCATCGTTTTAAACCAAAAAAGAATTCTATTTTTGTAATCTATCCCTATCACTATGCCGCAACACAAATTTATTGTTTGTAACTATACCCAAGCATTATCATCAGGAAAAGTTAGCTGGCAATCGCCTAGCAATATTGCATTGGTGAAATATTGGGGAAAGTATGGGGAACAGATGCCGATGAACCCATCCGTTAGTTTTACCTTACAAAACAGCAATACCCAGACCTGTCTTTCATTTGAAAAGAAACAGTCCGAAGGGTTTGAATTTGAGGTGTTTCTCGATGGAAAAAGAGAAGTTTCCTTTGAACCGAAGATTCAAAAGTTTTTTGAAAGGGTAGAAGTGTATTTGCCGTTCTTGAAAGACTTCAAATTTAAAATTGAAACAACAAATAGTTTTCCGCACAGTAGCGGTATTGCATCTTCGGCCAGCGGGATGAGTGCTTTGGCACTTTGCTTAATGGATATGGAAAGACAGATGCAGCCAGCCATTACCACTGATTATTTTAATGAAAAAGCTTCCTTTCTTGCACGTTTGGGCTCAGGCAGTGCTTGCCGAAGTGTAGAGGGGCCTTTGATTGTATGGGGTGAACATGCAGAAATTAACGGCAGCAACAATTGCTTTGGAATAAAATATCCTTTTGATGTCCATCAAAATTTTAATGATTATCAGGACACAATTCTTTTAGTGGATAAAGGCGAAAAACAGGTGAGTAGCACCTTAGGCCACGACTTGATGCTGGACCATCCTTTTGCGGAACAACGCTTCAGGCAAGCAAAAGAAAATCTTTTAAAGTTACGTCCGGTTTTTAAAAACGGAGACCTTTCAGAATTTATTAAAATAGTGGAAAGCGAGGCTTTGTCATTGCACGCAATGATGATGACCTCTATGCCTTATTTCATATTGATGAAACCGAATACTTTAGAAATAATCAATCGTATTTGGAAGTTTCGGGATGAAACGGGTAGCAAGGTTTGCTTTACACTGGATGCTGGTGCCAATGTGCACGTACTTTATCCAAAGCTGGAAAAAGATAACGTTTTGCATTTCATTAAGAAGGAACTTTTGCAGTATTGTAAAAATGGTGAGTTTATTGAAGATGAGGTTGGTTTGGGAGCTACCAATATCCTGGTCTAATTCGTTTCTCCCTTTTTATTGCCTATTAGCAGCAAAACAAGTATGAGGGCTACAATTCCAGCCGCCAAATACCACCACCAAGCAACGCGAGCTTTTAAATCTATTGGGGCGGTATCGCCAATAAGAACGAGTCCTGCCCAATATTGAGGGGCGGCAGTACGGCCTTCGGCAGTTTCAATATAACTTAATTTTGCTTGGCGCAAGGCTTCATCTTTTGGCATTCCTTTGGAAAGATTATCATAAAATAGCTTTACAATTTTAGCGCTCGATTCTTCATCAATTTCCCATAGACTGGTCAATATGCTTTCACTTCCTGCATAATTAAAGGCATGTGCCAATGAAATCATTCCTTCACCTGCTTGATAAGTGGGTTTCCCGGTTTCACAGGCCGTGAGAATGGCCAGGTTTGAAGAAAGGTCTATATTGTAAATTTCATAGGAATACAATGAGTTTTCATCATAATTTTCTTTGTCTTCAACCTTTTTTGCAAATATAAGTCGGCTTAATTCTGGGCTTAGGTTATTGCTTTCTGCGTGGGTGCCTATGTGAATTATTTTGTGCTCCTTTGCTTGGTTGATAAATAAATCCTTGCTTGCATTTTCATTCACAAAATAACGGCCGTTGAAAATTTTGGAATACTGTTTTACCAATTCCTCACTAAAAGGTTGCGGCAAAAGGGTAAGATATGTTTTGTCCAGTTTTACTGAATCCTTAATGCCCAATTGGTATTCATCCATCATCTTTTTGTTGAAACCTGGGGCAAAGGCGATAAAATCTGAAGAGTAATCAGCTACGTTGCCTTTGTCCTTATAGAGCAACAAACTGAAATTGTATGAAATATCATATTTTGCCAAAAGACTGTTTGTGGCCATTTCCTGAAAATTCTTTATCGGTTTGGGAGTAAGCGTTTCAAAGCTTAGATTGAACAGTTCCCTGTCCGGTACAAGTACTACTTTTGGACTAAGCACATATTTTTCTAGAGGAAACCAAAGCGCCCTATAGAGTTCATAGAGTAGCGGTCTGGTTTTTTCAACGGAAAATTCATCATTTTTTATTGTTGAAATGTGGTTTTTGACCGAAGAGTAATTTAAACGCATCATTTTTTTTATTGAGCGAGAAACCACAAAGGCGTACAATTTATTTTCGATAAAAATATAGCGTACAACCGTTGTGTTTTCAGGGATTTTTTGTTGAAGATCCTTCAAGGATTCCTCCAAAGTGGCGTAACGCATTTTATAATATTTGGGGAAATGATGCTTGAGCGAATCCAGAAAGTGTTCCCAGTTTTCCGAAGCTTCAAAAAAGGAGGATAGACTGCTGTTTTCAGAATCATTTAAGGAAGACCTCATTTTGTTTTTTAAGATGTTTTCGCGCTCTAATACCTGTGGTGGAATGTGTTGAAAACGTACATTGTCCCTTAGGTTTAACCGTGAGCGTATGCGGTTGTATATACTGGATTCATGAAGGGCAATAAGCTTGTCTAAATATTGTGGGTCTTTGGTGGTTTCAAAGAGTTCCAGTCGTAACTTTTCAGCGAAATTTAGAAGTTCCTCATTTTCTGTTAGTAGAAGTGTTACATCTTCGTGGTTGGTAATTATTTTTTTGCGTTGGTCTAGAATTGATATTCCTTCTTCAATTTGCTGCAAAAGTTCTTTTAAAAGAAAAGGATTTCTGTTTTCTGCCAAATAGTATTTTGAAGCAGCATTTATCAATAAGGCTTGGGGTTTTCTGTACTGGCTAAGAATGGAATCTGTAGTGCTTATTTTTCTTCCATCACCCAAAATGTTGAAGCCAAGTGCTTCATTACTATATTTTACCGCTTCAATATAATCCTTTAAAAGATAATGTACCTGCGCTAGATTTATGATGTGGTAGAATTCCTGAATGGTGTTTTTGAAATCACCGTTGTGTGTGAAATTATAAGTTTCATTGGCCAAGGCAAGGGCTTTTTCCTTTTTTCCGTTTTTGGCGGCAAATAGGGAATACTCCAAAATATTGTCTAAAAAATCCTTTGTATAGGTAGTGCCCATCGTTTTTTGATAGACTATTCTTGCTTTCTCATAAAAAAGGGCTGCGTTTTCTACATCTTCCTCGTGTTCATAAATAGTGGCCCGGGTGGAGAGGGCGGCCGCTTCCCAATACAAATCTGCACTGCCGCTACTTTTTAAAAGCTGTAAAGCGGTATCGGCATTTTCTGCGGCACCTTCAAAATCACGGCTGGCTGTTTTTGCTTCCGCAAGAATGATGTTTGAAATGATGATATTAATATCGTTTTCCTCAAAAAGTTTTTTCTTTTGTTCAAAAGAATACTCAATTAATTCCTGTGCGCGTGAATGTTCTCCCAAGGTGTTGTAAAATGCAGCCATATTGTCTATTACCACGCATTGATGGCTCTTGGCCTTGTAGGTTCGCGCCTCATCTGTGGAGCGATTAATATATTCCTGAAATCCGGCGATTGATTCTTCTGAAATGGCGATGGCTTCTTGATTTTTTCCCAAGGCATTCCACAGCACGGCAAGGTTCATCTTTACTAATGCGGGACGATAATACCGATTCATTATATCGGTTTCGTCTGTTTTTTCGAGAACATTTACGGCTTCCTGAAAATAATATTTGGCGCTGTCCAGTTTTGCTTCCTGCCACATCATTCCACCAAGAGCATTGTAAATTTGGTTGAAAAAAACATAGTCCTTCTGCCCCGTTTTTAGCAACAGTTTTAATGCTTTGAGGTAATGTGATTTTGCCAAGGGGAAATCGCCCAGTTTTGCTGCGTAAAAGCCTTGACGATATTCAAGGCCTGCCAGATCGGTGTTATTGAGTTCTGTGTTTTTTTGGGCAAAGGGAATTGCAGTTTTAAGAAGTTTATATGCCTCTTTGTGCTTCCCGGCATCATCATATATCCAGCCCAGTTCGGTTATTGCTTCAACCACATAATGTGGACTGGCGTACTTTTTTATTTCTTCTGTAAGATTTTCGGCTTTTTTTACGGCGAGTTTTTTGTTGCCGCTGTTCAATTTAAAACTTCCTTCAAACTGAATATAAGAATACAAACTGTCATAGTTCTTTTCGGCTTTATAGAAAGCAATATTTTCAACTACTTCCGCACGTGCCCGTATCAAGGAATCCTGTTCAATAAGGGTTTGAATTTTCTTTACGGTAGAGTTTTTCTCCTGTGAAAATCCAAGAAAATATGTAAAAAGGAAGAACAGTTGAAGGACAAAAGAAAATCTCCGGTTTTTAGGTGCCATAATTGAATAATACTTCAAAAAATAAAAAGTGTCCGGGGATATGGTAAAGAAAGATACAATTTATTTTCCGTTGATGTATTATGTGGGTTAACTTTTCGTTTTAAATGTTCAGTTTTGCTCTTCGTATTCCGTCCAGGTCTGGTTATTTATATTTTGATCTAGATTTGGATTATAGAGTGAATTATCACTTTTAATGTATTCGCCCTGGTTATTCATCCAGTATTGGTTGGCCCCTGCCTCAACTTTATAGGTCTGTCCGGTGTTTGGGTCGCTTACGTTTGTATTTCCATGAATATAATCTACAAATTTTTCCTGACTGCGGTCACTTGCAGCTTGATTGGCACGCCAGCTCGCCATGTTCTGGTCCATAGCGGCCATGCGGTCGTTAAAACGGGCAGTGTTTTGGTCGCCAAAAGATTTTATGTTTGCCATTCGCTGTTGGTGTGCGGCATTGCTCTGCTGTGCAATTTGCATATCCTTTTGATTAACGGCCTGTAGCCATTGCGGATTTATCTGCTGGTTTAACAGACCGTTGATGTAGTGTGTTTTTGCATCTTCAAAAACACTTTCAGAAGCTTCCAATACCGAATATGTAATGCCCCAATATCCTCCATATTGATCGTAGGAAACAAAATGGTGCAGAATGGTTAAGAATGAAGTCCCATCCGGATCACGCCATTCTAGCCCCATAACATTGAAAGTTTTTTGTGAAGGCACGCTCTTATACAATTGATCATCGAACTGTTTGTCCCATGCGGCAAACTGTGGCATTGGGTATTTTCGTACCAGTTTGCGGTTTATTTTGTTGGCATATTCCATAAACCCCTCGTTTATTACCTGATCGATGGATTTCGGAAGCTGCACTTGCATCCCACTCTGCTGATACATTTGGTTCATTTGCGGATCGTTTGAAAACATATAGCTGCCACCGCGCTCGCCGTGCACTTTTATGTCATTGGGCCCAGTATAAAGGTACTGGCCGCCATTTTGTTTCTGCCAAGATGCAGGAAACGGAATGCGGGACATTACCATTCCGTTTCGGGAATCAATAGTGTTAAAATATTTCAAGGCATCGTTATTTGCAATTTGATTATTGTTGTTTCTATGATTTTCTGATGTGATTTCTTCATTGTAGTATTCTTGGAAGTTGTCATCTTCATCGTAATTTTGCTTTTCGCCATTAAAACATGAAGCGAAAAAAATTGAAACAATGGCCAGAAAGAGAGGTGATGATTTCATAATAAAGCTATTTTGTAAGTATATCTTCACATCGGGAAGTTTTTTGAAATGTCATCAAAAAAAGCTACTCTCTTCATTTATAGTTTCTTGGTGCGGTTTAATACTATATATTCACAAATATTTCTGAATATATATTTGTTAAAATGGTTATCTTTGCCACAGATTCAAGGTTTTAAAACTAAAATCTGTAATTTTATTGTTAGAATAATTAAGCTTATGCGCGGCCCCCTGTTTTACTCAAAAATTTTACTTTTCGGTGAATATGGAATTATTAAGGATTCCAAAGGATTATCAATTCCGTATAATTTTTATAACGGTGCCTTAAAAATTGATAAACACCATACTGTTTCTACCCATAAGTCTAACGCAAGCCTTAAGCGCTTTGCGGAATATCTGGAAACGCTTCAAACCGAAAATCCAAAACTGGTTTCTTTTGATATGGAAGCCCTAAAAAAGGATGTGGAAAACGGATTGTATTTTGATAGCAGTATTCCACAGGGTTACGGCGTAGGTAGCAGCGGGGCATTGGTAGCCGCCATTTATGATAAATACGCAAATGATAAAATTACAGTACTTGAGAATCTAACTCGCGAAAAATTACTAACATTAAAAGCTATTTTTGCGGAAATGGAATCTTTTTTCCACGGCAAATCTTCTGGGCTGGACCCTTTGAACAGTTATTTGAGCCTTCCTATATTAATCAATTCCAAAGATAATATAGAACCTGCGGGCATACCTTCGCAAACTGAAAATGGAAAGGGCGCTGTGTTTTTATTGGACAGTGGAAGCACTGGCGAAACCGCGCCAATGGTGCAGATTTTTATGGAGAATATGAAGCAGGAAGGATTTCGGAATATGCTAAAGGACCAGTTTGTAAAACATACTGATGCCTGTGTTGAGGATTTTTTACAGGGTGATGTGAAATCGCTTTTTGGAAACATTAAGCAGCTTTCAAAAGTTGTTTTGGATAATTTTAAACCAATGATTCCTGCGCAGTTCCACAAACTTTGGAAGAAGGGAATTGACAGCAATGCATACTATCTAAAACTTTGTGGTTCGGGCGGCGGAGGCTATATGCTTGGCTTTACCGAAGATATTGACAAAGCCCGCAAAGCACTGAAAGATTATAAGCTGGAAGTGGTTTATAGTTTTTAGAAATTTCTTTCCAACATATTTTTTTCTTTAAACCATTTCGGATGGTTAAATATTAATTGTTTTCAATTAATAAATATTTGGTATTTTGGCAACATTATTCAATTCTAAATTTCCAAAAATGAAAAGAAAATTATTATTACTGTTGCTCTCCTTCATTTTCCTAAATAGTTATGGTCAAATAGACTTTGTAGAAAAAATTGTTATTGGAAATGATAATGCAACAAATAATCCTAGTTCGGTATTTGGTGCAGATTTAGATGGTGATGGCGACATTGATATGATTTCATCCTCAATATTTGATGACAAAATTGCTTGGTATGAAAATTTAAATGGTCAAGGAAATTATGGTAACCAACAAGTAATTTCTTTAGAAGCAACAGACGCTAATTCTGTATTTGCAATAGATATTGATGGCGATGGCGATATAGATGTAGTATCAGGATCTGGAAATTTTAATGAAGGCAAAGTGGCTTGGTACGAAAACATAGATGGACTAGGAAACTTTGGGGACCAAATAGTTATAGCAGAAGAGCCAATGGCATACCGATCTATCTTTTCAGCTGATCTTGATGGCGATGGCGATAATGATATTTTAGCGTCTTACACCAATCCAAATGGAGGTAAATTAGTTTGGTATGAAAATTTGGATGGTTTAGGTACTTATGGTACAGAAAACATTCTCAATAACAATGCAATAACAGTAATTGCAATTTTTGCTGCAGATATCGATGGCGATGGAGATATGGATGTTTTGTCAGGGGCAGGAAGCAATAGTCCACTTGGGTGGTACGAAAATATGAACTCTCAAGGACAATTTGGATCTATAAGAACAATTTCGAATTCTGGGAACGATAGTGATATTCATGCTGTAGATATTGATGATGATGGTGATCTAGATGTACTTTCCACAGGAGGCGAAAGAGTTTCTTGGTATGAGAATATTGATGGTATGGGAAGTTTTGGTGTCAGACAGATTATTAATGATTATATAAGAAGTCTTTATGCGGTTTTCCCATCAGATATTGATGGGGATGGGGATATTGATGTAGTATCAGGTTATTATTCTGATTCTAACCCTGCGATAGTTTGGAATGAAAATATAGACGGAATAGGCAACTTTGGCCCACCCCAGACTGTAAATGCCGATTCCTTAATTATTGTTTCTGTATATAATGCAGATGTTGATAATGACGGAGATTTCGACATCCTATTTGCTTCAGAAGACAGAATTGGTTATCACGAAAATATGGATGGAATAGGCAATTTTGGGCCACAAATTTTTTTTACATATAATGTAGATAGTCCCAGGTATGTAGACTTAGTTGATTTAGATAACGACGGTTTTTTGGATGTGCTTTCAGCCTCTTATTTAGATGGAGAAATTGCGTGGTATAAAAAAAATGGTCGAAATGGAAATTTTGGTATTCAAAGGACAATATCAAAGAAAAACTTTGGGGCAAAATGTGTTCAAGGAGTTGATATGGATAACGATGGTGATGTCGATGTCCTGTACTCAACAGATTTTATGGTGGCTTGGCATGAAAACTTAGATGGAAATGGAAATTTCGGCACAAAGAATATTATTTATGAAGATATTACAGGCCCATCAATTTATGAGATAAATGCGGCGGACATGGATGGGGACGGGGATTTAGATATTGTTTATGCGTCTTATGGTGATTATGAATTAGTTTATCAAGAAAATTTAGATGGAAATGGGACCTTTGGCCCAAGAAATATAATATACAGTGTTTATGGTTTCGCTCCAATTTCTATGGATTTAACTGACATTGATAACGATGGGAAAATTGATATTCTGTGCTCATCCATAGGAACATTTGGAGAAGAAGGGATAACTTGGATAAAAAACTTGGGAAATGGAACTTTCGGTTCTCCTCAATCAATCACATTAGATATTTTATATTATGTTGAAGCTGCAGATATTGATGGTGACAATGATAAGGACATCGTTGCCACTAATAGAAATCAAAATAGTGTTATATGGTTTGAAAACTTAGATGGACAAGGCAACTTTAGCTCAGAAAAAAGTATAACATCAAATTTGATTTACCCGATAACGGCTTATTCGGCAGATATTGATAAAGATGGGGATCTGGATGTAATTTCAGCATCCTATTATGATCAAAAAATCGTGTGGTATGAAAATTTGGACGGTTTAGGAAACTTTGGGACACAAAATATTTTAAAAGATGATGCCCATAGGACCAATTTTGTGTATGCTGATGATGTAGACGCAGATGGTGATGTGGATATTTTTGCTATTATGGAATTGACAAATGAAATAATATGGTTTAAAAATTCCCTTATATTAGGACTGGAACAACAAAGCTTTTTTGATTTCTCTATCTATCCAAATCCCTCATCAGATTTCTTAAATATCGTTTCCCAAGAGCAGTTGACAAGTGTGGAGGTATATAACAGTTTGGGACAATTAATCTTAACCAATCAAATTTCTCGAGATACAGACAATCCAAAAATTGAAGTTAAAGGATTAACGGTAGGACTTTATTTTATTAAAATACGAACAGTTAACGGCGAGGTTGGGTTACAAAGATTTCTGAAAGAATAAGTTTTTGGGTAAACACCTTATTAAATTTTACTTTTATAGGAAATCACAAAATTAATTAAAGATGCTTCATGCTTTTCAACTCCATTGATTTTGCAATCTTTCTGCCCATTGTCTTTTTGCTCTATTGGTTTGTAGCCAATAAGAATTTAAAACTTCAGAATTTTCTCTTACTTCTTGCAAGCTATATTTTTTATGCCTGGTGGGATTGGCGTTTCCTCTCATTAATTGTATTTAGTTCTGCAGTTGATTATTTTGTGGGGATTGGCCTATCAAAAACCGAAAAGCACCAAAAACGAAAAGCACTTTTAATGCTGAGTGTTTTGGTAAACCTTGGTTTTCTAGGCTTTTTTAAATATTTCAACTTCTTTTCTGAAAGTTTTGCAGAAGCATTTACACTCCTAGGTTATTCTTTTGAAGCATCACGTTTGAATATTATTCTTCCCGTGGGAATCAGCTTTTATACATTTCAAACAATGAGCTATTCCATAGACGTTTATAGACGTAAAATGGAACCTACAAAAAACTTCATTGCTTTCTTTTCATTTGTTAGCTTTTTTCCGCAATTGGTTGCTGGGCCTATTGAGAGGGCTACCAATCTTTTGCCGCAATTCTTCAAAAAAAGAAAGTTTGACTATTATATGGCAATGGATGGTTTGCGCCAAATACTTTGGGGACTATTCAAAAAAATGGTGATTGCCGATAATTGTGCACAGTTTGTGAATTTGGCCTTCAGCAATCCGCAGGATTATACTGCGAGTTCGCTTGCAATTGGGGTAGTGTTTTTTGCCTTTCAGATTTACGGTGACTTTTCTGGTTATTCAGACATTGCCATCGGGACGGCCCGGCTTTTTGGTTTCAATTTGATGAAGAATTTTTCATATCCATATTTTTCAAGGGATATTGCCGAGTTTTGGAGGCGTTGGCATATCTCGCTTTCCACTTGGTTTCGCGACTATGTTTATATTCCTTTGGGCGGCAGTCGTGGCAGCGATTGGTTAAAAGTCCGTAATATTTTTATCATTTTTATTGTAAGCGGGTTTTGGCATGGTGCCAACTGGACCTTTATTTTTTGGGGTGCGCTCAATGCCCTGTACTTTCTTCCGCTTTTACTTTTGAAAAGAAACAGGCAGCATATAGAAGTTGTGGCAAAAGATAGATTTTTGCCAAGTATATCAGATTTCTTCAAAATACTTTTAACCTTTACGATTACTTGTTTTGCCTGGATTTTCTTTAGAGCCAATTCACTCAGCAGCGCTTTTGAATATATTTCATTGCTTTTTTCGCAATCAATTTTTGAAGCGCCCAATTTTTTGGCGTTGAACAAAGTGTATGTTCTTTCACTTTTAATTGTAGCTTTTTTGATGTTTGAATGGAAGGGAAGGGAAACAAATTACGCCATTGAAAACTTTGGGGAATCTTGGCCAAAGCCCTTAAAATATGTTTTTTACTATAGTTTGGCTATGTTCCTCTTTTTATTCGGCGGAAAGGAGCAGGCATTTATATATTTTCAATTTTAAGAGGGATGAAAAAATTTCTGATAGAAACTACTCTGTTTTCCGTTGCAATTATTGCTTCGGTTTACTTTGTTTTTCTTCAAGCCGACGGAAAGAGCGATCCTTTTTATTCCCGAACCACAACGCCAAAACAATCATCACTTATACTCGGAAGCTCAAAGGCAGCACAGGGATTGATGCCGGAGGTCCTAAACCCTTATTTGGAAACTGACATTTATAACTTTTCTTTTACCGTGGCGCATAGTCCCTTTGGTCCATCTTATCTCAGCGCCATTGAAAAGAAACTGGGGCCAAATTCAAAAGATGGTGTTTTTATTATCACGGTAGACCCGTGGAGCATTTCCAGTGATGGAATTGACCCCAATGATGAAAACCAGTTCGGCGAATCAAAATCGTTTATGGGCAAGCTGTCTTCCTTTAGTTCAAAGCCGAATATTTCGTATCTATTGAATAGTTATGGCGATAACTACATTAAGATTTTAATGAATTTTTCCCTAATGGAAGTACATGACGATGGGTGGTTGGAGGTTTTTCCGCCCATGGATTCCACTTCAATGAAAAGTAGAATTGCTGAAAATATTCAGGAGCAAAAAACAAAATTGAAAAACTACAAGTTTTCCCAAACACGATTTGAATATTTAAAAAAAACGATTGAAACACTGAAAAACCACGGAAAGGTTTATTTGGTGAAACTCCCTGTAGACGATAGGATTGCAGAGATTGAGGCAAGACTGCTTCCTAATTTCGATGAAAAAATTGACAAATTGGCTAAATCTGCAGCCGTTCCATATTTAAATTTAATGAATTCCGATACAAAGTTTACCTTTACGGATGGTATTCATCTTTATAAAGATTCAGCGAAAGATGTTTCTGATGAAGTAGGAAAGTGCATATCCAAACAGTAAAAACTAAATACTTGTCTCTAAAAAAATGCTCAATAGAAAACAAAAACTCTTCCTTTTAAAGTTTTTTAGCCTGTTTTCTGTGGTTCGTGGTTATAATATTCTAATTATTGTAATCGCTCAATACCTTACCAGCATCTATATATTAGCGCCAGATTTGCCGGTACGGCAGGTTCTTTTTGATGTAAACTTGTTGATGCTCGTTTTGGCATCTTCTTCTGCAATAGCTGGTGGTTACATTATAAACAGTTTTTACGACAGTGAAAAGGATTTAATAAACCGTCCGCGTAAAACCATGCTTGACAAGCTTGTGAGTCAGCGTACCAAACTTTCGGCCTATTTTGTGCTCAACTTTTTGTCGGTCATTTTTGCGAGTTATGTTTCATTTAGGGCAGTTTTGTTTTTTTCGATTTATATCTTTTTTCTTTGGTTCTATTCGCACAAATTAAAAAAGTATCCTTTCATTGGCAACATTACGGCGGCTGTTCTCGCGGTAGTTCCCTTCTTTGCCATTTTCGTATATTATGCAAATTTTGACATTGTAGTTTTTGTGCACGCCACTTTCCTTTTCCTGCTTATCTCTATGCGCGAATTGGTGAAAGACCTCGAAAACCTAAAAGGCGATCTCACCCATGGCTATAAAACAATTCCAGTGGTTTACGGCGAAAAAACTTCAAAAAGGATGCTCACACTTTTAAGTGTTTTAACCTTGGTTCCAACCATTTTGCTGATTACCAAGTTTAAGGAAGAAATAGGCTATATGGATTATTATTTTTACGCAAGCATTGCCGGACTGGCTGTTTTTCTCATAGTTTTGTGGTATTCAAAAAACAAAATTCACTATATGGTTTTGCACAATATTTTGAAATTTGCCATCGTCATCGGTGTTTTTAGTATTGTTCTAATTGATGTGGAATTACTGTTAAACCGTTTTTCCTAGAATTGGAAATTGGAGGTTATTGGTTTTTCAGTTTTGTGAAAAGATCCCAAACCACAACGCCCACGCTTACCGAAATATTCAATGAATGTTTGGTGCCGTACTGCGGAATTTCAATCACCGCATCGCTAGCAGTAACTACTTTTTGTTGTACACCTTTTACTTCATTCCCAAAAATAATAGCGTAAGTCATTTCTTTTTGAACTGAAAAATCATCCAGGTTTACAGCGAGTTCTGCCTGCTCGATGGAAGCTACAAACACACCTTCATTTTGTAATTTCGAAACCACCTCCATAACATTTTCGGCATATTCCCATTCCACGCTATCCGTTGCCCCCAAAGCCGTTTTTTGGATGTCTTTGTGAGGTGGCTGCGCAGTGATACCGCAGAGGTAGATTTTCTTCACCAAAAAAGCATCCGCCGTGCGAAAAACAGAACCAATGTTATTTAAACTGCGAATATTATCGAGAATAATTATGAGCGGCGTTTTTTTCGAAGCTTTATATTCTTCGGGATTGATGCGGTCCAGTTCGCTATTTTTCAGTTTTCGATTTTTCATAGGCGGCAAAGTTAATCGTTAGCTGGCTAAAAGTGAAGTCAATTGTTGATAAAACCCAATAAATCCTAATCACTTCATTTTAAAAAAAACAGCATTTTAGTTACATTTATCGATTAAAGAATTTTCTGAGTTATGGCGAAGAAGGAAACCCCGTTGATTAAGCAGTACAACACGATTAAAGCCAAGTATCCTGATGCTTTGTTGCTTTTTCGCGTGGGCGATTTTTACGAAACTTTTGGGGAAGATGCTATCCGCGCTGCGGGAATTTTGAACATCACCCTTACGGCCAGAAATAACGGGGGCGATAATGTGGAGCTCGCTGGTTTTCCGCATCACTCCCTGAATACGTATTTGCCAAAACTGGTAATGGCAGGTTGTAGGGTTGCTATTTGCGACCAACTGGAAGATCCAAAAATGACCAAAACCATCGTAAAGCGTGGCGTTACTGAATTGGTCACGCCGGGCGTTGCTTTTAACGATGATATTTTAAAATCGAAATCGAACAACTTTTTGGCGGCGGTTCATTTTGGTTCAAAGGCTTTGGGCGTTTCGTTTTTGGATGTTTCCACGGGTGAGTTTTTGGTTTCGGAAGGTTCTGCGGAATATGTGGATAAATTACTGCAGAATTTCAATCCGTCGGAAGTGCTTTTTTCAAAACAGAAGCGAAAGCTTTTTTCTGAAACTTTTGGCAATAATTACCACGTTTTTCACTTGGAAGATTGGATTTTTCAAACTGATTATGCTTTTGAAACGCTCACAAAACATTTCGACACAAAAAATCTGAAGGGTTTCGGTGTAGATCATTTGGAAGAAGGTATTATCGCGGCTGGTGCCGCGCTTCATTATTTGAGTGAAACGCGTCACACAAAGCTGCAGCATATTTCCCGCTTGTCGCGCATTGCCGAAGATGAATACGTTTGGATGGACCGTTTTACCATTCGCAATTTGGAATTGTACCATTCCAATCAGCAAAATGCGGTGACGCTTTTGGATGTGATAGACAAAACCATTTCACCAATGGGCGGGCGGCTTTTAAAACGGTGGATGGCGCTTCCGCTTAAAAATGCAGAAAAAATAAATCGTCGTCACGAAGTTGTGAGTTTTCTTTTAGACAATCCTATCACTTTAGAAAAAACCCAACAATACACAAAACGCATCGGCGATTTGGAGCGACTCATTTCAAAAGTTGCAACCGGAAAAGTGAACCCGCGCGAAGTGGTTCAGCTTAAAAATTCTTTGGAGGCCGTTGTTCCCATAAAAGCACTCGCTATAAATTCAAAAAACGAATCGCTTAAAATTATTGGCGAACAATTGCACGATTGCGAATTGCTTCGGAACAAAATAAAAGAAACACTTTTTGAGGAAGCGCCCGTAAATATTTTAAAAGGAAATTCCATCGCTGAAGGTTTTTCGGAAACACTTGACGAGCTCCGGAATATTTCAGCCAACGGAAAGGAATATTTGGATGAAATGCTGGAACGCGAAACCAAACGCACAGGAATTTCTTCACTTAAAATAGCTTCGAACAACGTTTTTGGATATTATATTGAAGTCCGAAACACACATAAAGACAAGGTTCCGCCGGAATGGATCCGCAAGCAGACACTCGTAAGCGCCGAGAGATATATTACGGAAGAATTAAAGGAATACGAAACAAAAATTCTTGGCGCCGAGGAAAAAATTCTCGCTTTGGAACAAGAGATTTTCGCGAAACTGGTGGAGTGGATGCTTCAGTTTATTGGTTCTGTGCAGCAAAATGCGGCCTTGATTGCGCAGGTGGATTGCCTTTGTTCCTTCGCAACACAGGCGAAAGAAGCGAATTACACGCGTCCACTTTTAGACGAAACTTTTGATTTAGATATTAAAGAAGGCCGCCATCCAGTAATTGAAAAACAACTTCCGCCCGATGCACCCTATATTGCAAACGATGTTTTTCTCGATCGTGAAAATCAGCAAATTATTATGATTACCGGGCCCAACATGAGTGGTAAATCTGCCATTCTTCGGCAAACGGCTTTAATTGTACTTTTGGCGCAGATGGGCAGTTTTGTTCCTGCTTCAGCCGTAAGAATGGGTTGTGTTGATAAAATTTTTACACGGGTAGGAGCTAGCGATAATATTTCGATGGGTGAATCTACTTTTATGGTTGAAATGAATGAAACGGCAAGTATTCTGAACAATCTTTCGGAACGGAGTTTGATTCTTTTAGATGAAATAGGCCGTGGAACCAGTACTTACGACGGAATTTCAATCGCTTGGGCCATCAGTGAATATCTGCACGAGCACCCTACCCGTGGCAAAACGCTTTTTGCCACCCATTATCACGAACTGAATGAAATGACGGAAACATTTCCGCGAATAAAAAACTACAATGTTTCGGTAAAGGAATTGAAGAATACCGTACTTTTTCTTCGGAAACTGGTTCCCGGCGGAAGCCACCACAGCTTCGGAATACACGTTGCAAAAATGGCCGGAATGCCGCAAGCAGTGCTTCAAAGAGCAAATAAAATATTGAAAAGGCTTGAAAAGAGCCATGCTTCCGAAGAATTGACCGAAGAAATGAAAGCAGTTTCCAAAGAAGAAATGCAATTGAGCTTTTTCAAACTCGACGATCCGCTACTGGAAGAACTTCGCGAAGAGATTTTAGACATTGATATTGATACACTTACGCCAGTAGAGGCTTTGATGAAACTCAACGAAATTCGGCGCATGTTGCAACGGAATGCAGCAGTAAAATTGAAAAAATAAAATTCAGTAATAATTTATTAAAAAAGACTTTGCTTTTGAAGTAAAATTTTTAAATTTGCTCCCGCTTTCAATAGGAAGCAACGTTCATTAAATTTTTTGCGAAAATAGCTCAGTTGGTAGAGCGCCACCTTGCCAAGGTGGAGGTCGCGGGTTCGAATCCCGTTTTTCGCTCAACCTTGAATGCCGATGCAATTCGGCATTTTTTGTTAAGTCCGAGTTGTATAAAACAACTGCTCGAGTGGTGGAATTGGTAGACACGCCGGACTTAAAATCCTGTGACCATTTGGTCGTGCGGGTTCAAGTCCCGCCTCGAGTACTTAAAAGCTTCTTCGTTACTGAAGGAGCTTTTTTTGTGGGGTGAATTTTTTGCAGATATAATTTACTAGCATATTACCCAAGGGGAAGTAAACGGCAAAAAATAATGTCATGGCCAAGGTTACATTATATGGGGTGAACAATTGCGACAGCAGGTTGTTGGGATATACATAGGAGGTTTGAAATGTATAGCCGCAAAGTTCTAATAAACCTATTGCTAAAAGGCCATAACAATACTGGTTGAAAAACGAATACTCTTTTATCAGTATTGACACAGGCACCATATACATAGCATAACAAGTAATTATTTGCCACCAATTCTCAAATCGAACAATTTCAAAATAAATTCCTATACTATTCATTACAATGCCTGTCATTAAATAGAGTGTGCTGTAAATGCACAATTCCATAAAGGAAACTTTTCTGAATTTTTCTATTATGGTTTCTAGCATATCTGATGTAATTGTGAATGCAAAATAAAAAAGCCCTTTCAAATTTGAAAGGGCTTTTCATTTTTTTAGCAAAAAATGCTTATTGACCGTCAGTAGCGTCTTTTACAGCTTCTTCAGTTTCATCAGCAGCATTCTCGATAGCGTCACCAGTTTCCTCAGCAGCTTCTTCTACAGCGTCACCAGCTTCTTCAATAGACTCCTCAGCGTTGTCCATCATAGTTTCAGCAGTCTCTTCTGCGTTTTCCTCAGTTTTAGTATCTCTGCAAGAGTAAACTGAAGCAACCAATGCAAGAGCGGCAAGTGATAAAAATAATTTTTTCATTGTTGAAATAGATTAGTGATTAATAGTGTGCAAAAGTAATTAAAAAATTAATTCAAAGCTTTTTTTCGGGTAAATATTTCCAATACCTTTTCGGAATATGTTTTATATGCAAACGCATATTCTTTCGGGAAGGTATATTACTGTTTTTAAAGTAAATGCCCCACAGTTCCTGAAAATTTATTTCGTCAACTGTAAAATACGTGAGAGCTTTGGATGTGTTGTTCACTTCGGACGAAATTTCCAACTCAACCATCGCTACATTTTGAAGATTGTAGTAAATACCATACTTGCGTTTCAGATCATAAATTAGCCACTTTTGGTCTGCATATCTTTTTTTGAAATGTGCTGTATTCAGTGGTAAAACATTGAAATCTGGTTCTATGGTCGCAAAATAAATACCGTCATTGGTTAGTCGAAAGCGCACAAAGGCATCCATTCTGTGTTTTTCACGATCTACTTTTTTTGCAACTTTTTCTATTTCAAGGATTGATGGGTCACTGTAATCATTTTCAATAGGAACTTCAGAAGAAAACGTACGTTTTATAAAGTTTAATATGGCAGTTTCAATTGTTGGAATTTCACTCAAGAAAGCTTTGTAGATTTTTTGCATCCCTCTTGCCGAAAGTTTTTTTGAAAGCCCTTTCCAAACGCGTGTTGCTTTTATTTTATCGGTTATAATTTCTTCTTCAGCATCAAAGAAATTTTGTTGTGAGTGCTCTCGCTTTTTAATGCAAACATTTGTTAGCTTGAACTCAAAAACATAAAAGATAGCGGAAAGAAGCCCATCGAAACTCCCGTCATAAATCAAAATGGTTTTCATTTGGGCAGTAAACTTTGATTATCAAACAAATTCAGCTGGGTACTTAGTTCTTTTCTGAATTTGCTTTCGGAGCTATTCATTATCAATCCTTTTAATTGTGCGGCTGTTCTATCTTTTCCTTCAAAAATTCTGGAATCACAGGTTATGAAGTATTTTGCCCTATTCAGTGCGGCGCCAATTGATTTAAGGTTTTCCCAATTAAGTTTTCGATATCTGCGTGCACCAATAATTTTATGGACCGATTTTACCCCAAGGCCCGGTACGCGAAGTAACATACGCATATCTGCCTTGTTTATATCAATTGGAAATTGGTCTAAATTGCGCAATGCCCAGCTTAACTTGGGGTCTATATCCGATTCCAGATTTGGATATTCGGTATTCAGCAATTCACGTACATCAAAACCATAAAACCGAAGGAGCCAATCTGTTTGGTAAAGTCTATTTTCACGTAAAAGCGGAACCGCAGTGCCGATAGAGGGTAAGCGATTGTCATAGCTTATGGGAACGTAGCCGGAGTAATAAACCCTTTTAAGATTAAATGATTTATAAAAAAAAGCTGAAGTGTACATTATTTCAGCGTCGCTTTCACCGCTTGCGCCCACAATCATTTGGGTGCTTTGACCCGCCGGGGCATAGAGAGGGACTTTTTTCAAAAGTTTTTTTTCATTTTTATATTGAATGATTTCATTCTTCACCTTTTCCATAGGTTTTATAAAATCTTTTTTGTTCTTTTCCGGCGCAAGTAATTTCAAACCTTTTTCTGTGGGAATTTCAATATTTATCGAAAGACGATCTGCATACAGGCCAGCTTCCCGCATCAATTCATCGCTTGCACCAGGAATGGACTTTAAGTGAATATATCCATTAAAATTCTCTTCCTCACGCAACTTTTTTGCAACCGCAATCAAACGTTCCATGGTATAATCTGAGTTTTTAAAAATTCCGCTGCTTAAAAAAAGGCCCTCAATGTAATTGCGCCTGTAAAAATTAATTGTCAAATCCACAACCTCCTGTACCTTAAAAGCTGCGCGCCTTATATCATTACTTTTTCGAGTTACGCAATAGGCACAATCAAAAATGCAATGATTGGTAAGCAGAATTTTTAACAGCGAAACGCATCTACCGTCTTCCGTGTAGCTATGGCAGATGCCCATTCCGCTACTATTGCCCAGGCCGTTGTTTTTATTTTGTCTCTTGCTTCCGCTTGAGGAACAGGAAACATCATACTTTGCGGCATCGGCTAAAATGCTGAGTTTTTCATTTATTCGATTAAAATCCATAGCAAAATTTGGAGTATTGCCAAAAATAAGGAAATATTCCAAATTATATGGATATAGTCCAAAATTTTATTTGGATATTTTCCAAAATATTATATATTTGGGTATGAAAACACAGCTACCCATTGAAGCGCAACGATTTAAGAAATTGCGTGAAGAACTTAGGCATACCCAGCAATCTTTCGCAGAATTGCTCGATATTGGCGCTACTACGGCTGATATTGAAAGAGGCAAGACCAAAATAACTGGAAAAGTGGTTATGGAGCTTATGGCCCAATTCAATATCAATCCCTTATGGATTTACGGTAAAAGTTTTGAAAAATATATAGACACTTCGCGTGGTGATGTAAGTCCGAAAGTTTTGACAATAGATTCCACGGGAAATGATAGTATTTTATTGGTAAACCAGAAGGCAGCGGCAGGATACCCCAATAACATCCACGACACAGGTTGGTACCAAACCTTACCCGCTTTCAATATACCTTTACCTGAATACAGAAATGCGTCTTATCGCGGTTTTCAAGTAGAGGGAGACAGTATGTTGCCAAACATAAAACCGAATGAGTGGGTGTTGGGCCGTGCTGTACCGAGTATAAATGAGGCGACTGATAGTAAGATTTATATTGTCGTGCTCAGGGATTCGGTTTTGGTGAAAAAACTTCAGAAAATTCCAAATAACCCCCAAAGCCTACGGCTTATTTCCTCAAATAATGAATATTTGCCAATAGATGTGAAAGTGACGGATATTCAGGAGCTCTGGATGGTAAACAGTAAGTTGACTTTTGGGGTCGATGAACCTTCGGAGAGTAATTTACTCCGTCAATTACAACAATCTATGGAAGAACTAAAAGCTCAAATGAGGGATACTGTAGACAAAAAAACCGACTGAAAGAGTCGGTTTTTTTATGTTTTTTAAAATTGGGGGTTAATTATTTTCGTCAATCTTTATCTTAGTGTCCCCATCTTCATCTTTTTTAATTTTTACTTCCTTTTCATCGGTTTCCATTTTTATTTTGGTATCGCCGCCGTCTTCTTTAATTTTCACATCAGCACCCTCATCCTGCATTTCTTGGATGATTGCTTCTTCTTCAGTTACTTCTTCTTTGTTTTCACGACAAGAAGTAAAACTGGCAGCTATAAAAGCTGTGCTCAAAATAAATAATGCTACTTTTTTCATATTTGTTGATTTTAAAAGTTAATTAGGCTGTTTTAAAGATTTCGTTTAAATATCATCTGTTCCACCGGTACCGGTATTTTCTTGAATTTCATTAACCCCTTCCTGAATGGTGTTTTCTACTGGGTCTGTGGCATCATCGTCGGTCATGTCTTTCACCTCATCTTCTACATCGTCCATAGCATCATTAACATCATCAACTACATCTTCAACATCGTCGGCTTTTTTATTTTCGCGACAGGAAGTGAACGTTGTGCCAAAGGTGAAAGTCAGCGCTAGTATTAAAATTAATTTTTTCATAATATAGAGTTTTATGGTTAATGTTTTATTTTAATCATCGTTGCCGATGTCTTCAATTTTCTTGTCAATTTCTTCATTTACCTCTTTGTCCACTTCTTTAGCAGCCCTTTCAAGTATTCCCTCATTTTCATCAGAAGTTTCTGGTTCAACTTCAACTTCAACTTCTCTGATTACTTCCTTGGTTTCGGTCTTTTGCTCACGACACGAACCAAAGGCTAGTGAAACTAATGCTAATACAATAAAAAGTTTTTTCATAATTAGATTGTTTTTAATTGTTAAAACAAAGCTAGCTTTTTAAAATTGTGAAATGTATAATTATATACTAAAAATTGTGAAAATAGTATTAATTCAGTGAAATGTATTTTAAAAATGAATTGATTTTCTTAAAAATATCAGTTTTAAGTGTTTTCAATCTGCCTTAAGGTAATCAATTATTTTTTTGGTTGCGCCTGTGTTTTTATTGACAAAATGCCCAGCAATCATCCCTGTTTTATTTCGAAGCGAATCATTTAGAATTAATTTGTTAAGAATTTCGGTACATTCCGCAGCGTTTGAAATTGAAAACAAACCTGCTAAATCCCGAAGTCTTTTCGCCTCTGGGAATTCATTAAAATTCTTTCCTATAACTATGGGCACCCCAAAAGTGGCAGGTTCCAAAATATTATGAAGCCCCGTTTTGCCCATCGCCCCGCCTACATACGCTATGTCTGCATAGCTGTATAATTTGCTCAACAAGCCGATACAGTCAATTATCAAAACAGAATAATCTGATATGTTCACTTCGTCTATACTGGAATGAAGCACCGTTTTTTTGACAATCTTTTTTGTGAAATCCTCGATTTTATCTGCTTCTATTTTATGGGGAGCAATGATGAATTTTACGTTTTCGGGAGCGGAATTTATATAATCCAGAAGTACGGCTTCATCTTCGAACCAGGTGCTTCCGCAAACCACACAGAGCGAATTTCCTTTGAAATCCTCTGCAAATTTTAGGGTGTTGTCCATTTCAATTTGGTGCGAAACCCTGTCAAAACGTGTGTCGCCACTTACGGTGGTATTGCTAAAACCAATACTTTTTAATAGCATTTCAGAATTCTTATCCTGTAAAAAGAAATGATCAAAACTAGCTAATGCCCTTCGCATAAAGCCTCCGTAAGGTTTAAAAAAGATTTGGCTTTCCCTGAAAACACCCGACACTAATAGGGTGGGAATGTTCTTCTTCTGAAGTTCAAAAAGATAATTGGGCCAAAATTCATATTTCACAAAAAGTGCAAGCGAAGGGTGAACTGCCGTAACAAACTTTTTTGCGTTTGTGGTTGTGTCCATCGGTAAATAGACTACCGCACCAGCCAAAGGTGTGTTTTTCTTTACTTCATAGCCTGAAGGCGAAAAAAAACTGACAACTATTTTGTGGTCGGGTTTTAGTTTTTTTATTTCCTCCATAATTGGAACGCCTTGCTCAAATTCACCCAGCGAGGCGCAGTGAAACCATATGGTTTTATCGGTACTGGAGATTTTTTGATGAAGTGTTTTAAAAACGTTCTTTCTGCCATTTACAAAAAGTTTCATTTTATTGCTGAAAAGCGCCATAATCTTCAAAAGAAAGGAGACAAAGAGAATCAGTAAATTGTAGATGGTGTGCATACCGAACAAAAATACCAAATTTCAAGTACCAAATACCAAAACCTAATCTTATAACTTAACCCTTAACAAATATCATTTTTGTAATTTTACCGAATTCAATATTATTTCAGCAGCATGAAGAAAATACAAATGGTTGACCTAAAAGGTCAATATGAAAATATAAAGGAACGCGTGGATAGTTCCATAATGAATGTGATTGAAACTACCGCTTTTGTAAACGGTCCCGAAGTTCACGAATTTCAAAAGGAGCTTGAGGAATATTTAGGTGTAAAGCACGTAATTCCCTGTGCCAACGGTACCGATGCTCTGCAAATTGCAATGATGGGGCTTGGACTAAAGCCCGGTGATGAGGTGATTACGGCCGATTTTACATTTGCAGCAACCGTTGAGGTTATTGCGCTTTTGCAGTTAACGCCTGTGTTGGTAGATGTGGATCCCATAAATTTCAATATAGATATTGAAGCGATTAAGAAAGCAATTACGCCAAAAACCAAGGCAATTGTTCCCGTGCATCTTTTCGGCCTTACGGCAAATATGGATGAAATTATGGCTATTGCCAAAGAGCACGACCTGTATGTAATTGAGGACAACGCACAAGGTATTGGCGCCGATTACACTTCAAAAGATGGTACTAAAAAAAAAGCCGGAACCATTGGGCACGTGGCTTCCACTTCTTTTTTTCCATCAAAAAATTTGGGATGCTATGGTGATGGAGGAGCAATATTCACTAACGATGATGATTTAGCCCACATAATTCGCGGTATTGTAAACCATGGTATGTATGTGCGCTACCATCACGATGTGGTGGGTGTGAATAGCAGGTTGGATTCCATCCAGGCGGCAGTGCTTCGAGCAAAATTGCCATATTTGGATGAATACAATGCTGCGCGTAGAAATGCGGCTAGAAAATATAGTGAAGCTTTCGTCGGAATAGAAAATATAATTACACCAACCGGTTTTTGCGATAACACTCAAACCATATGCGATGTTTGTGACTGTCACGTTTTTCATCAATACACTTTAAAAATTTTAAAAGCAGACCGAGACGCGCTGGTAAATCATTTAAATGAAAAAGGAATTCCGTGCGGGGTGTATTACCCCATACCATTGCACCTTCAAAAAGCTTACAGAGATGAACGCTACAAAGAGGAAGATTTTGCGGTTACAAACCAATTGGTGAAAGAAGTGATTTCGCTGCCAATGCACACCGAGCTTGATGATGAGCAAATTGATTATATTACAGAAACTGTTATAAATTTCGTTACCAAATAATGAAAAAAATACTCGTTACCGGCGGTTTGGGCTACATAGGCTCGCACACAGTTGTTGAACTTCAAAATTCTGGTTATCAGGTTTTAATTATCGATAACCTATCCAATTCATCTTTGGATGTTTTGGAAGGAATTACAAACATTACTAAATCAGCCCCGACATTTGAACGGCTCGATCTGCGCATTAAAGCCGATGTTTCTGATTTTTTTAAAAGAAATCAGGACATTGAAGGAATTATCCATTTTGCGGCAAGTAAGGCTGTGGGCGAAAGCGTTCAAAATCCATTGCTTTATTACGAAAACAATTTAAATACGCTTATTTATCTGCTTCAGGAATGCAATGCTTACGGAATTGAGAATTTTATTTTCAGTTCGTCCTGCACGGTTTATGGTGAACCGGATTCCCTTCCTATTACTGAAGATGCGCCAGTTAAGCCTGCTACTTCGCCTTACGGAAATACAAAGCAAATCAGTGAGGAAATATTAAAGGATACATGTTCTATTTCAGCTTTAAAATCGATTGCGTTACGGTACTTCAATCCCATTGGAGCACACAAAACGGCAGAAATTGGTGAGCTTCCGGCGGGAGTGCCGCAGAATTTAGTGCCGTTTATAACCCAAACGGCGGCTGGGGTACGGGAACAACTTTCTGTTTTTGGAGATGATTATCCTACAGAAGATGGCAGTTGTGTACGCGATTATATTCATGTTGTGGATTTGGCTAAAGCACACGTTATAGCGTTGCAACGATTGCTTTCTGCAAAAAATGCAACCCAGTTTGAGGTTTTTAATCTGGGAACAGGTAGAGGAAGTTCTGTTTTGGAAGTTGTGAATTCCTTCAAAAAAACAACTGGCGAAAAGCTGAATTATAAAATTGTGAATCGAAGACCGGGAGACGTTATAGCCGTTTATGCAGATACTCAAAAGGCAAATAAAGTATTGGGATGGAAAGCTGAAAAAACGATGGAAGACGCTCTTGAATCTGCGTGGAAGTGGGAAAGGAAAATCAGAAATATTTAATTATCAGTAAATTACAATAGTTTTTATAAAAGGTTTAACGCTAATAATTTGGAATTGGCCCTAAGCCTTTGTTTCTTTGCCGCAAACCGATAAACAAAAGTTATGAAGTTAGTTTCAGTGAAACGACAAACAAAAACAGAAAAACGATTTACAGAAAAGATGGGAATGTTCACCACAAGTGTAATTTACATTAAAAAAACTTTTTTGAGAGTTCCTTTTAAAACCATACATAAATACCGCGAAACCTATTATGGCGAGGTGAAAGATTGTGCAGATTGTAGGATAAGCGCATAGATAGAAAACTAAATGAAATAAAAACACCGAACGGAATTTTCTGTTCGGTGTTTTTTTAAACTTATATTTTGAATTTAGGGTAAATTTGGAATTATATTATAAAAATGATAAGTTTGAAATATAGGCGTAATGAATTTAGATAAGTAAAACTGATAAAATTTGATGGATGGAAAAATTTATGAATGATTTTAGCATTGGATTACTCCTTTGGCAATTTTTTATTTTCACATTAATTCTAGTTTTTCTATATATTCTATTTAAAATCTTTAAAAAAGTCAGTAAGTGGTGATTTAAAAAGCCAAATATCCAAATACAGACTATATAAAAATATCAAATTATACTTCCGCTTTTTCAGTTTCTGCAGATGCATCAATTTTCTTCACGAGCCCCTGCAAAACATTGCCTGGACCAACTTCAATAAATTTTGTTGCCCCATCTTTTATCATATTTTGTACACTATGTGTCCATTTAACCGGAGCGGTCAATTGAAAAATAAGGTTTTCCTTAATTTCCGAAGGCTCAGTAACCGCAAAGGTGGAAACGTTTTGATAGATTGGGCAGGCAGGTTCGGTAAAAGTTGTTGCCTCAATGGCCGCCGCCAGCTCTTCCCGCGCAGGTTCCATCAACGGGCTGTGGAAAGCACCGCCAACGGGCAGTATCAAAGCTCTGCGTGCGCCAGCTTCCTTTAAACTTTCGCAAGCTTTTCCCACGGCATCCACATCTCCTGAAATTACCAATTGTCCGGGGCAGTTATAATTTGCGGCAACAACAATTCCGGGTGTGTTTGCGCAGATTTCTTCAACCAAATGATCGTCCAATCCCAAAACAGCCGCCATTGTTGAAGGCGTTTGTTCACAGGCTTTCTGCATTGCCAAGGCACGTTTGTAAACTAATTGCAATCCATCGCTGAAAGCAAGAGTTTTGTTAGCCACCAATGCTGAAATTTCTCCCAGGGAATGTCCCGCAACCATATCTGGCTGGAATTTATTTCCCATCACTTCTGCCAAAATGGTGGAGTGAAGGAAAATAGCGGGTTGGGTAACCTTGGTTTCTTTCAGTTCGTCGGCTGTACCTTCAAACATTATTTTAGTAATGTCGAAACCCAAAATATCATTGGCTTGTTGGAAAAGTTCTTTCGCTTTCGTGGAATTATCATAAAGATCCTTGCCCATTCCGGTAAATTGGGCACCTTGTCCGGGAAATATATATGCTTTCATTTTCGATTGGTTTAGAAATACAAAAATAGGATTAATTCTATGAATATTTTTTTATTGCTGAATTGACCTGCGATAAATAACCACTTCCGAAAAGGTTGAGGTGTACCAGCAAATAGTATAATTGCCAAAGGGGAAGCCTTTCTTTCCAGCCTTCGCCTAAAGGAAAAGCAGCATTGTAATTGGAGAAAATTTCTTCTGAAAACCCACCGAACAATTTCATCATTGCAATATCCATTTCGCGCGGTGCAAAGGCTACGGTTGGATCTATCAAAACCGGCTTGCCAGTTTCGGAAACCATATAGTTGCCATACCAAAGATCGCCGTGGACTAAAGCTGGAGCCTCGTTTGAGATTTCTTCCGAAATATTCTTAAAAAATTTCTCTAAGTTTTTAAAATTAAAACCGTTGTCTGCAGCCATTTTGAACTGTGGCTCCAAACGTTGCGTGATATAAAATTCTGAAGCCGAACTGCAAAAGTTGTTTTGCTGCGGAAGACTGCCAATGTAGTTGTCGTGGTCCAGTCCAAAATTTTTGGCAGTTGTTTTGTGCAGGCACGCAAGCGCCTCGGCAAATTTTTCCAAAAAGTTTTTTGAGGGATTTCCAGGGAAAATGTATTCCAATATCAAATAGGCCGTGTTTTGATATATTCCTTTGGCAATCACCGCTGGAATCTTAAAACCACTGTTTTGTTTCAGCAATCGCAATCCGCTTGCTTCCGCTTCAAACATTGCTGGGAATTTTGAGGCACTGTTAATCTTGACGACAAAATTTTCTTCGCTACAATTTAAAAGAAAAACCTCGTTGATATCGCCACCCGAAAGGGGTTTGCTATCGAGACAGTTGAAGTTGTTTTGGGAAGCAATATGTTTTAAGATGGTTTTCAAAAGAGTTTTTTTGGAAGCAAAACCCCAAAGGTTTCAAAAACCTTTGGGGTTTGGAATTCATTATTTTCGCACCCAAGTTTCGTACGTAAAGGAATAGTTATGTCTCTCGTCCTTGGGATGTTCTTCTTTGGAAACAAGCTCCCACTTCTCCTCTGAAAACTCTGGAAAAAAAGTGTCGGCATCGGCAAACGTGCCATGTACGCGGGTAAGTTCAATTTTATCGGCAATGGGAAGTCCCAATTTATAAATTTCGCCGCCACCAATAATATAGGGCTGCGCATCTTCTTTTGAAATTTTCAACGCCTTTTCAATATCGTGAACCACCACAGCTTCTTCTTTTCTGTAATCAGTGTTTCGGGTAATAACTATATGAGTTCTATTGGGAAGCGGTTTCGGGAACGACTCAAAAGTCTTTCGCCCCATAATGATGTAATGTCCGGTGGTGAGTTTTTTGAAGCGTTTAAAATCATCCGGCAAGTGCCAAAGCAGGTCGTTATCCTTTCCCAGTTCGTTATTCTCGCCAGCGGCGGCAATCATTGTAATCATTGTACGTCTGGCGGTAACGGGTTGTTCAGCTCGTTTTTTTTTGAAGTGGCCGGTGGGTTTGTGGGCAGTTGCAGTTCGGCATCCACTTTTTTCTGAAGCTCGGCCATGCGTTCGGCTTGGCGGGCTTTCAGTTTTTCGAGTTGGCGGTCTTCCCATTCCTTGTCCATAAATTTATTCATCACAAAAACGTTGAAAAGATGTACGAGGAATATAAAAGTCCAAATTAAAATAGCCCAAATAAACCAATCCTTTATAAAGAAATTTTCGCCATAACCCAACACTGGGTTTATAATAATAAGTAGTACCGAGCCCACCAAAAACAATATAAAATGGCGCATCAGGTTTTTTTTCTGTTTTATGCGGCGACGGGCGTACTCGTACTGCTCGCGCTGTTCGGCATCAATTCTTTCGGTTTTTTTAGTTTTTGAAAACATAGTTGGTTACTTTCGTTGAAGTTCAAAATCACTGAAAATTCCAGTATTGTAAAAATACCTAAAATTCGCCATTTTGGCCATTACTTATGGAAGAATTAAGAAAACACTTTCCGGCTTTGGAATCTTGTACATACCTAAATACCGCGTCAAATGGGGTAATTCCCAAACCTGTTATTGAATGGCGCAGACAGCACGACCTTGACTTGATGAACCAAGCGAGTGTTTTTCGCGATAAGCACAAACTACATATTGAACAAATTCGCCAAGCGGTTTCCAATTTCTTTCACGCTTCAGCGGAAGAGACCGCTTTGGTGCCGAATATTTCTTTTGCGATAAATACAATTATGGAAGGACTTCCGAAAGGACAAAAAGTACTGCTTTTAAAAGATGATTATCCCTCCGTAAATTGGCCTGTTGAAACCCGTGATTTTGATGTTTGCTATGCCGAAATTGATGAAAATTTGGAGCAAAATATTGAGGAAGCTGTGGCAAAACACAAACCGGATGTTTTTATGTTCAGCATTGTGCAATGGCTAAACGGTATAAAGATAGATTTTGAATTTCTTAAGCAGTTGAAAAGCTATCATCCAAACCTGCTTTTGATTGCGGATGGCACTCAATATTTGGGAACGGAAAATTTCAGTTTTGCCGAAAACGCCATTGATGCTTTAGGTGCGAGCGCCTATAAATGGCTTGCGGCGGGGTACGGCATTGGGTTTATTATAGTGAAGGAAGCTGCCCGCGAACGTATTTTTCCGAAGACAATTGGTTTCAATTCCGCTGAACGCTTTGAAAGTCTGGCAACGGAAACTGCTTTTATGAAACATTTTGAACCGGGCCATCAAGATACTTTGAACTATGGCAGTTTGGAGCAGGCTCTGTTGTTTCAGCAAAAACTGGGACGTGAAAATCTGCATCAAAAAATTGCTACGCTCTCAGCAAATGCGAAAGAACGTTTTGCCGAAATGGATTTGTTAAAAAATGATACCCTATTTCGAAAAAACCATTCATCAATTTATAATTTGAAAGGAGATAATAGAATATTTAAAAAGTTACAAGCAAACAATATTATCTGTTCGCCCCGTGGTGGTGGCATTCGTGTAAGTTTTCATTATTACAACACCGAAGCGGAGTTGCAAAAACTTATTGAAATTATGGGTTCGATGAGTTGAAAAGTCGAAATGTTGAAAAATCGATAGATTTAATATTTTATAAGTTTAAGGTTCAGCAGCTTGCATCACAACTTTCTAAAGGCATAATTTTTATAATACTCTTTTTCATCGGTGAAGGAAGTTTCAATTTCGAGACCGGATTTTTCTGCAAGCCATTGCACTGTTTTATCATCGTATTTCTGCGAAATTTCAGTATGGATAGTTTCCCATTTATCAAAATTTACCGTTAACTGTAGTTTTTCGATAGTTACCTGCATAGCTTCTGTAGCCACCAAAAAACTTTTGGCCGTGCCTGTCTCGGGATTGTACATTTCCCAATGTTTGAATTTTTCAACTTCAAAATTTCCGTCGAGTTCACGGTTTATTCGGGTTAAAACATTTTTGTTGAAAGCAGCTGTAATTCCAGCTTCATCATTGTACGCATCGAGTAATGTTTGAGGATTTTTTTTCTGGTCAAAACCCATAAAAAGCAAATCGTCGGGAAGCATGGCGTCTTTCAATTTTGAGAGAAATTCAATCGCTTTAGGGTGTTTAAGGTTGCCAATATTGCTTCCTAAAACCATAATTACTTTTTTGCGTTTATTGAAACCTTTCAGTCTTTCCAAAACCTCAAAATATTCGCCTACTTCTGCATCAACTTTTAGCGAGGGCATTTCTTCGGACAAATTTTTTGAAAGTAATTCCACGGCGTTTGCGCTAATGTCAATAGGCTTGTAAACAAAATTGAAATTGTTTTCGGCCATGTATTTCAACAATAATTTTGTTTTTTTTCCGTCTCCCGGTCCCAATTCAATTAAATCTAAACCATTTTCGCGGTCGCGGAAAAGCTCTCCAATGGTTTCAGTGTTTGAAGAAAGTATTTGAAACTCGCATCCTGTGAGATAATATTCAGGCATCGCCATAATATCCTGAAAAAGCTTATCGCCCTTTTGATCATAGAAATATTTTGACGATATATATTTTGGGAAAGCGCTCAAGCCTTCAAAAACTTCTTTTTTAAAAGTTGTGTTTAATATGATTGCTGTAGTTGTTGCCATAAGGTGATAGTCGTAATTATTTTGCTAATCTTAACCCAGTGAATTGCCACCGCAGGTTGGTTTGAAAAAAGTTGCGGTACGTAGGTCTTGTGTGTTTGGGAGCAGTTGCCACGGAACCGCCGCGCAACACCTTTTGATTTACCATAAATTTCCCGTTGTACTCGCCAATGGCTCCGGGTGCTTTTGTGTAGCCTGGGTACGGCAGATACGCGCTCTCCGTCCACTCCCAACGGGTGCCCCATTTAAAATTTTCCTGTGCAGCTTCCCATTCAAATTCTGCGGGCAAACGGCAGCCTTTCCATTGCGCAAAGGCAAAAGCTTCATAATAGGAAATGTGTGTAAGTGGGGCATCAGTATTTAATTTTTGAAGTCCATTCAATGTATATTGGTGCCATTCGCCATCAATATTGTGCCAATACATAGGTTGGGAAATATTGTTTTGCTGTACCCACTCCCAGCCTTCTGCATGCCAAAGATTGAAATCTTTGTAGCCAACGGCCTTAATAAATCCAAGGAATTCGGCATTCGTAACAAGTTTGTTTGAAATTTTATAGTCGTGAAGATATACTTTGTGCCTTCCCAACTCATTGTCATAGCAGAATTCGTCGGAATTTTTATGGCCTATCTCATAAATACCTTCCTTCATTTCAATCCATTCCTGTTGAAAATTTTGGAGGGGGTTTTCTAAAAAGGAATCATTGTATTTTGGCAATAAGGGATTATTGCCCAAAATGTACTTTATGTCTGTTATAAGCAGTTCTTGGTGTTGTTTTTCGTGATGTATTCCTATTAACAGAATTTCTTCTATATCTTTTGAAACGTCTTCAGAAAGAAAATCCTTCATTTCATTAGTAACGTAGCGTCGATAATCGTAAACCTTTGCCACGCCGGGTCGGGAAAGGTTTCCGCGATCGGTTCGAAGTACCCGTTTCCCAACATTTTCGTAATAACTGTTGAAGACAAATGCGAAGTCTTCATGAAACAATCGGTAATTTGGTTTGTGTGGCTTTAAAATGAATTCCTCAAAAAACCAAGTGGTGTGGCCCAAGTGCCATTTTGGAGGGGAAACGTCCACAATTGGCTGGACTACATAGTCCTCAATTTCCAGCGGTTGGCATATAGTTTCGGTATATTCGCGGGTTTCTATAAAAAGTGAAACCAGTGTATCTGTAGCAATCATAAAAAAAGTGCCGCATTTTTTTGACGACACTTTAAATATAAATATTAAAATTGTTGAAGACTATTTAACTTGCGTTAAACAGTTGTTAAACTAGTTTTATCTAGTTTTGTTTTTTCTTTTTCTTTTCATCTTTTGTTGGAGGTTCAACTTTGAAAATAATTGGAAGTGAATATAGCACTCCAACCGCTATTCCTCTTTGTTTTCCCGGTTGCATTTGGGGAAGGTTGCTTACCACGCGAACTGCTTCTTTTTCAATCTCAGGATGCGGCGCACGTGCTCTAACATCAACAACTTTACCTTCTTTGTCTATTTTAAATTGAACTGAAGTTCTATAAACTTTAGGGGGTAGATCTAAAGCCTCAATTTTTTTCATGTCAAAATTCTGGTTGACAAATTCTGAAATTTTGGTAGACATGCATTTTTTCAATTCTTGATTGCCGTTACCTTCACACCCTGGATATACAGGAACATTTTCAATTACGGCATAAGGTACATCAGCTGTAGTCATTTCGGATTCTGAAACTTCGGTTACCGTTTCTTCCTGAGCGTATAAAGTGGACGAGATAATTACTAGAACTAAGGCTAGAAATATGTTTTTCATCATCTTATTTTCCCGTTTTAAAAGTAAAAGGAACCGTAAATTTAATAGGTCGTGCCTTACCGCCCATCATACCGGGTTTTGCCATTTTCGGGATTGCCATAATATTTCGTTTAGCTTCGTCCTGTAGTGCTTTTGATCCTCCAGATACATTTTTTACTTCAACCAAACCTTGCTCATTTATAATAAATTCGACAATCACTCTACCCTGCTCGTTCTTTTTGTAAGCCTCTGGTGGATATTTAAAGTTTTTGGCAATGTGCGTTGCAAGTTTATTGTTGAAGCAATTATCGCGTTCGGCAGCGCTACCGTTTTCACAACCGGGCCAAACTGGGCCTATTTCTTTCAGGGTAACTGTATTTTTTTGAACATCTCCCCACTCTTGCTGGGCAAAAATGGTGGTGGTAAATAGTAGGCATAAAGCAATAAATAAGTTCTTCATCTTGGGGTTTTAATTTAAGTTATATGGCAACAGCACCTTTAATGTGGGGGTGTGGATTGTAATCTACAAGTGTAAAGTCATCAAAAGTGAAGCCAAATATATCTTTTACTTCTGGATTAAGCAACATTTTTGGCAATGATCGCGGTTTGCGCGATAATTGAAGTTCAACTTGTTCAAAATGGTTGCTGTAAATATGGGCATCGCCAAAGGTGTGCACAAAATCACCAGGCTGGTATCCACAAACCTGCGCCATCATTAAAGTTAAAAGCGCATACGATGCAATATTGAAAGGAACGCCCAAGAAAATATCGGCACTGCGTTGGTAAAGCTGGCAGGATAATTTTCCATCGGCTACATAAAATTGAAAAAAGGCGTGGCAGGGTGGAAGCGCTGCTTTGCCATTAGCGACGTTTTCAGCAAAAGGTTTTGAGGTGTCTGGCAAAACACTAGGGTTCCAAGCGCTTACAAGCATTCGGCGGCTATCAGGATTGGTTTTTAGGGTTTTAACTATATCAGAAATCTGATCAATCTCCTCACTGTTCCAATTTCGCCACTGGTGACCGTAAACGGGCCCAAGATTGCCATTTTCATCTGCCCATTCGTTCCAAATGCGCACACCCTTTTCTTGTAGATACTTAATATTTGTATCACCGTTCAAAAACCACAAAAGCTCATAAACAATTGATTTAAGATGAAGTTTTTTAGTAGTGACCATGGGAAAACCTTCACTGAGATCAAAGCGCATTTGGTAGCCGAAAACACTTTTGGTGCCTGTGCCCGTGCGGTCTTCTTTTACAGTGCCTTTTTTTATTACATGTTTAAGAAGGTCGTGATATTGTTTCATTTTTTTGAGCAAATAAATTATTGGTCTAAAAATACTAATAGGGATGTTGATGCTAAAATTATTTCGGAATTGCTTTTAAATAAGTTATTAACGATTCTCAGATGTGTTAAGATTTTGATTAAATTTAAATCGAAATCCTTAAACATATGGAAAATAAATATCAGCTATCCACGGGTATATTGGAATGTTATCCATTGTACGCAATTTTTCACTTTAATGCATCAGTTTATGATCATGAAGAGGCAGAAGAGTTTGTGGAAATCATCGATTCGCATTATAGGGGACGAAAATCTGTTGTGGTCTCTAATAGGGAAATGGCAAAAAGAGTGAACCCAGAGGTTTACAATAGTATAAAATCTAAAAGTGTGGTAGGCATAGCGATAGTTTCAAATAACAATGCAGTTAAAAATGAAGCTATCGAGGAGCAAGGTCTTTTTGCGGGTGCCTTTAGTTATTTTCAGTCTATAGAGGAAGCTGCAGACTGGGTAAAAACAGTTGTGAGGAGCTATTAGCCAATAATCATTCCCGCGATGGTTGCAGATATTAACGATGCAATAGTCCCTCCAATCAAGGCTTTCATCCCAAATTTAGAAAGAGTTTTTCGTTGCCCAGGTGCTAAAGAGCCTATACCGCCAATCTGAATTCCGATGGATGCAAAATTCGCAAACCCACACAGCATATAGGTTGCCATTATGATGCTTTTTTCGTAATTAAGGTGTAGCTCATTGGTCACGTTTTTAAGTTCTGCCAACTGAATGTACCCTACAAATTCACTGGCTGCGAGCTTTATTCCCAATAATTGACCCATCATCATCATATCTTCTTTTGCCACGCCAATAAGCCACATTAAAGGAGCGAATACAGTCCCCAAAATTGCTTCCAAAGAAAGACTATCATAAGCAGATTTTTCAGCCACCCAACTATTGATTGAAGTTACTTCGCCAAACCATCCTAATATTCCATTGAGCATTGCAATAAAAGCTACAAAAACCAAAAGCATGGCGCCCACGTTTACAGCAAGTTTTAGGCCTTCGGTAGTTCCGTTAGCAATAGCATCCAAAAAGTTGGAGCCAATTTTTTCTGAAGAAACCTTTACGTCGGTATTAATGGGTTCAGTCTGTGGATAAAGTATTTTAGAAATCACGATGGCGCCAGGCGCTGCCATTACAGAGGCTGCCAAAAGATGTTTGGCAAATGTCAACCGAAGTTCGGGGTCGTCACCGCCCAAAAAGCCTATATACGCAGCAAGTACCGCTCCCGCTACCGTGGCCATTCCGCCAATCATAACAAGTAGCATTTCGCTCTTGTTCATTTTTTCCAAATACGCTTTAATCAAAAGAGGGGCTTCGGTTTGGCCCAAAAAAATGTTTCCGGCAACGCTCAAACTTTCGGCTCCCGAAATATTTAAAAGCTTCGTAAGCAGCCATCCCATTCCTTTTACCACCACTTGTATAATTCCGAAGTAAAAAAGCACAGAAGTAAGTGCAGAGAAAAATATAATGGTTGGCAAAACCTGAAAGGCAAAAATGAAACCGAAAGAGTTGATGTCCAGCATCCCTCCAAAGAGGAACTCACTTCCTGCTTTGGTATAATCCAAAACGTTTACGAACAGTTGGCCCACGCCTTCAAAAGCACTTTTTATAAAATTTACTTTCAAAACTCCAATGGCAATCAAAAGCTGGAATGCTAACCCAATTCCGACGGTTTTCCAGTTAATTGCTCTTCTATTTGAGCTGAAAAGAAAAGCAATGACCAAAAGTGAAATCATGCCCAAAACCCCACGCCATAGGCTTTCCATTGAAAAACCTTGACTCGGAATTATTCCTGAAGTTTTAGTAACCGTTTCCAATGCCGAAGCATTTTCTGTGCTTGGTGTTTTTAGCTGGTATTTGTAATTGTTTTCAGAAAGGGAAAGGGTGCTATCGGTAACTTTCTCTACGCGAAATCTTCTGATGCTGTCTGTGGGATTATTGAAAAACAGCACCAATAAATTATTTTGAAACATATAATCACCGCCCGATTTTAAGCTATCATTGGCAACCTGATATTCAAAAACACCGTTTTCGAGTTTAAGGAAATCTTTTTCAGGGTTTACGGTTAAAACGGAAAGGCCACTTTCATCTTTTACTTCTGAAAATTGCCAGGTTTTCTCAATACTTTGTGCAAAAGTGTTTCCGATGAAAAAAAGCGCAATGGCTACAAGTGTGAATTTTTGCATATTCTTTTTAAACTCCAACCCTTCAATACTTGCACTGGCTTCATACAGGCTCGCTCAGGGAAACTATATTTTATTTTTTAATAAATATTAAAACTACTCCCTTTTTGATATTTCATCACGTATGCTTGCTGCCTTTTCGTAGTTTTCATTTTTTACTGATTCTTCCAACATTTTATTTAACTCGCTTAGACTAAATTTAGTGTAATCTTCGCTTGAAGGCTTTACAGATTCCTTATCCTCTCCAAGAATTAAATTTTCAATAACCGCTTCTTCTTTTTTTGACAGTGCTTTTTTGGAAGTAGATGTTTTTAAATAGATACCAGCCTTGTCCAAAATATGTTTATACGTAAAAATAGGCGCCTTAAACCGAAGCGCCAATGCAATGGCGTCGCTGGTTCGAGCATCTATAATCTCCTCAATTTTATCACGTTCGCAAATGATGCTCGAATAAAAAACTCCGTCCACGAGTTTGTGGATAATTACCTGTTTCACCACAATTTCAAAACGGTCTGCGAAGTTTTTAAAAAGGTCGTGGGTAAGCGGTCGTGGTGGCGTAATGTCTTTTTCCAGCGCGATGGCGATGGACTGTGCCTCAAAAGCGCCAATTACTATAGGTAGTTTACGTTCACCGTCCACTTCGTTCAAAATAAGGGCATAGGCGCCATTCTGCGTTTGGCTGTAAGATATTCCTTTTATGGTAAGTTTTACTAAACTCATTCTTCAAAAATCAGTGGTCGTTATATAGTACGCTGTGTTCAGTTAAACAATTGATTATAAAAGTAACGAATAAAAAAACAATAAAAAAAGGCTGTTTAAATTTGGATGTTTCCTTATCTAAACAGCCCTTTTTCGGGGCACAAATTAATAAAAAATTATGCGTTCTGTGCTTTAAATTCCTTTAATTTTTCGGTGAGTTTTGGTACAATTTCAAAAGCATCGCCAACAATACCATAATCTGCAGCCTTAAAGAAAGGTGCTTCGGGATCATTGTTTATTACCACTTTTACTTTTGAAGCGTTGATACCAGCCAAATGCTGGATTGCACCAGAAATACCAATGGCAATGTAAAGGTTGGATGCAACTGGTTTTCCTGTCTGCCCAACGTGCTCGCTGTGGGGTCTCCAGCCCATATCGCTCACTGGTTTTGAGCAAGCCGTTGCTGCGCCCAATGTTTGTGCAAGGTCTTCAACCATTCCCCAATTTTCGGGACCTTTAAGCCCACGACCGCCGGAAACTACTATTTCGGCATCGGCTATGGTTACTTTGTCGGTTGCTTTATCTACGGAAACAATTTCCATATCAAAATCGTGCGCATCAAGATTCGGTGAAAAGGCTTCGGTTGTGGCGGAAGTTTCATTTTCCTTTAATCCGTATGAATTTTTTCCCAAACCTATTATTTTAATATCGGTTTTGATTTCGGTAGTAGCAAAAGCCTTGTTCGTAAAAACGCTGTGCTCTACCTTAAACGGTGAGGTGCTTTCCGGAAGTGAAATTACGTTTGCCACATATCCGGCTTCAAGATTTACCGCCAAAGTAGGGGCTAAAAACTTACTGTTTGCGCTGGAAGTTAATACGATAACTTGTGCGCCTTCGTTTTTTGCGGCCTGTCCAATTGTATCTGCATACGCTTCGCCATTGAATTTGTTCAATTTGTCATTGGAAACCTGCAAAACTTTTGAAGCGCCGTATTTTCCCAATTCTGAAACGTCATTCGCATTAATGCTAACCGCGGTAACCGAAGTTCCCATTTGGTCGGCAATTCCCTTGGCGTACGAAACTGCTTCCAAAGCTATTTTTTTGATTTTTCCTTCTTCTGATTCTGTATAAACTAATATCATTTTAATATTATTTTGAAATTAATACTTAAGATTTGGAATCGTCAGTTAATTCGAAAATTCCAAGTCTAAAATCCCAAATTCCAAAGTTGGAATTTGGTGCTTAAAATTTGAAATTTAAATAACCTTCGCTTCGTTGTGAAGAAGATTTATTAATTCATCTACGCTGTCAACCAACTTTACTGCGCCTTTTGGGGCAGGTTTTTGAAATGCCACCGTGTTCGTTTCGGCATTTGCATCCACAGGGTCTTTTACGTTCAACGGTTTTGTGCGGGCCTGCATAATACCGCGCATATTGGGGATGCGAAGATCGCTTTCTTCAACCAAACCTTTTTGGCCGCCGATTACTAACGGAAGTGACGTTTTCAATGTTTCCTTTCCGCCGTCAATTTCGCGAATTGCAGTGGCTGTATCACCTTCCATTTCAAGGCCGATGCAGGTATTTACGAAGTTTGCGCCAATTAATTTGGCAACCATTCCTGGAACCATTCCGCCGTTGTAATCAATAGATTCTCGACCTCCGATTACCAAATCGTAATCGCCTTCTTTTGCAACATTTGCAAGCTGTTTTGCAACGGAAAAACCATCGGTTGCTGGAGTGTTTACACGAATTGCTTCATCGGCGCCAATTGCCAATGCCTTGCGAAGTGTAGGCTCGGTTTCGGCACCGCCCACGTTTACCACATGTACGGTAGCGCCTTGTTTTTCCTTAAACCACATGGCGCGGGTAAGGCCAAACTCGTCGTTTGGATTGATTACGAATTGAACCCCGTTTGTGTCAAACTTGGTATCGCCATCGGTAAAATTGATTTTCGAGGTAGTGTCCGGTACGTGACTTATACAGACTAATATTTTCATCTTTAAAAGTGTTTTTGGATTGTAGATTTCAGCAATTGAAAAAAACTGAAAGGGTTTCAAATTGCTCGTGTGCGAAGTTAAGAATATATTTCCTTTTTTTGTTATGCACGCATAATAAAATTTGATTAAAAGTGAAGAAATAATACCTAAACAGATGGTAATTATAGTATTTTTGCTATCCCTGAAAAATTTCAGTTATTTACATTTCAATTTAGACAGATGAAGACATTACAATTCAGAGAGGCAATAGCCGAGGCGATGAGCGAAGAAATGCGTCGCGACGAATCTATATATTTAATGGGCGAAGAAGTTGCCGAGTATAACGGGGCTTATAAAGCCAGTAAGGGAATGCTCGACGAGTTTGGCGCAAAACGGGTTATTGATACTCCAATTTCCGAAATGGGGTTTTCAGGTATTGCCGTGGGCTCTGCCATGAACGGCAATAGGCCAATTGTAGAGTTTATGACCTTCAACTTTTCTTTGGTTGCCATTGATCAAATAATTAACAATGCTGCCAAAATGCGCCAAATGAGCGGTGGGCAGTTTAATATCCCTATCGTTTTCCGTGGGCCAACAGCTTCCGCCGGTCAACTTGCGGCAACACATAGTCAGGCTTTTGAAAGCTGGTACGCAAACTGTCCGGGGCTGAAAGTAGTAGTGCCAAGTAATCCAGCTGATGCAAAAGGATTGTTGAAAAGCGCCATCCGCGATGACGATCCAGTTATTTTTATGGAAAGCGAGCAAATGTATGGCGATAAGGATGAAGTGCCCGAAGGAGAATATTTAATTCCGCTTGGGGTTGCCGATATTAAAAGAAAAGGAAATGATGTAACCGTTGTTTCTTTCGGAAAAATTATAAAAGAAGCATATAAAGCTGCTGAAGCCCTTGCTGAAGAAGGTATTGAGTGTGAAATAATTGATTTAAGAACCATCCGTCCTTTGGATTATGAAGCCATTTTTGAATCAGTCAAAAAAACCAACCGTTTGGTAATTTTGGAAGAAGCTTGGCCTTTCGGAAACGTTTCAACTGAAATAACTTACCAGGTTCAAAACCGAATTTTTGATTATTTGGACGCTCCTATCGTAAAAATTAATACTGCCGATACACCCGCGCCGTTTTCTCCTAATTTATTGGAAGAATGGCTGCCTAACAGTGAAGATGTTGTTAAGGCTGTAAAGAAAGTTCTTTATAGAGACTAACTTTATATTCCCTAAAAATATCAGTCCCATAAATTTATGAAGTACCTTTTTTTGTCTTTTTTTATTGTTATTGGGGCTTCGGTTTTTGCCCAAACCAAAGTTAGCGGTGTTATTAAAGATGCTACTGATTATCCGGTTGCCTTTGCCAACGTAATTTTTAAGGATTCACAGGAAGGAACTATCTCTGACGAAAACGGGCGGTTTTATTTGGAAAGCGATAAAACTTACAGGTCAGTTATATTTTCATTTATTGGCTACGCAACTAAAGAAGTTGAGCTTACTTCGCGAAGCACTTACAATATGGAAGTGGTTATGGAAGAGAGTGCCGATGCACTGGATGAAGTGGTTGTTTACAGCGGAAAAACTTCAAAAAAGAACAATCCAGCTATTGATATACTTCGGAAAATTTGGGAAAACCGAAGGGATAATGGCGTTAAAAAATTTAAACAGTACCAATACGATAAATACGAAAAACTTGAGTTTGACCTTAATACTATAGACAGCGCGCTTATAAAAAGTAGAATTTTTAAAGGAATGGAGTTTGTTTTTGAGCAGACCGACACTTCAAATATTACCGGAAATACCTACCTGCCAATTTTTATAAACGAAGCAGCTTCAAAGGTATATGGCGACAATCTGCTGAATGAAGAAAAAGAAATATTACAGGGAAACAAAAACTCTGGTTTTGAAAACAACCAAACCCTCATTGCTTTTGTAAAAGATCTTTACAGCGAATATGATGTTTACGACAATTATTTGAAGTTTTTTGATAAAGCATTTACCAGTCCACTATCCCGAACTGGTATAGACGTTTACAACTATGTGCTTCGCGACAGCGCCTATCGTGACAATAAATGGTGTTATAATATTGTATACTACCCTCGACGAAAGAATGAGCTTACCTTTAAGGGTGATTTTTGGGTAAATGATACTACTTGGGCTATTAAGGAAATAAATCTGCAAGCTTCAAAAAGTGCCAACTTAAACTGGGTGCGCGATGTGTATATAGAACAGGAATTTGACGTATTGAACGATTCTATCTTTTTGATTACACGAGATTACTTTATGAGTGACTTCAGCTTTCAAAAAAAGGAAACTGCGAAAGGAGTTTACGGAAAGCGCACTACCCTATATGATAATTACTCCTTCAATCTTCCTAAAGGGAAAAAGTTTTACAGCGATCAGGTGGATCCGTACCAATATGAAGTGTACAATAGACCGGATGAGTTTTGGGAAAAGAACCGAATGGAAAAGCTGAGTAAGGATGAAAAGGGAGTTTATAAAATGCTTGATACATTAAAGACAGTTCGGCGTTTTAAAGCGCTTTATAATGTGGGCGCAACTTTGGCCAGTGGTTATTACGAGGTTAACAATTTTGACGTGGGTCCGGTATTTTCAATTTTCGGCTTCAATGAAGCAGAAGGTTTGCGTATTCGTTTAGGAGGAAGGACCTATTTTAGTCAAAATGATCCTTGGCGACTGGAAGGTTTTGGAGCTTATGGGTTTAAAGATGAACGTTTCAAATATGGTATATCGGGTAAATGGTTGTTGGACAGAAAATCAAGACTTACTGTTTTTGGCGGTAACCGTCGCGATGTGGAACAAACGGGTGCCAGTCTTACCAATAGCAATGATGTTCTGGGGCGAAGCTTAGCTTCTTCTTCATTGCTCTCTGTGGGAGCTAATGATAGGCTGTCACGAATAAATCTCAGCACAATAGGTTTTGATATTGAACCTTGGAAAAACTTTATTTTAAGACTCACGGGCTCTTACCGAACCCTAAAATCTGCTACCGATACTTTCAGTATCGATTATAAAGTAATGGAAGACGGTGTTTTCACGGGAGAAGTGAAAAGCGAATTGAAACAGGCCGAAATACAATTAGGCTTTTTATACGCCCCTGGGAGGAAGACCTCTGGTTATGGGGTGGAACGTACTGTTATCAATGATGGGGACTTTCCGTCGTTTTATGCAGGGTACAGTTATGGTTTAAAGGGCGTAATGGGTGGTGATTTTGAATATAAAAAGGTGCAGGCGCTTTATACACAGCCTTGGAACATTGGGGGGTTGGGACGTTTGCTCTCAACAGTTGAGGTCGGTACTACCATAGGAGCCGTACCACTAAGCTTGTTGAATCCTATCCCGGGAAACCAAACTTATTTTAGCCTTTATAACAGTTTTACACAGTTGGATTATTATGAATTTGTGAGTGACACATACACATCGCTTCATCTACAGCACAATTTTGGGGGTAGAATATTCTCAAGAATTCCATTGCTTAGGAAGCTAGACCTCCGTGAAGTAGTTGGCTTCAGGGCTGTGTATGGAACCATATCACAGGAGAATATAGACTTGAATGCTTCAAATATAGTGTACCAAGCCCCAGAGGATATTTATTGGGAATGGAGTGTGGGCGTGGGTAATATCTTCCGGGTTTTTAGATTGGACTTCAATTTCCGGGGGAATTATCTTGACAATCCTGGTGCCCGAGAATTTGGCATTACTGGAGTTTTTGGGTTTTCTTTTTAATTCTTCGCTGTTAAGTTTATTTTCTATTATTCTTTACAGTGGTTCTTTTCCTTTATTTATAATATTTAGATTGATGTTTTATAGATATACTATGCTATAAACATACTATAAACACGCTATATACACACTATAAATACGTTATATATACGCTGTAATATACTATAATTTTGTTTCTGAAATCAGTTCAATTATTAGATAAAAAAGACCGCTCTTACGCGGTCTTTTCTAGGTTAAGTGAATAATTGATTGTGGGGATTTATTGTTTATTGTTTGACAATTTGTTTTGTTACTTCTCCTATTTCTGTACTTATCTTAACAAAATAGATTGCATTTTGAAGATTGCTTAAGTCTATTTGGTAATGGGTAGTTGTGGATAGGTCTATATTTCGGAGGATTCTTCCACTTATATCATATATCTCAACAGTGTTGACCTTGGCTTCAGGAGATACAACATTTAAAATATTGTTAGTGGGATTTGGATATACCGATACGTTGGCAAGACCTGCGCCTTCGTCGCCCAAAATTTCGTTGCTTTTAAATTGGATGGTAAATCGACGGTCGTATGTGCCTTTTCCTACTTTAAAAGTATAGTCATCCTGAGATAAATTGGTACGCATGTTAAGTTCATTGTCTATTAAAAATATAGAAGCGTTTTCTAAGCTAGCTCCCTGAAAATCTTTTACAGAAATAGTGTACTCAAGGTTTTCGTCTAAAAGAGAAGAGAAGCCCATAAGTATTTTAGCGCCATCCTCAAAAGTTTCGCGACTTTGAATGCCCAATTCTTCTGAACCATCTTCTAAGTGGGTATAGAGTGACAATACCGTAGCCAATCTTCTACTATCATACCCAGCGTCAATACCACTTGTGGCATAGGGTGAAAAGGCTATAAGTGTATTATTGCGCATATTGTATTGTTCGTTTTCAACACTGATCCATACACGGTCTATACCGTCCTGTGACGGCCTTGGTGCAGTATTATTGTTATCAATAACCCGCATACTGTTGCTGAAACTTGCTATACCTGCCGCAGTTGCTTTTATACCAAAACCTTGTCCTGTAGAAATATATTCACTTGGAGGGGTTTGTGTTGGGTCTGATGGAGCATAGGTTCCGCCCGAAAGGTTATACATAGAAATATCTTCCATGCTAAAATTCATTGCATAGGCACCCGGAAGGGATGGGCTAGGAGGTGTATTTGGATTCCAAAAATAGACCTCGTTTACCATTGTGTTTGCATTAATGAAATCTGCGGCACTGATTGCAGAAGGGTACGGATTTGCTAGTACGTTAGGGCTGCTGTTTCTGTTACCGTTATATTTTACTGTGAAATTTACTTCGCCTGTGTTCAAAGTGCCTTGTTCGAAGGTCATGTCATAGGTTTTATTTCCGTCATTGCCGTTCAGTTGAGGACGGGAAATATAACCTTCTCCTGGATTTATTGTTCCTGAATATAGCACCCAGTTATCCCTATTATCATCGGCAAAGTTTTCGGCAAGAGGAAACTGATCTTCAACATCTGGATTGGGAACAAAGTTTTCAGTAAGGTGATTTAAGAACATATAAGAATCGGCAAAAACACCATCCCGAGTTTCAACTGTCATGGGGCTTCCCATTACCAAGAATACGCGGGGGAGCATAAAAGGGGTTGTGTAGTTTACATTAATAGTACCGTTGTTGGTGACCACTGCACTATCGTCAGATTGTACCACGCTACCTTGATGTTCAACAATTAGATTACCGTTTACGGTAATATCTTTTGTGATGTTAATATAATCTTCTGCGGCAACTGTTAGAGTTTTGTTGGCGTCAACTTCACAAGTACATGCATTAATGCTTCCTTTGGAGGATGTATCGTAGTTGCTACTTATTATCGCATTTGAGCCAGGACCTGGGGCTCCATTACTCCAACTGCTTCCTGAGTAAATTGTTGTTGGCGCAGCAACAGTAACCACGGCAGTACATGAAGCTTTGTTTGCATAGTCGTCTTCTACGGTTAGGGTTATATTAAATGTTTGTCCAACATCTTTACAGGTAAATGTTGTTTGCCCTGCAGTTATAGTTCTTTTTGTAATTCCAAAATTATCTGTTGAACCATTATCAATATCGTCCGCTGTAATTGTAACACTGCCAGTGTTTTTATCAAGAGTAGCAGTAAAATTATTACAGTTTGCCACGGGTGGGGTATTGTCGTAGAGAGGGTCTTTAATCACGAAAAGGCCACCATCTCCGCTAATATTTTCATTGCCAAATCCTGTAGCTATTAGATTTCCGCTTTCAAAATATGGATAAACATTCCAAGTGCCGTTAAAAGCAGCATTATTGTTTGTGGGATAACAATCAAAATAATTTGTTTCTGTCATTGTAGGAGATTGGTTATACAAACCATCAACTCGCATTACTCTAAGACCTGCGGCATAGTTTGCAAGATAAAATCTATTACCTCGCACATAACCATTATGATCAATGGCTGGGGTTGCGCCATAATGTGTGTAAACAAGCGTCGGGTTATCTAGGTCTTCAACATTAAAGACGAGGGTTCGAGTATTAAACCCCCTATTCTCTTCATCTACTTCATCACCGGCTATAAAAAATCTTTTATCTTCAGTAAACCAGCCTTGGTGAGTGTAAAATTTATCAGCATAGGTTACTGATGAAATCAGGGTGGGACTATTCTTATTTGTAAAATCTATTATATTTACCTTGTTGTTACCGCTAAAGGCGCCTATCATTATTTCTCTACCTTGGTAATCAGGATCTGGACCATCATATATTACTACTTCGGCATCGTGACAATAACCTAATGTAGAATAGAGTTTTACAACCACAGGGTCGTTAGGTATACCGTTGTCGTTATTGTCAAGTTTAACTACAATCGGTCCCCCACTGTTATAACCTGGTGAACCTAAAATATAGGCATAGCCAGAGGCTTCATTAACAACAATATTATGTGCACTTCCCCTTCCACTGGGGCCGTTGCCGTCCCAAAACAAATTACCATCGGTTTGTGATTTTGTAAAGGTAACCGGAGAGCTACCGGTAAGCGTTCGCAATCTTCTCAGATCAAAAATTTGCATCCCGTGATTGCCATTGGCATCACTTACAATAAATGCGTGATCTTTGTACACTTTTACATCTCGCCATAGGCTGGAGGATACTTGCGTATTTAATCTAGCAAGATATTTTGGATTTGTTGGGTTGCTTATATCTACAAAGGCTGTTCCGTTATCTAATGCTACAATGGCATATTCCTTACCGCTCTGAGGATCGGTCCAGCCCCATGAGTCCTGTGCTTCTGCAGCATTCATTGTAGCCGCAGATATATAGCTTTGTAAAGTCAAACCGTTGCAAGGGTAACTTTTGCCACCAACTGTAGCAAAACCATTGACACAAGGGGTTTGGGCGGTAGTAACTAATGAGCAGATTAAAAAAATTAGGAGTAATTTATTTTTCATAGTGTATGTTATATTATTATCATTTAAAGAATGAGGCTTTCTTTATTCTTTTATATATGTAAATTCTATAGTGCAAGGCACATCAATACCGACTATGCCATTTGTGCTACTATTATAATCATTCGAATTAGATACTTGAAGATCCATTTGTAGTCTCATAGGATATGTTTGTCCTGCTCTAAGATTTACATAAAGGATTAAAGAGGAGTCATGGCGGAAACTGTTAAAATCTTGGCTAGTAGTGTTGTTTCTAATAGAGTAGGAGTGTGTGTAAATATCATAGTTACTTCCGTCAAAACTAAAACGAAAATATCCTTCTTGGGTTGCCATTCGTACACTTTCTGAGCCACTTGGGTTAAGAACTTGTCCCGCTCCAAAATTAAAATTAGCCTCAATTCTATAAATGCCTGTATATTTTGCAGTAAAGGAGCTGCCATTACCAAGATTTGGGACGTCCACAAACCCACCACTCAAGGGGACATTAAAATTCAATGGATTTTGTTCAAAGAGGGCTGAGTGTTCTATTATAAATTGCGGAATCCATTTGGGGTCTACTGCGGCTCCATCCCATACATAAACGCCAGGATAGACGTCATGATCTCCAGTACTGGTAGTATTTGTATTATATACTACTGTGCCAGCAACTAAGTTACCGCCATTTGGATTTACAACTGGAGATTGCAAATTAGTCTTTGTTAATGCCACACGGGGATATACCAATCCTTGTTGGTTGCTTTCTAAATCCAACATACCTTCAGGATTGGAAGTGCCTATGCCAACTTGTGAGCTAGCGATTGCGCTAATAAACAGAAGGACAGTTACGGTATGTTTTGTTAATATTGAATTAATGTTTTGCATAATGAATCCTCTTGGTTATTTTTTAGTTATCTGCAGTATAATCTTCTACATAAGTAAATTCTATAGAGCAAGGAACATCCTTTCCTACATACCCTCTTCCGTCACCAGAATTTCCGCCATCCACGAATGCTGGTGAAGGCGATTGTGAAAATGTTAAGTTGAAATAATAATCAGTAGCCGCCACTAAATCGACATAAACAACCAGATAGGATTCTTTCCATACACCTTCATAAAATATTGTTGATCCGCTTGAATCGTCATATGTAGAAATAGATTTTACATTTAAATGATAAGTACTCCCATTAAAAGTGAATTTAAAGGTTCCGTCTTGGAAGGCAGCATTGTCAGCGCCAGTAACTGGAGAATTTACTCTACCTGCACCGAAATTGGCTCTAATTTCAATTCTATAAAAGCCATCATATTTAGTCCTGAAAAACTTGTTATCCGAAACTCCAATTCCTAACACATCTTGATCACTTAAATCCGATTCCGTGCGTAAAACTGTGGCATTTTGAAAATAAATTTCGGACTGCCTTTTACTGAATTGTGGTATCCATTTATTTCCATCCCACATATAGGTGCCGGGATATACGCTTTCAGTTCCCGAATTGTTCAAGTTCGTATTATAAACTACGGTTCCTGCAACAATCGATCCTGAATTGGGATTTGATACAGGCCCCTGTAGGTTTGTTGCGGTAAGCGCTACAACGGGATAAACAAGTCCAGAGTTTGGGCTATTTATCTCCAAAATTCCATTCGGGGTAGAAGTTCCAATTCCTACTTGTGCTATTGCTGTAAAAGATGATAGAGCTAAAATATATCTAAGAATTTTCATATTTCTTTATTTAAGTTACTATGCTATAGTAAGTGAAACTATTGTTATTCATCTAAATACATAAATTCAACAGAACAGGGAATATCGAATCCTACGTAACCTGCGCCGCCAGAGAGCGAACCTATTGTATCCCCATTGCCATCAAAATTGGGTGCCGGTAATTGGTCAAACTGGAGTCGAAAATTATAGTTGGTGTTTGCAACAAGGTTTACATAAAGAATTTTTGAATATTGCTCCCATATTAAAAAATAATCTTGACCGCTATTACTGCCCGACCTAGTACTATAAGCTTTGGCGGGTATAATATAGTTTGTGCCATTAAATGTAAACCTGAAGTTGCCTTCTGAAGTTATTGCCCTAAAATCACTACTTGCCGTTTTAGGTGATCCAGCTCCATAATTCATACTAACCTCTATTTTATACCTTCCGGAATATTTGGGTTTGAAGTTTTGACTTCCCATACCTCCTAAATTCGTATAACTACTCGAGGAAGTCGAACGATATCCCAAAGGAGATTGCTTAATTATTTGGATATCCTTTTTAGTAAATTGATTTATCCATCTGGTCCCGTCCCATACATAAATACCAGGATATACATCATTACTTCCAGTAGATGTAGAATTAGTGTTATATATTGTAGTACCAATTGGAATATTACCCGACTGGGGATTGTTGGCTGGTGCCATAATATTTGTAGCTGTAAGAGCCATTCTAGGTAATACCACTCCTTGTGTTGAGCTATGTATATCTAAAATTCCATTGGGGGTAGTAGTATTGATTCCTACTTGTGCATAGGAAACACTATTAGCCAAGAAAAGAGCGGTCGCAAAAGCTGACCACATTGTAGGTAGTTTTATTTTCATAATTTGGGGTTGTTGAAAATATTGGTACAATAATATGATAAAATTTCGATAAAGTGCAAATTTTTCGGATAAAATGTTTGTTTTTGTTTTCTGTAAATTGCTATTTATCAGTTGTTTCCTACATTTTTTCACATTTATTTAAGTTTTTTCTGACATTGGTTTGCTTTTTTAATTTTTTTGGACTACTGTCCCTGTGAGGCCTTTCTGGCTTTTATATGGTATAAGTCTTATTATCTTTGTAGGAATGAACCTTTTTTTTAACTTCAGAAATCGTAGCTTGGTGAATATTTCCCTTTCTTCGTTTGGATTGAATCCATTTTCGCTACATGTAGTGCGAGATGATATGTTGCATCCTTTTGTATCAGGCAACAAGTTCAGAAAACTGAAATACAATATCCAATTTGCCAAAGCTAACGGTTATGAAACCTTACTTACATTCGGAGGGGCTTTTTCAAATCATATAGCTGCAGTTGCAGCCGCTGGCAAAGAACTGAACTTTAAAGCCATTGGAATTATTCGGGGGGAGGAGCTTGAAAGTAAAATATATGAAAACACTACGCTTTCCTTCGCTCAAGATTGTGGAATGAAGTTACATTTTATTTCGCGTGAAGCTTATAGACAGAAAACCGAAACTAAATTCATTAATCATTTAAAGGAACAGTTTGGTGATTTTTATATACTTCCCGAAGGGGGCACAAATGCTTTGGCGGTCCAAGGATGTGAGGAAATTTTGGAGGATATCTCAGAAAATGCTGATTATATATGTGTGCCTGTGGGTACTGGCGGTACTATGGCCGGACTGGTAAAAGCTTCAAGAAAAGATCAACAAATTCTTGGATTTTCGGCTTTAAAGGGAACTTTTCAATCGGAAGAAATTGGGAAATATACATCAAAAACCAATTTCTCTATCACAGATGCGTATTGTTTTGGGGGCTATGGTAAAATAGATGTTGATTTGATACGTTTCATTAATAAGTTTAAAAGAGAAACCAATATTCCGTTGGACCCAATCTATACCGGAAAAATGATGTTTGGCATTGTGGATCTTTTAAAAAAGGGGCATTTCAAAGAAAATAGCCGTATTTTTGCGATCCATACCGGAGGCCTGCAGGGTATTGCCGGAATGAATCAAAAGTTGAAAAAGAAAAACCTTCCTATAATTGAATAAAATGATTGGCAGAATTACTATCCTTCTTCTTGTAGTTATCGTTTGTTTTAGCAGTTGCAAATCAAAAAAAACCGCGACTAAATATCGAAAAAAACATAATACCGAACGTGTTGTTAGGGTAAATCAAACCGTAAAGGAAAAGGATACAAAGGCAGAAGAACCAGAGGTTGTGGTAGTGCCGGTAAATATTCCCTATAGCGAACGCGTTGCAAATTATATTAATGAATACGCTCAAATTGCCAAGGAAGAAATGCTTCAGTACGGAATACCAGCGAGCATAACCCTTGCGCAGGGCATTTTAGAAAGTGGCGCTGGGGCAGGGGAACTTACTATGAAGGCCAACAACCACTTCGGGATTAAATGCCATACAGGTTGGGAAGGAGATCGTGTATATCACGATGATGATGAACGCGGTGAATGTTTCAGAAAATACAATGACCCCAAATATTCCTATAGAGACCATTCCCTCTTTTTAACCCAGCGTAGCCGCTATCAAGATTTGTTTAAACTTAGAAAAGACGATTATAAAGGTTGGGCAAAAGGATTGAGAAAAGCAGGGTATGCCACAGATCCAAAATACCCTGACAAGCTTATAGGCATTATTGAAAGATATAATCTTACCGCTTATGATGATGAGGTTTTGGGGAGAAGGGTGAGCACCATTGACCCCGATGATTCAAAAATTGGAACTTATTCCGTCCAGGCTGGCGACACGCTTTACAGCATTTCTAGAAGATTTAATCTTACCGTTGAAACCCTAAAAAAATACAATGGTCTAAAAAGTAATGATCTTGCAATTGGGCAGGTTCTGTACCTACATCCTGTAAAAAATCAGTAAATCAGTTTTAATTGGGAGTAAAAACTCAAACCTTCTTCAAAAAAAATAAAATACACATATATTAATATGAAATACCAAAGAAGCAGCGCTCTATTTGCAGCGGCGCAAAAAGTAATTCCCGGTGGCGTTAATTCTCCCGTTCGTGCTTTTAAGGCAGTGGGAGGCACGCCTATTTTTGTTGAAAATGCCAAGGGTGCTTATCTATATGATGTTGATGGCAACAAACTGATTGACTATATTAATTCATGGGGCCCAATGATTTTAGGGCACGCTCACGAACCTGTAGTTAATGCTGTAATTGAAAAGGCTAAGAAAGGAACATCTTTTGGAATGCCTACTGAAATAGAAACTGAAATTGCCAAACTTGCTGTTGCCATGGTGCCCAATATTGATAAGATTCGTTTCGTGAATAGCGGTACCGAAGCTTGTATGAGCGCTGTGCGGTTGGCCAGAGGCTTTACGGGCAAGGATAAAATCATAAAATTCGCGGGATGTTATCATGGTCATAGTGATTCTTTTTTAATCCAAGCTGGAAGTGGAGCCGTTACCTTTGGAAGTCCCAACAGCCCCGGTGTTACCGAAGGTACTGCAAAGGATACATTACTCGCCATTTATAATGATTTAAAAAATGTTGAAAAAGTAATCAAAGCGAATAAAAACGAAATTGCCTGTATCATTTTAGAACCCGTAGCCGGAAATATGGGGTGCATTCCTCCGGCAAAAGGGTTTTTGGAAGGCTTGCGAAAACTTTGTGATGAAAACAATGTCCTTTTGATTTTTGATGAAGTAATGACCGGGTTTAGATTGGCTGCTGGCGGAGCTCAGGAATTATACGGCATAAAAGCTGATATTGTAACTTTTGGAAAAGTAATAGGAGGCGGATTACCAGTGGGAGCCTTTGCCGCAAGAGAAGAAATTATGAATCATTTAGCACCTATTGGACCAGTATATCAAGCGGGAACCTTAAGTGGAAATCCGCTGGCGATGGCTGCCGGATTGGCGATGCTAAAGGAACTGAATAAGAACAGAGATATTTACGATTCAATAAACAAGAAGACTGAATATTTGCATAAAGGGCTGGAGGCTGCGCTCAATTCTGAAGGGATAAAGTTTACAATTAATCGGGTTGGGTCAATGATTTCTGTCCATTTTTCTGATATGCCAGTGACCGATTTTGAATCTGCAGCAGCTGCTAACAATGAAAATTTTAAAAGGTTTTTCCACGGTTTGCTTAATGAAGGCGTTTATATTGCACCCAGTGCTTTTGAAACTTGGTTTATTTGTGATGCGTTAAGCTACGAAGATTTGGATGTTACTATTGCTGCCTGTGGAAAAGTAGCAAAGAATCTTAATTAAAAAAAACATAGATCCAGGGCACGCATTTGATAATTTTTAAAATTTCATATGAAAAAAAAGGCCCTTTCTAAATTTAGAAAGGGCCTTGGTTTTAAATATAATTAATCACTAATTATTCATTTTAAGCCATTTGGAGTATTGATCATCAGTAAGCGTTTTTTTCATCGCATCTTTTAACTGAGCGTCAATTTTTTTCTTTTCTGCTATTACTGCTGCGCTTGAGGCGTCTTTTCCATCCACATTTTTTTGATAGCCAACTTGTTTTGCTACCAAGGCTCTAAAGATAGTACGGCTTTGATCGCCAGAAAGGTCTAAGGCTTCGGTGAGCTTTGCGGCTTCTGTTTTGGCTATTACTTCTGGTCTGCTTTGATCTTGGGATAGCTGCTGGGCTGAGGTTGTTTGAACACCCAAAAGCATTGTTACTGCAAATGCAAATACTGTTAGTAGGTTTTTCATTGTTTTAAATTTTGTTTTTACAAGTTACTAATGTAACCAATTTGTCTATAATTAAAACAACAATTGCGCCAAAAAAATGCTTTTTAAGGTTTTACTAATCTTCGCTGCGTTTTTCTTTTCTCTTTTTATTCTTGAACCGGCGCTCTTGGCGTTGCTTTCCATTTTCCCATTTGGTGAATTGTTCCTCGGTAAGTATCTTTTTCATTTCCTTTTTCATGGCTATTCGTCTGTCAAGCATTGTGTTTTTGGCCTCAAATTTTTGTGCGTCTGTCATTTCTTTTCTGTTCTCGGGGCGTTCGGGCTTATTCTTTTCCATGTCCAACAGTAGTTGGTTTACTTGGGCTTGTTGGGTCTCGTTTAAGTTTAAATCGAGGGTCATTTTTTTGGCATGCAATTCAGCGCGTTGTTCGGGGGTTAGGTTTTCTCTTAGCTGACTGCGGTTTTCCTTTCTGTCCTGATTTTTGTTTTGTGCGGTTATGGCGAAGGTGGTAAGCGCCATAAGGATTATCATTGCTTTTTTCATCACTTTGTGTTTTTTATTGTTTACTGTAAGTATGACGCGAGAATTTGGAAATGGTTTAATGGGGGGTGTGAGGTGTGAGATGTAAGTGCTGATATTTAATTTCTTGACTATTTAAAGTGAATGGTAAAGAGGAATAAGTATTTGTTTTTAGTTTTCATTGAATTGTGCTTTGAAAAGTTTGTTTTGCTCACTGAAAGGTGTGTTTGACTAAGTGGTTATTGCGGGCAGTGGAGGGTTTTTTTAATTTTAGGTAACTAGTTTAAAAGATTATATACCACCGCTCACGTTTCTGGCAGGGATGTCAGGCCCCTTATGCCAAAAAGGAGGAAAAAAGTGCGGGCGGTGGTTTCTAACTTTATAAATGAGTTGGGCCACCTCAACGGTAGCCCAATTATGAAATTAGTATGTATTTAAGCAAGGTTTATAAAACTGAAACCATCAAATTATCATCAGTCTTTTCAACCTTCGCAACCTTTGAAGCGGTCAATCCTTTTATGGCCTTATCCCACTTTTTATTGCTTAATCCGCTTTGTGCTTTTAGTACTTCCAAAGCGATGGGTGAGTTGGCTTTTAAAAGTGTGTAAACTGCTTTTTCGTCCTCGGTCATTTCCACCTTTTTCTTTTCGGGGCGCATTTGCGGGAAGAAAAGTACTTCCTGTATGGAAGGATTGTTGGTCAAAAACATAACCAAACGGTCCATCCCGATGCCCATACCGCTGGTGGGGGGCATGCCGTATTCCAAAGCTCGAAGAAAATCGTAATCTATAAATGCCGTTGCTTCGTCATCGCCTCTGTCGGCCAATTTTAGTTGGGCCTCAAAACGTTCGCGTTGGTCTATTGGGTCGTTCAATTCGCTATATGCGTTTGCTATTTCCTTGCCGCAGACCATTAGCTCAAAACGTTCGGTAAGTTCAGGATTGTCGCGGTGTTCTTTGCAGAGTGGACTCATTTCCTTAGGGTAATCTGTAATAAAGGTTGGCTGAATGTAATTGCCCTCGCACTTTTCGCCGAAAATTTCATCAATCAGTTTTCCTTTGCCCATAGTATCATCCACAGGAATTTTCATATCTAAAGCTGCCTTTCGGATTTCGTCCTCACTTTTTCCAGTGATATCAAAACCTGTAAAATGCTTTATTGACTCTGCCATAGTTACCCTTGGGTAGGGTGCTTTAAAGTCTATTTCGTGTTTTCCGAAGGTTGCTTTTGTTGTGCCGTTTACTTCCAGTGCACAGAACTCCAGCAATTGCTCGCAAAAATCCATCATCCAGTTGTAATCCTTATAGGAAACGTAAATTTCCATGGCGGTGAATTCTGGGTTGTGGGTGCGGTCCATGCCTTCGTTTCTGAAGTTTTTGGAGAATTCATATACGCCGTCAAAACCACCAACGATCAATCTTTTTAAATACAATTCATTTGCAATTCGCATATACAAAGGAATGTCCAATGAGTTGTGGTGCGTAATAAAAGGTCGCGCCGCGGCACCACCTGGAATGGGTTGCAAAATTGGGGTTTCCACTTCAAAATAGCCGCGCTCGTTAAAGAAAGTTCGCATGGCGTTGAAAAGTTTGGTTCGCTTTACGAATATTTCCTTTACATGTGGGTTTACTACCAAATCTGCATAACGCTGGCGGTAGCGCTGTTCGGGGTCGGTAAAGGCGTCGTGTACCTTGCCCTCGGCATCAACCCGTGGCTGTGGCAACGGTTTTAAAGCTTTGCTAAGTAAGGTGAAATTTTTTACCATTACGGTTTTTTCACCTACTTGGGTTTTGAATAGTTCGCCTTCAATGCCTATAAAATCGCCTATGTCCAGCAGTTTTTTATAGACTTCATTATAAAGGGTTTTGTCTTCGCCTGTACAGATTTCATCACGGTTAAAATACACCTGTATACGGCCATCTGCATCCTGAAGTTCGGCAAAAGAAGCTTTTCCTTGAATTCTTCGGGACATCAATCTGCCGGCGATAACTACCTTTTTTCCTTCCTCGAAATTCTCTTTTATTTTTTTTGAAGTATCGGTAACGGGGTACAGGTCTGCGGGGTAGGGATTAATGCCCATATTGCGCAGTTGTTGTAGTTTTTCTCTTCGGATGATTTCCAGTTCAGACAGTTGCATACAATAGTTTCTAAAAATAAGTTTGCAAAGATAGGTAATTGAAGTACGAAATACGAAGTGGGAAATACGAAATTATGGAGTTTGTGGATACAAATAACGAAGTGCGATTTACGAGGTGTGAGTATGATTTACTAATTCTTAAATCACTAATTAACTAAGTCTGAAAATAACGAATATAAATTGTAGCTTTGTTTCTATGAGTTTATGGCGCGTTCTGCTTGCAATCCTTTTTCCGCCCCTTGCCGTAATTGGTAAAGGCTGTGGTTCTGTACTAATTGTTTTTATACTTACCGTTTGCGGGTGGATTCCTGGCGTAATTGCTGCCCTAATTATTTTAAACAACCCAAATAGATAGACCGATGATACTAAAATTACTAGCTCTTTTTACTATAGCCCTTACTTTGGTAAGCTGTCAATTTACCGAAACAATGATTATGAACGAAGATGGTAGCGGCACTATGGCCGTGGAGGTCAATCTGAACGAAATGATGGCCTTTGGGGGATCTGCCCTTACTGATTCCATGAGTGTGAAAATGGATACTATTATAGCTATGAAACAGTTCTTGGAAGCGAAAAAAGACAGTATCTCCAAACTTTCAAAAACGGAGCAGGATAAACTGAAAAAGCTGGAGAACTTTAATATCCATATGAAGATGGATACGGAATCTTCTGAAATGGTTTACGATATTTCAACAAATTTTAAAGATATAAGCGAGGCTAACGATATTTTGAATGGGCTAGAACAGGCAAGCAATGTAATGCCCAGTCCAGATTCCAACACCGAAATAAAGAAAGAGGAGGATTCACCAGAGGTTGTGGGTGTTAATTATACTTTCAAAAAAGGTGTTTTTAAACGCGACGCCTATATAAAAGATAAAAAACTTCACCAGCAGCAAGTGGATAGTATGAAACAGGCAGAAGCTTTTATGAGTGGATCTAATTATACGTTGAAATATACTTTTCCGAAGAAAATAAAGAAAACATCCAATCCCGAGGCCACTTTTTCGGCCGACGGGAAAACGGTGACCCTACAACAACCCTTTATGGAATATTTTAAGAACCCGGATGTGCTGGATTTGGAGGTGGTTTTGGAAAAGTAGCAGACTTCGGCAACGTATTTGTATATTAAGTAATACTAACATAAAACTTAACACTATGAAAGCATTTTATTTTTTAATTCCACTACTGATGATAAACGCGTGCAAAACGCAGACGGGCACAGTAACCTCAACGGAAAAAACTTCTACCATGGGACAATTAAATGAACGTGTAACCGGTTGTCCTGAAGAAGGCAATTGCACTGTGAAAATTCATAAAAACAGTCACCTTACTATAAAGGTAGATGGAACAGGAGCTATTTATCCAGAAATGGTTGCCGGAAAGAACACTGTTGTTGTATATACGTATTTAAAAGAAGGTCCCGAAGGAACGGCCGATGGCAACTATTCTGAAACAATTCATTTTGAAATACCCGCTGCGGTTGAAAATGTTAGCAAGGTAAACGCTTCATTAAGCGATGTGAAATTGCTGTACGGCAAGCATTGTTTTTGTAAGGGAGAAGCAGGTTATTACCCAATAAGCAATGGAGAGTTATCTGTTTCTACAAATGATAAAACCCTTACGTTTAACCTAAATTTTAAGGTGGAAAAAACTTCGCAGGTAATTTCAAATATCTCAGAAACGGTTAAACTATGATGAGGTAGTATTTAGGCTATAGCCGGTAGTCAATAATTTTTTGAAAGCGGCGATTTCTATTACTTAAACTCAAATAATTAGACTGAAAAGACCTGTTAACTACGGGTCTTTTTTCTTTTCAGGATTTAGATAAACAGAATTTACATCCCGAACCAATCTTTATTTCAAAAGCTTCCTTAAAACCCGGTTTATTAACGAGGATGATTTCAGTGTAACCTTTTAAAGAGGCTGTCTGTAAAAACTCTACTAAAAAAAGAAAGAGAAAAGAACAGGAAATAATCCTGTCTTTTCTCTTTTTTTTAAGTTCTTAATTCAGGAACTTAATTTTTCACAATCTTCTTAGTAGTTACTTTGTTGCCATTTTTCACAACTAGGAAATACATTCCACTATCGATATAGCTATACTCCAACTGCTTGCTGAAAGTACTTGAAGTAGAAGCATCATCAAAAGTGTATTGGTTGATTACTCTTCCTCTTAAATCGTAAAGCGAAATTTCAATCTTATCGTTTGAAGCTGGTGTAAAAGAAAGATTGAAAGTGCCGCTTGATGGGTTTGGATACACTGAGAAATTATCAAATGTAAAGTCTTCAACGCCCACTACACCATCTACAGTAATCGTAGCATTGTTCACGTCGTAAAAGATATTGTTTGATGAAATAACCATTAATCTACCCGTAGTAGTGTTAAGGTTTGGTACGTTAACAACTGCACTTCCGTTGTTTGGTAAGTTCAATGCAACTGCAATTGGGTATGTCTGGCCGTTATCGGTAGAAAACCAGATGTCTACATTAGGGCTATCTACTGGAGCTACATCGGTTCCTGCAACATCCCAAGTCACGGTTTCGGTATTTCCGATAGTCCAAGTAGTGGCTGTGTTTTGTGATGTAACCACAAATGGACCAGAACCTCCATCAAAAGTTAACAATACGTTGTCGCTTGCCGAGGCGGCACCTCCGGCAACATTGTCGCGAACGGTATATCTGAAATTCATAGTTCTTCCTACAGAAGGTACCACTTCCCAAGTGCTTTGGGTGTTTCCAGCAAGTACAGTTCCAATTGCGGGCATATATCTGTCTGGAGAGCCAATAGGATCATTGGTTCTAAAAGCCGGGCCAGAGGTTGAACTGTTTTGAGGTGGCATAGGAGCAACCTGTGGGTTCATCTGCTCCCAGCAATGTGATAATACATCTCCATCTGGGTCACTAGCGATACCTTTTAAGATAAATGGAGTAGATATGGGAAGTGTATAATCAGGACCAGCATCTGCAGTGGGAGGTAGGTTGTTGGTTGGAGTTTGCGTAGCACATTGTCCAGAACCGTTTTTAATAAAGTTCCAAATTTCTTGAATGCTTATAGCAGTAAAATAATCGTCACTGTTGCTTTGTACGTTTGGAGGACAAATACCTGCGTAACCCATAATAGAAGAACCACTTCCTGGCTCTACTGCAGTTGCAGCATTTCTATTGTTACCACAAGAGTTGTTGAAGGTGTGGTTAGCGCCAAATTGATGTCCCATTTCGTGAGCCACAAAGTCGATATTGAATATATCTCCTATCGGAGCAGTTAATCCAGTAACACCTCTTGCTTTTTGACCTGTTACACATGGTACGCGTAAACCAGCAATTCCACCACCGCCAGTACTAAATACGTGTCCGATGTCATAATTGGCATTTCCTATTACGTTATCACAAGTAGTTTGATTTTGACCTAACATTGTACCTCCACTGTTATTGGTGTACGGGTCAGATCCTGCATTTAAGTATATAATATCGGTATTGTTTGCAATTATAACCATGGTAAGAGAAGCATCTCTTTCATATACACCATTTACACGTGTCATAGAAACGTTCATGGCAGAAAGAACAGCGGCCTTCTTAACAGGGTCTGGCTCTCCCGGGTCTATTCCTTGTTGGTTAAGGTGGTACTGTGCATATTCCCCAGTACAAGCCAAGGCAAGACGGTATGTTCTAAGAACTCCATCATCAGCATTTCTGTAATCCAATGGCATATCGATAATTTCGTTATCCTCAGCCATACATACTGGGGCATTAGGATCTGCAGGAACCTGATCTCTATTATAAGCTATATAGTAAGTTTTGTCCTGAGTGTAAGGATCAATATAGATAGTAGAATAGTTTAGAGATGAAATCATCACGTGTACTCCTACATTTGAAACACTGAAACGAGCAACTGCAGAAGGATCATCAATACCTTGGGCTGCGTATGAACGAATGTTTGGGTGTTGTGCCTGAAGCGCTGGCTCCATAATAGAAGCTTCATAAACGCGGAAACGTTGTATTTCGCCATTATTTGTTGGAAGCTCAATTACAACATTTGAAAGACGTGTAAATCTTTCAGGTGCATTAAGCAACTGGTTTTTAAGAGCTGTTGTATTCAGGGAATAAAGGTTAAAGTCCTGCGGCATAGCATTGCGGAAGGCTTTCTGTCGGTTTTGCGTCTCTGTGGGCGATACTTTGCTCCACAACGCATTCTGTGCTTGCAATCCAAAGCTTAAAAGCAAAAGACATACAATCAGAAATGGTTTAAAAGTACTTTTTTTCATTTTAGATGTAGTTTATATGAATGTTTAGAACCGTAAAGATAAGAGTCTTGAAGGAATTTAATAAATTTTTAAGAAATTAACTTTAAGAAAAAGTATAAAAAACTTCAAAAAAGCATAGAAATACCCATTTCAAACATTTTTAATTGATAATTTTGGTTCGCAAAAAAATCTAAAGAATAATTGAACAAATATTTGGAAATAAATGATTTGGGGTTAAGGGATTACAAAGAAATTTGGGATTACCAGGAGAATCTTTTTCAAAAGATTTTACAGATAAAAAGCAAAAACAGTAAAGAGAATTTGCAATATGAAACGCCCAATTTCTTCCTTTTTGTTGAACATCCGCATGTGTATACCCTTGGAAAAAGCGGCCATCTGGAGAATCTACTTATTTCTGAAAAAAAACTTGCTGACATAAACGCTTCATTTTATAAAATCAATCGAGGAGGGGATATTACATATCACGGTCCAGGACAAATTGTGGGTTACCCGATATTGGATCTGGAAAATTTCTTTACCGATATTCATAAATACATGCGTTTTTTGGAAGAAATGATTATTCTCACCTTGGCAGAATATGGCTTAAAAGCTGAGCGAAGTAAAGGAGAAACAGGTGTATGGCTTGATGTAGGCACTCCCTTTGCAAGAAAAATTTGTGCTATGGGCGTGCGGGCAAGTCGTTGGGTTACCATGCACGGCTTTGCTTTAAATGTGAATACCGATCTGGGTTATTTTGACCATATGATTCCCTGTGGAATTAGGGGAAAGGCGGTTACCTCTTTAAATGTTGAATTAGGTAAAACAAAAATTAACCTAGCGGAAGTAAAAGTAAGGTTGTTAAAACATTTTCTGATACTTTTTGATGCCGAAATAAAAGAAAAAACCGAAGCCTAAGCCTCGGTTTTTGAAATTTAATTTGGTTTTAATTTACTTTGAAAATTTAGTGAGTACGCTGCTTGAGGATACTTTTCCTCTTTGATAGTCTTCCTGTTTAACCATCCCTACACCTTCGGCAATCCATTGTTTTGAATTACTTGTTTGGGTCATTCCCATTTTTGTACTCATATCGTAGGTTATCACAAAACAAGAGAACGTTCCGGCAGGAGTTGTAACGTCTTCCTTGCCAATTACTTTTCTGTTTGTTATGGTCAGATCCATATTCATGTTAATGCCGCTCATACTTATTTTCATATTCATTTCGGCATCTGGAAGCTCTTGACCTACGGATAGGTTGTTGGGAATTTCCAAATCAACCCCGCTAATATCATATTCCATATTCTGAAACTGCTCCATCATCATAGGGCTTACCATCGAGTTGTAGTCAATTGAAATTTTGGTCCCATCGCAGGTAACGTCATATTCTGTTTCGGCTATCAGTTTCCCTTTGTCATCCTTAATGGAAGATTTCATTGTAGCAACTTCCCCTTCGGAAGTCTGGGTTTTGTTTAAAACAGTATAATCTACCACCGCAGCTATTTTCCCTTTTTTATCATAAGATGTTAACTCGGCCTTTGTTCCTTCCTTTAAGGGATAAAACTTACTGCAGCCAGTTTGTGCATTCGCTTGTGGAAATACTGTTGCTAATAACAATAATGAAATAATGAATGTCTTGATCATAAATATTATTTTAGGTTAATTATTATCTTGGTCCAATACGCGTAGGTCCCGCGCCAATGATTACCCTCAAGGTTTTATTAAGTGTGTTATCGTGGTAATCTTTAACAGTGAAAACAAAATCTCTATTCTCGGTTCCACCTGTATCTAAAGTTCGTCCAATTATTTTAGTGCCCAATAGTATGGACGATCGCGGGTCTGAACGGTTACCTTCAACTTGTAAAAGCCTAGTGCCGATGCTTCCAGCGCCGTCGGTCCAAGGACTTGGGATGGGGTCAGGTATTTCTACAATCCCATTGTTGGGAAGTTCCCAAGTTATTTGAGAAACCCCTCCAGAATCTTTACCAGAGAGAAGTACGTTGTAGGTTTTGTTTCTTTCCAAGTACAATGCTTGATTATCAAAATCAAAAGTTTCTGTTATCTCTACATCGCCCGTGGAAAGTCCACTGCCAGTTAATTGAAAGAATATTGTTGGTACCACGGAATCTCTGTCTGGAATAGTGGTCTTACAGCTTGTTAGGCTTAGGCTCAGTAATAAAATGCTCAAAATGATTGAATTTCTCATAATTTCTAATTTTTAAAATTTCTAATTAGTGAATATGGGGAGAAAACTAACAACCATAAATATAATGCTGTTTTGTATCGACACAATGAGGTTATAGGGTTCCAGAAACTAAGTTAATTGCTCTTTTATTCTTCTATAATGCCTTCTTCGTTTTGTTGGCTTTTTGACTGTGTGGTATCGTCCACAGGATCTCCGCCAATTACGTTTCCGCTAGAAGATTTCTTCTTTCTTTTTTTCTCTTTCTTTTTTTTCTTTTTGGGAGAATCTACAATGGTGTCCAGCACACGGTCCGTACTTTTTGTGGTTTCTTTTTCTACACGTCTTTCTACCGTACGTTCCACGGCGTTGGCAGCTCTGTCTCCCAGTTTGTCCAAAAATTGTGCATTGCAAACACTGGCTGTACAAATGAATAAGATGGTTAAAGCTATTTTCATAATATCTGATTTTTAAGGTTTACTTTTTAAAGGTTACTTCTTTTACTACTTTATTATTTAGCATTATTTTTAAAGTGTATATTCCTCTTGACAGATTATTTATGTTTAAAAAAATCTGTTTTCCCGGAACAATTTCCAGTTTGCCGGAATATTGTTTACTTTTTTTCATAACAGGGAAAAAGGTGAAGTAAAAGTATGTTGTTGCCTTTCAAAGTACTGTGAATTTTGTAACCGATGCTATAACATATGTAACATAGTCAGTATTAGCAAGCTCTAGAGCCAGTTTATGTTAAGTGGAGAAATATTCAGAAGGAGAACGTCCAAACTCTTGTTTGAAGCATTTGGTAAAATACGACGGGTCGTTAAAACCGACTGTGTAACCAACTTCAGCAATGGAAATCTTTTTCTCCTTTAATAATTTTAAAGCCAATTTAAGGCGTTGCGTTTTTAAGAATTCGGAAGCTGATTGTCCTGTCAATGCTTTTAATTTTCGATGCAATTGCATGCGGCTCACGCCCATTTCTTTCCCAAAATCTTCAATCGTAAAGTTTGAATCAGTTATATTTTTATCCAAAACCTTCTGAAGCAAATCCAGGAATTTTTCGTCCGCAGAAGAAATAGCAATATCTTTCGGCATTAGGACCACCTCCTGTGCAAAGCGTTGCTGAAGCCTTCTTCGGTTTTCAATAAGATTTTCAACTGAAGCTTTCAGTAATTGACTATTAAAAGGTTTAGTAATATAGGCATCTGCGCCGATGCCCATTGCTTCCAGTTTTGAGGTAATCTGCGTTTTGGCGGTAAGCAGTATTACAGGAATGTGAGAGGTAAGTTGGTGTTCTTTGAGGTGCTTTGTAAACGTAAAACCATCTTCGCCAGGCATCATTACATCACTTATAACAATATCTGGGATTACTTCAATTGCAATTTCAAAGGCCTCCTTACCATTACTTGCAGTATGGACGGTGAAGGTATATTCAAAAATAGAACTCACATAATCGCGAATGTCTTTGCTGTCGTCTATTACCAAGATAGTTGGAGCATCTTCGGGCAAAATGATTTCCTTTTGGGCAGATAATTCAAAAATAGCAGGTTTTTCGGGTTGTCCAGATTCTTCACATTCTGAAAAAATTTCTTGGTCAGAATAAATACTTTTATTCACGGGTATTTGTACTTTAAATTCCGTGAAGCCACTCTCCTCACTTTTTATAGAGATGGAACCCTTGTGAACTTCAGTTAATTCCTTTGTGAGGGAAAGACCAATACCGGTCCCGGGATTTTTGGAGCTTGTTTGATAGAAGCGCTCAAAGATTTTTTCTTGCTGCTCCAGTGGAATATACCTTCCAGAGTTTATTATTGAAATTTCATACTTGTTATCTACTCTTGCGCCCTTTAAGGTTATTGATCCATTTTCGGGTGTGTACTTTATTGCATTGCCAATTAAATTATAAAGTATTTTTTCTAAAATATCCTGATCAAACCAGTCGTTTATTTCATCTTTCGGCACCTTTACGGTAAAATTTATATTGTTTTCAGTACAATTAAAAATAAAGGCTTCAGCGCTAGCTATTAAAAAATTGGGCATATTTGCACATCGGATATTTAACTTTAGATTTCCACTTTCCAATTTGGCCAATGCCAAAAGCTGATCTACCAAATCCTTTAATCGTTGTGTGTTCCTAAGTGCTGCTTTTAAGTTTTTTCTTTCTGAAGTCGATAATTTTTCTGAATCGAGCTGGTCTTCTATAGGGCCATTTATCAATGTAAGAGGAGTTCGGAATTCATGTGAAATATTTGTAAAGAATGTGTTTTTTGCAGTGTCTAACTCAAGTAACTTTTTAGTGGTTTTCTGTCGGTTTTTAAACTGAAAAAAAACAAAAATTCCAGCAATGGCGATAAGGGCCAGAATTCCCCATAGCATATTGCGCTGGTTTCGTTTTTGCTGCTCTGCAAGTTCATTTTTAGTTGTTAACAATGCAATTTCCCGATCCCTGCTTTCGGTTTGATATACACCTTCTATTTCTTTGATTTTTTCGGCACTTTGCGCCAGTTGTATGGAATCATTTATTTTTTTTGCGATTTGGGAATTTGTAAAAGCTGCTCTATAATTTCCTTGTAGGGCATAGGCTTCTGCCAATAAAGTGTGGGCATTTTGGTTTATGGTGCCATTATTTATGTCTTTATTAAATGCAATTGCTTCTTCCAGGAAAGTTATTGCCTTTGTAGCGCTCCCTTCTTTAATGTTTAGTTTCCCCAATTGCAATGCTGACTGGGCTGCTTCAAGCGAGTAATCGTTTTTTTGCTGAAAATTAAAGGCATTCAGTAAATAAGTTTCTGCTTTTTTGAGGTTTCCTTTTGCAAGATTTACTAATCCCAAATAATTGTTTATTTCTGCGACCGTTCTTTCTTCTTTTATGTTTTCATAAAAAAGCAGTGTTTTGGAAAGGAGTTTATCGGCCTTTTCCAGTTGCCCTTTGTGATAATAAACTTGTCCTAAAAACACATTTGTGGTATGGAAATAGAAATCACCTGCCCCGGGTATTTTTTTAAATTCGTCGTTTGCCTTTAAATAATATTTTTCGGCGGCATCGTAATCTTTAAGTTCAAGATAAATGTTGCCCAAGCTTTGGTATGCTGCAGCAATAATATCTCCGCGGATCGGGGTTATTTTATGGACGGAATCTACAACCAGCAAATGTGCAATGGCGGCTTCCATTTTGTTTTGTCTTGAATAGGCGATTGCCAAAGCATTTTGGGTATCTGCAAAAATAAAATTTCCGGTATCGTCAATTTTTTTCACATACTTAAGCGCTTGGTTTCCGGCTTTGATTGAATTATCTATTTCACCGATTAAATAGTAGGTTCTGCAAAGACCATTGTAGCCTTGTGCCATGCCACGGAAATAATTGATATTTTTTGAATCTTCAATCTGTTTTTTGAAGTAAAATATTGCAGAGTCAGGTTTCTGTATTCTTCGGAAATAGTGCGCATAGAGATAATCGGCATCGGTTAAACTAGCCAAATAATTCTTTTTAGTACTGAATTCACGCAACTCCTTAATATAAATTAGAGCACTATCAGGACTTGCATTGATGGATTGTGAAACCTTTTTTTTGAAATTGGCAAGTATAACGGAGTCACCCTGCGAAGGTTTTATTTCGCGCAATTCATTTTGGCCAAAAGCAGTATCAGCCAATAGCAAAAGAAGGAGGCAGAGGAGCGCTCTCATAAAGTTCAAAAAGGTTGGTTTGCGATTTAAATTTACGCAAAATACTTGAACCAAAGCTGAGGATAGCTGACTAATATACTAGCTAACAAATTATTGTGGAATTAATCAATAATGTAAAAAACTACACTGTTGTTATCTCCTTTAACAACTAGGTTTTTTGGATTGGCTTCACCCATTGAAGCGGCTGATATGCCATAAACAGGAAAACCATTGAGAAGCGCAGCATTTTTATCAAAAACGTAGACCTTTTTTTCCTGTGTTTCTGTAATGGTAATATAGCTGTTTCGGTTTATTGAAAAAATTTGGGGCTTGGTGTAAAGTCCCAGGGGCAATTCAGCAAGTTTCCCATTAATCCGCAAAAGGTTGTCATCCAATGTTACTTTTGTATTTCCCAGTATGGCAAACCAATAGTTATTGCCCACATCCAGTTTTTGGGAAGAAATCTTTCCGTCCTGCGAAATGCGCTCTTTGGTGTTTTCCTTTGTTATCACCACAAAGGTATTGTCTTCTTCCGCAACGGGAATTTCAGAAAAATTGAAATTCTTTGAAACCGAAACCCTCGATTTCCCAACACGACTTAAAATATTCAGCTTACCGTTTTCTTCCGCAACAATTATATAATCTTTATTACCCATGCGTATATGTACGGGCGATTGCGCTATGTTGTCTTTTGCTTTGTTAAAGCCAAAGCCTTTTACGGTTTTCCCGGTTTTGTCATACATTAAAACTTCCTTACCCTGTACAACCACAAATCGGTAGTTTCGGTTGTTGTCGTAATCAAAAACAGAAAGTGGCTGTGTTACTTTGTCTTTAAATTTTATTGGAAATCCTTTCGCATCCTTCCCATTTCGGTCCAAAATATAAAATGCATCATTCGTTGCAAACGCAATTTGCTTGTTGCCACGTCCGGCAATTTCAACAGTTTCAATTTTCCCCAAAATGGGAGAACCTAATTTTTTTGACCAAAGAATTTTTCCGCTTCCCGAAATAAAATAAAGTTTATTGGCAATGTCCTGAACTGCAACATTACTACTTCCATTGTTGCTTTCTATCAATTGAGGGTTATTTAAAAGTGCGGATTCCAGGCTTAAATTGAATTTTTCCGAAACCTTGCCCGATATACTTTTTGCTGTGGCGCCCGCCTCTTTGCAGCTCAGTGTTACGTGCGCAAAATTTCTATCAAAACTAAACTGAAGCGCTGCCAGCGGAAATTCTTCAAAAGAAATATTTTTGATTTCCGCACTGCTTTTTGAATTGAAAAATCCTGAAATGGCCTCTGAAAATTCGCCCTGCATTTTCAAGATTAATAACGAAGACGCCGTGCTCAAATCTTTCGCGGTATTTTCAAAATAGGAAGTATTTTTCAGCGTATTATTGTTTTGAAACGCACTGATAAGTTGTTCGGCGGTGCTTTCGGTTTCGGTAAATACGAAGAAATTATCAAGCTGAAAAATATAGTTTGCCGTTCCGGAATTTATAAAAGGCGAAAAAGTTTGCTCAAACAATTGCGGCTCGCCAAAACTGCTTATTTCAATTTCCCGAAAAATACTTTTGGAAGTTACAAAGCGCGCCAACGCATCGTTCGTCAACGCGGCATCAATGCTTTTTATAAAAATTGCGGTCTCGGTTTTAAGCTGAATACTTCCCACTTCGCTCACCGAACCAAAAATCCCGGTAGTTTTTACGGTTTCCTTTTCACCTCTAAAATTTCGTAATTTCTTTTGAAAAGTTTCGGCATCGTTAAATGTAAAGCTCACCGCGCCCAAAGCATCTGTTGGTATTAATGCTGAAACGTCGTTCTGCTGCGGCACTTGGCCTTCAAAAACGTTCAGCAATTGTGGAATGCTGTCAGTAGCGAGTGTTATTCCCGTGGCAGTAAAAGATTCGGGCGCTATCGCCACGTCAAGCGCGCTCCACGACGTGAAATTTATTTTTGTGGAATCGTTAATCGCGATTGTATTGCCGCGCAGTAAAGCAGTAAAACTGTTTGACGAAGGCAGGTTGAAGACTTTTTTGAAGGTCTCTTCCCCTTCGGTTTTTCCTTTCAAAATATCTTGCAGGATTTGTTGCGAAGAAGAAACCACAAAAACACTATCAATAATTGCGGAATAGGCTATTTCCTTATCAATGGTAATGCGTTGAAATGTTTGTTCATCAATTTTTAATGTTTCAATGGTTTTGTTTTTAATGGAATCTGGCTGAAAAAGATTTGTCGTTTGTTTCGAAATAAAGGTATATGCCGAAATGGAATCATTCACTTGATTGATACATAAAAGACTTTGCGAAGTGGGATGCAGGTTTTTAAACACCACTTTTTTTTCAGTAAAAAAAGAATAGGGCGCCGTATTTTCAAATTTTGAGAGCAGTGAATTGGCTTCCATATCTGCCTGCAAAGTTTCAAAATTTGAAATTTTAAAAACTACCGATGCATCTTCGGGAACAAAATCCATCAAAGTGCCCGTTTTTGGAGGTGTTTTATCGCAACTTCCAAAAATTCCCAAAAGCATTGGCACAAAAAGTAAAAGTGCTAAAAGTTTCCCCAGAATTTTTCCCATAACACAAAAGTAGCAAGGAAATGTGATGGTTTTGTAAATTGTCGAAATAGTTTATTGACGGGTTTTCAACAGTCCAAATTCTTTATCACAGAAGTATTGTGTAGCTTATAGCTTGAGCTCAAGTTGCATTGGTAAAAGTTTGAAACTTTTTCTGTGAAAAACAGTACTTCCATGAGCGCAAATGGCTTCCCGATGTTCTTTGGTAGGGTAGCCCTTGTTCTGTTTCCAATTGTACTGCGGAAAATCATTGTGGAGTGTGGCCATATATTCGTCCCGGTAGGTTTTTGCCAAAATGGAGGCAGCTGCAATGTGCAGAAATTTTCCGTCGCCCTTTACCACACATTCAAAAGGAATTTTCTCAAAAGGTTTAAATCGGTTTCCGTCAACGGCAATAAATTCGGGAGGGCAGGAGAGTCCGTTAATGGCGCGGTGCATTCCTAAAATGGAAGCGTTCAGAATGTTTATTTTGTCAATCTCGTCCATCATCACGTGAACCACGTTGAAACAGATGGCTTCGCGCTCGATAATAGCTTTAAGTTCCAGTCGTTTTTTTTCGGAAAGTTGCTTGCTGTCGTTCAAAAATGGATGCTTAAAATCATCTGGAAGAATTATTGCGGCGGCGGTAACGGGCCCTGCCAAACAGCCTCGTCCTGCTTCATCGGTGCCGCATTCCAGAAGATTATGATTGATTTTAAGTTTTAGCATATTATTCAAAATTCTTAAAAATTAAAGCAACCGTCAAATAAAGAAGCGCCAAATCTCAAAAAAAACAAATTCCAAATGAAAATCAAATCCCATATTCCTAAAGGCTAAAATTTGAAATTTGGAATTTGGAGTTTGAAATTTGAAATTTAACCAATAGTTGGAACATATTTTTCGTTATTTTGCCCAATAGAAACACACTAGATGAAAAAATTGTTTTTGCTCTTCTTTTTGGTTTGTGCCCCGGCAACTGTGTTTTCGCAAACTCCAAATGCAACAAAAGAAAAACCGCCTATTGATTATTATAAAATCATTTCAACGGCGCGCGATACAACATTCGTAGATACTACGCTCTCAATCAAGAAAAAATATAAGTTTAATTATTTGAGAAGGGACAATTTTGAACTGCTACAATTTTCAAACGTGGGGCAGACATATAATTCACTTGCCTATTCTTTTGATAGGTTGAATTTGAAACCGCTTTTTGTGGCTCAGTCGCATCATTTCAATTATAAGGAAATTGAAGATGTAAATTATTTTAATGTGCCCACGCCATTAACGGAACTCTACTTTAAAACTGCCTACGAGCAGGGGCAGCAGCTAGATGCTTTTTTTACGGTAAATACTTCGCCACAGTTCAATTTTTCAATTGGCTATAAAGGGGTTCGGTCATTGGGGAAATACCAACATATTTTAACGAGTACGGGGAACTTTCTTTTTACGGCAAATTATCACACCAAAAACAAACGTTACGTTGCACGTGCCCACGTAGCCGCACAGGATATTTTGAATGAGGAAAATGGCGGGTTGACCGATAATTCCTTGCAGCTTTTTATTAATGACGATCCCGAATTTCGCGACCGTGGAAGATTGGACGTGAAATTTGAGAATGCGGAAAACAAACTGGAAGGCCTTCGTTTTTACGGCGATCATTATTACGAATTGTTGAGCCAGCCCGACAGTACGGGCTATTCGGTATTGACAATTGGGAACGTGTTGAGCTATGAGGACAAATTTTTTCGATACAACCAAACCGCGTCATTTGCAGAATTTGGGCCCTCGTATGAAGCAACTGATTTATTTACTAAAACGAAACTTGAAGATTTCAACGTAAAGGCGTATGCCGATTTTAACAACTCGCTTATCGGAAAAATTACGGCTTGGGCAGGCTATAACGATTTCAATTATGGGTACAATTCAGTATTGATTTTAGACGAACAGCGTATCCCCAACAGAATTAAAGGAAATATCATTGAAGCTGGTGCGGCTTACGAAAAGGAATATCGAGGGTTTAAGCTTCGTGGAAAAGGGGCGATAAATGTGGCCGGCGATTATGATGGAAACTATCTGCAAGGCGCAGCATCTTTTGATTTGAATGAAGATTATAATGCGGAAGCTTCCATAACCGTACATTCGGTGGCCCCCAATTTCAACTTTTTGCTGTACCAAAGCGACTACCAAAACTACAATTGGAAGACCGAGCTGAATAATGTTAAAACCCAGGAACTGAAATTTCAAATAAACACCAAAAAATTTGGAAATGCGTCTGTAAGCTATACGGGAATTGACGATTACGCCTACTTCGGAATCAAGGAAAATGACAGCACACCTTCACCATTGCAGGCTTCGGAACGGGTAGATTATTTAAAGATAACGGCTGAAAAGGACTTTAAATTTGGGCACTTCGGATTGGAAAATACCGTAATGTACCAGCAAGTTTTGAGTGGTGAAACGGTTTTTAACGTGCCGCAAATTATTACTAGAAACACACTTTATTTTGAGGATCATTGGTTTAAACGCGCTTTGTTTTTGCAGACTGGGGTGGGTTTTAAATATTTCACCAAATACAACATGAATGCTTACGACCCTGTGCTCGCAGAGTTTTATGTGCAGAACGAGCAGGAATTGGGTGGTTTCCCTTTGGTGGATATTTTTTTCAATGCGAAAATACGGCAGACGCGGATTTACTTTATTTATGAAAACTTTACCGCACTCTTCGGCGGAAAGAACGAATATTTTTCAGCCCCCGGCCAGCCGTATCGCGACAATGTATTGCGCTTTGGTTTGGTGTGGAATTTCTTCCTTTAAAAAACCCGCCACTTTGGACGGGTTTGATGTTTTGTTTGATCGAGCCCTTCGACTTACTTCGCTCAGGATAAACTAAAGTCGAGACCTAATTTCTTCTTAATCCCTCAAAAGCCCCCTAGAAATTACAATTTTCTGAATCTCTGAAGTGCCTTCGTAAATCTGAGTAATTTTTGCATCACGCATCAAGCGTTCCACGTGATATTCCTTAACATAGCCATTTCCGCCGTGAACCTGTACCGCTTCTACGGAAACATCCATGGCTACTTGGCTGGCGTATAGTTTTGCCATCGCACCGCTCATATCATAATTGTTGCCGTTATCCTTGTCCCAAGCTGCTTTCATCACTAAGTGACGTGCAGCTTCAATGCTAGTGTGCATATCGGCAAGTTTAAAGGCAATGGCTTGATGGTTGCAGATTTCGGTTCCGAATGCTTTACGAACCTTTGAATATTCGCGAGCCAAATCATAAGCTCCAGCGGCAATCCCCAAGGCTTGTGCCGCTATACCTATTCTTCCCCCGGAAAGTGTTTTCATCGCAAACTTGAAACCGAAGCCGTCTTCGCCAATTCTGTTTTCCTTAGGAACTTTTACGTCGTTGAAAATCAAGGAATGGGTGTCGCTCCCACGGATACCAAGCTTGTCTTCCTTTGGGCCAATTTCAAAACCTTCCCAGCCTTTTTCAACAATAAATGCATTGATGCCCTTGTGTTTTTTCTCCTTATCGGTCTGCGCGATTACCAAATAATAATCTGCGGTTCCACCATTGGTAATCCAGTTTTTGGTACCGTTCAAAATATAATGGTCGCCTTTGTCAATGGCAGTTGTTTTTTGTGATGTTGCATCGCTACCCGCTTCCGGTTCGCTCAAACAAAACGCGCCCAGCTTTTCACCCGTTGCCAATTTTGTTAGATATTTTTGCTTTTGATCTTCATTTCCATAGGCTTGAAGGCCATAGCACACCAATGAATTGTTTACTGAAACGATTACGGAACACGAAGCGTCAATCTTGCTTAACTCTTCCATAACCAAAACGTAACTCACGGTATCCATTCCGCCGCCGCCGTATTTTGGGTCCACCATCATTCCCAGGAACCCGAGCGCGCCCATTTTCTTCACTTGTTCGGTCGGGAATTTTTGATGATTATCACGTTCTATAACGCCCGGAAGCAATTCGGTGCGGGCAAAATCGCGAGCGGCGTCGCGAATCATTAACTGTTCTTCGGATAGACTGAAATCCATAGGCTTTTTATAAGTAAAAGTTATATTTTAACAAGAAAGAGCAAAGGTACTTATAAAAAGCAAATTCCAAAAAAGCAAATTCCAAATTCCAAAAAACAAAAAGCACCAAACCCCAAATCCCAAAATCCAAAAAAACCAGTTTTGGAATTTGGAGCTTGTAATTTGGATTTTCTTTGGAATTTGGAGCTTGTAATTTGGAATTTTTCAAAACATCATTAGTATCTTTAAACTTATAATGTTCCCAAAAAGTTGAAAAATAAAAAATACCATATCATCGGCGTTATGAGCGGCACTTCGCTGGACGGAATTGATTTGGCGGAAATTGTTTTTGACTATTCTAATGAAGTTTGGAATTTTGAAATACTCGCTACGGAAACTGTTCCCTATTCATCATTTTGGAAAAACGAGCTGCGCGAAGCCATAAATTATTCCGAAGAGAAACTTGAGCGGCTGGATTTTAAATACACCGAAAGGCTTTCCGAAGAGATTTCAAAATTCATAAAAAAACATAACATTCTTGAAATTGACGCAGTTTGTAGCCATGGCCATACCATTCTGCACCAGCCCGAAAAGGGTTTTACATATCAAATAGGCAATCTGCCGCGCATTTCAAAAATGATCGGCCACACTGTAGTTTGCGATTTTAGAGTGCAGGATGTGGAGTTGGGCGGACAGGGCGCTCCGCTGGTACCCATAGGAGATAAATTGCTTTTTTCCGAATATGATTATTGTTTGAATCTGGGCGGTTTTGCAAATTGTTCCTTTGAAAAAAACGGCGAACGAATTGCGTATGATATTTGCCCAGTGAATATTGTCTTAAATCATTATGCCGAAAAACTGGGAAAGGATTTTGACGAAGGTGGAAAATTGGCCGCTTCCGGAAACTTGGACGAAGGGTTGCTTCAAAAATTGAACGCACTTTCTTTTTATGTTGAAAAACCTCCGAAATCTTTGGGTTTGGAATGGGTGAAAGGGTATATTTTTCCGTTATTGGAAGCTTCTGAAATTTCTTCCGAAGCTATTTTGCGAACCTTTACGGAGCACATTGCCGTGCAGCTTGCCAATCAGTTTTCAGATAAAGTTTCCGTATTAATTACTGGGGGCGGCGCATACAATTCTTTTTTGATTGAACGTTTGAAAAATCTCGCTCCGGTTGAGGTTATTATTCCTTCAGCAGAAATTTTAGAATATAAGGAAGCCCTTATTTTTGGACTTTTGGGTGTGTTGAAATTCCGCGATGAGGTAAATTGTTTGGCGAGTGTAACGGGGGCTAAAAAAGATCATTCCTCGGGGAAAGTTTATAGATAATTATAATATTATTATCTTTCGCTTCTTCTATTATTAATATATATGAAACTTTACTGGATTATCTTTCTTTTTACTACGGTAGTTTTGTCTCAAAATACTGATGATGAATATGAATCGAATAAAATTATTTGGAATCAAGACAAAAAATTAGAATGGAAAGATTTCACAGGAGCTCTGGATCCCAATCTTTTTGGAAATGCATTGACAAGTTATAAGATTGAAATTATCCCTGAAAATGTTTTAGTAGATGCTGAAGATAATATTCAAAATTATGAGAATTTGACTGTAGTGGCAAAATTTTATAAAGATAAGTCTTGGGCAACATCCAGAACGGATGGGTTACTTGCCCATGAGCAATTGCACTTTGATATTGCTGAATTATACGCGCGAAAAATCAGGAAAAAATTTTCAGAATTAAAGAGTGTTAATGAACAACGGTTTGCTGTTTATGCTTCGGCATATGAGATTTTATGGCAAGAATGCAGGGAATATCAGAAAATGTACGATTCCCAAACAAAGAATGGTATACTAACTGAGGAAAATAATATTTGGATAAATAAGGTATTGAATGAAATTATGGAACTGAATGAATTCAAGTAAGTCTTCAAGTTTCTTATCAACCATTTTTCACCGTTAGCTTTTCTTCCATAAATTTTACCTAAAAAAAATATAAACCCCTCACAAGTTTTTTATATTTGTCCTCACACTACGAAGCTTTAGCGAAGGAGTGACTTAACTCTCCACACTTAATGAAGGAATTACTTAAAAAGTACGAAGAAAAAGATCCCGAAATTGTTTTTCATTGGAATGACCCCGAAACCGAGGCCGAAGGCTGGACGGTCATTAACTCTTTGCGCGGCGGTGCTGCCGGAGGTGGAACCAGAATGCGAAAGGGACTTGACGCCAATGAGGTGCTCTCACTTGCAAAAACAATGGAAGTGAAATTTACGGTAGCAGGACCAGCAATTGGCGGCGCCAAAAGCGGTATCAACTTTGATCCTTCGGATCCACGTAAAAAAGGTGTTTTGGAACGCTGGTTTAAGGCAGTTTCGCCTTTGCTAAAAGCGTATTACGGTACTGGAGGCGATTTAAACGTTGATGAAATTCACGAGGTAATCCCAATGACCGAACAAAGCGCTGTTTGGCACCCGCAGGAGGGCGTTTTTAACGGACATTTTTCCCCAACGGAAGCAGATAAAATCAACAGAATTGGTCAGTTGCGCCAGGGAGTTATAAAAGTTTTGGAGAACGTAAATTTCTCCCCAGATGTTTCCAGAAAATACACTGTGGCCGATATGATAACTGGTTATGGCGTTGCCGAAGCTGTACATCATTATTACGATATTTATGGTGGAAGTGTAAAAGGAAAACGTGCCGTGATTCAAGGGTTTGGAAATGTTGGTGCCGCTGCTGCTTATTATCTTTCGCAGATGGGAGTCAGAATTGTGGGCATTATTGACCGCGACGGAGGAATCATCAATAAAGAGGGTTTTTCTTTTGAAGAGATTAAACAACTTTTTCTTAAAAAGGACGGTAATACTTTAGTTGCTGATAAAATGATCCCTTTTGAGGAGATAAATGAGAAAATCTGGAAACTTGAAACAGAGATTTTTGCACCTTGCGCGGCCTCGCGATTGATCACTAAAGAACAGATTTCACAAATGATTGAAACTGGTTTGGAAGTTATAAGTTGTGGTGCGAATGTGCCCTTTGCCGATAAAGAAATTTTCTTCGGGCCTATAATGGAATTTACCGATGAGCGCGTGAGTTTGATACCAGATTTTATTAGTAACTGCGGAATGGCACGTGTTTTTGCATACTTTATGGAGCGTAAAGTTCAAATGACGGATGAGGCTATCTTTAACGATACATCCATTACCATCAAAAACGCGATACAAAATACTTTTGATAACAACAGTACAAAAACAAACATTAGCAAAACCGCTTTTGAAATAGCGTTGAAGCAATTGTTATAATTTTCAATAATCAGCATTTATTATGGAATCAATTATCATTTTAATTTTTGTAATAGGATATCTTTCTATAACCTTAGAACATCCCTTAAAACTTGACAAAACGGTACCTGCTCTTATTATGGCTTCGCTTATTTGGGCTGTTTTGGCCATTGGGTTTACCAGTGGATGGTTTGATGTAATAAATACAGAAGAGCAGGCTTTTAATTTTCTTTCCGGGGGTGAACATGCCATGGAAGGCTTTGAAGGAACGCTACTTCATCATTTAGGAAAAACGGCTGAAATACTCATTTTTCTTATTGGAGCTATGACGATTGTTGAAATCATTGACCTTCACCGCGGTTTTGAAGTTCTGAAAAGTGCCGTTAAAACAAAGAGCAAACGAAAGCTTTTGTGGATCATTGGGGTACTTGCATTTTTCCTTTCTGCAATTATTGATAATCTTACCGCAACTATTGTATTGATTACATTATTAAGAAAGCTGATTCATAAAAGAGAAGATAGACTTTGGTATGCCGCAATGGTGGTAATAGCTGCTAATGCGGGTGGAGCTTGGTCTCCAATTGGTGATGTTACGACCACCATGCTTTGGATTGCCAAAAAAGTATCTGCTGCGGGCCTAATTGAATATGTAGTAATACCTTCCATTGTTTGTTTTGCCCTGCCATTCATAGTAGCAAGCTATATGCCCGCCTTCCGTGGACACATTGAGGTTGACGCGCGTGAAGACAAAGAGGAGGAAGCGCTTTTGAGCAGCAGGACCATGTTATTTCTAGGTTTGGGAATGATTGTTTCCGTACCTGTTTTTAAAACATTAACGCATTTACCGCCTTATATGGGCATGATGCTTGCTTTGGGTGTGGTTTGGCTTGTTTCAGAATATATTCATCCAGAAGAAGATTTCAGCAAGGAAAGAAGACACCTGTATTCCGCACACAAAGCATTGTCGCGTATTGAAATTTCGAGCATTCTTTTCTTCCTCGGAATCTTAATGGCCGTTGCAGGGCTTGAAAGTCTTGTATATGGAGTTGTTAACGGGGAAGAGGTAGGAACGCTTCGCTACTTGGCCGAAGTGTTGCAAAGCGCCATCCCCAATCAGGATATCGTAGTTATCTTGCTTGGTATTTTATCTGCAATTATAGACAACGTTCCTTTAGTAGCTGCTTCTATGGGAATGTACGATTTGCCAATGGACTCCGTCTTGTGGCACTTTATTGCCTATTCTGCCGGTACGGGCGGAAGTATGCTCATTATCGGTTCTGCCGCTGGTGTGGCTGCAATGGGAATGGAGCGCATAGACTTTATCTGGTATCTTAAAAAGATTGCTTGGCTTGCATTCATTGGTTTTATTGCAGGTGCTGGAGTATTCCTTTTAATCGAAAGAGTGCTATTTCACAATGCATAACAATTTCTGAAACCTTATACCGTTATTCACTAAAACAAAACCTTTTTTATGTTAAACTTCTTTATTCAAGAGGGTGCTGAGGTAGCGCAGGATCTTGAACCGATTTCTGAAGAAAAAACCCTTTCCATAATGGACCTTCTTTTAAACGGAGGAGTGGCCGGACAAGTTATAATAATGGTGCTTTTTGTGCTTTTGTTTGTTGCTGTGTATATTTATTTTGAACGCCTTTTCGCCATTAAGGCTGCTTCCAAAATGGACAGCAACTTTATGAACCAGATTCGTGATCACGTAGCAAAAGGCAACATTCAGGCAGCAAAAGTGCTTTGCGCCCAGAATAATACACCGGTTTCGCATTTGACCGAAAAAGGGATTTCCCGAATAGGAAGCCCTTTGGAAGACATAAACACTGCAATTGAAAATGCAGGGCGTTTGGAAGTGTACAGACTCGAAAAAAACGTAAGTGTTTTGGCAACTATAGCGGGAGCAGCCCCTATGATTGGTTTCTTGGGAACCGTTATCGGGATGGTTTTGGCTTTCCACCAACTCGCCACCAGTAGCGGCCAGGCCGAAATGGGAAGTCTTGCCGAAGGTATTTATACTGCAATGACCACCACTGTGGCAGGTTTGATTGTTGGTATTATTGCCTATATGGGCTACAACCATTTGGTTGTTAAGACTGATAAAGTTGTACACCAAATGGAAGCCACGGCTGTTGATTTTCTTGACATTTTAAATGAACCTGCTTAATGAACTTAAGAGGAAGAAATAAAGTTAGTGCCGAGTTCAGCATGAGTTCCATGACAGATATTGTTTTTCTGTTATTGGTGTTTTTCCTGCTTACTTCGCCTGCAATAACACCAGATGCTTTGGATTTGATACTTCCGAAGGCAAAAGGAAAAACGTCAAATGTGCAGAAAGCTTCCGTCAGCATCACAAAAGATGGCGCTTATTATGTAGATAAAGAACGTGTAAGTGAATACAGCATAGAGAGCGAATTGAAAAAAACACTTGCCGGGCAAGAAGAACCTACTATCATTCTACGCGCCGAAGAGGGAGTGCCCATTGAAGATGCCGTTTTTGTGATGGATATAGCAAACCGCAACAATTTTAAAGTGGTGCTAGCGGTTCGTCCGAACTAATAAAATGCTTCTCGGCATATTTTTTGAAAAAGAAAAGAAATAATAATTCTCACCCATGAGCCTGCTCGATACTGAACATAAACGAAAAAGTATGACCATCACGGTAATTGTGCATGTAATCATTCTTATTCTTTTGTTTTATGTGGGGATGAAATATATGGATCCTCCATTGGAGCAGGGCATAGCGGTAAATTTTGGAACTACCGATACTGGTAGTGGAAACATACAGCCCACTGAAAAAATTCAGTCCGCACCGCAGAAAACCACAGCTCAACCTGTTTCACAACCAAAGTCTGAAATAAAGGAAGAAGTAGTTACCCAAGACAATGAAGACGCACCGGTAATTAAAAAGGAAAAACCCAAAAAGGAGCAAACTGAAACTCCAGTAAAGGAACAGCCTAAAAAAGAAGTAAAAAAGCCAGATCCCAAACCCGATAAAGCTACCACCGATGCGCTTTCAAGTATTTTAAACGGCCCAAAAAGTGACGGAACCGCAAAAGGAGGCGAAGGCAACGACGCTAACCCGGGTGACAAGGGAAGCCCCGATGGCGATCCCAACGCAAGTGCGTATTACGGCACCGGCAAAGGTTTGGATGGCGATGGTAATTATTTACTCGGTGGAAGAAAAGCGCTGAATAAGGAAAAGTTTGTACAGGATTGCAACGAGGCTGGAACGGTTGTGGTTAGCATAGAAGTGGACCGCAGCGGGAGAGTGATTAGTGCAACCCCAGGTGTGCGCGGAACAACAAACAATACCCGTTGTTTATTGGAGCCCGCCAAAAGAGCCGCTTTGGCCACAAAATTTAATGCCGACGATAAAGCTCCCGCAAAACAGATTGGCAAGATTATTTATAAATTCAGTCTGTCACAATAGCAAATTCCTTTAAAGGAATGCCTTTATTTTTTCAGTATCTTTAAACTTCAAAAAAAGATACTATGCTTCGTATTTCTACTTTTCTGCTAATTATAATTTGTTTTGTTGGATGTAAAAATTCTTCCGAAAAAACCATTTCAAAAATTTCCGAAGAAGAAAAAAAAGAAAAATATCCGCACGACTTTATGTTTATGCAAAGAGCCTATCCCAATGGGCAATTGAACACTGCGGCATATTCCGAAGCAATAGAATGGAAACGCCAAGTTGCAAATAAAGGTAATGCTACTGCTATTTGGGAGTTCAGCGGCCCGCTGAATATAGGAGGAAGAATCACCGATGTTGAAATTCCTTCCACACAACCCGAAGTTTATTATGTGGGTGCTGCATCGGGCGGGATTTTTAAAACCATAAACAGTGGCGATGATTGGACCCCAATTTTTGACGAGCAGCAAATGCTTTCCATTGGCGATATAGAAATTTCAAAAACAGACAATAATTTAGTGTGGGTTGGAACAGGTGAAGTAAATGCTGGTGGAGGTTCATTAGTTTACGATGGCGATGGAATTTATAAAAGTACCGATGGTGGTGCAACTTGGCAATCCAAAGGTTTGCCGGATATAGGCAGCGTGGGCAAAATTGTTTTAGACCCAAATAACGACAACACGGCCTTTGTTGGGGCAATGGGGCCCTTGTTCAGAAATAGTGCCAATCGCGGCGTATATAAAACAACGAACGGAGGCGATAGCTGGCAGCAGGTTCTGTTTGTTAGTGACTCTACAGGAGTGATAGATATGTCGATTCATCCCACCAATGGAAATATCGTTTATGCAGCAAGTTGGGAACGTATTCGGCGCCCAAACAATAGACAATACGGTGGAATAACCTCGGGAATTTATAGAACCACGGATGGTGGTACCAATTGGACGGAACTGGCCAACGGTTTGCCAAACCTAGCTTTCCAAAAAGGGCGAATCAGTATAGATATTTCGCAATCAAACCCAAATGTGCTTTATACCCGGTACGCAGATGCAACGGGAAACATTCAAGGTGTATATAAAACCACAAACGGCGGCGATACTTGGACTGCCGTTAACTCAAGTCAGTTGACCGATGTAGGTTTTCATTGGTGGTTTGGTGGAATTTTTATCGATCCCACAGATGAAAACACAATCTACAATGTGGATTTTGAAGTGCAAAAATCTACAAACGGAGGAGTAAGTTGGGGAAATTCTTTTACAAACGCACATGTTGACCAGCATGCGCTTGCCTTCAACGCTTCTGTGCCTGGAGAAGTCTTGCTCGGAAATGATGGTGGGCTTTATTACAGCAGTAATGGTGGTTCTTCTTCGGTAAAGAATGTAAAGCTTCCCATTACACAATTTTATAGAATGCACGTAGATGCGCAAAACGAAAATAAAATTTATGGTGGAGCCCAAGACAACAGCACAAGTCGTACCCAAACAGGAGGTTTAACGGATTGGAATATAATCTATGGCGGCGATGGCTTTCAACCGCTGGTTGACCCTACAAATACGAATGTAATTTATGCGCTATATCAATATGGGTCGTTGGGAAAATCTACTAACAATGGCAGCTCGTTTTCCAATGCTACTAGTGGAATTTCCGGTGGCGACCGAAAGAATTGGGATACGCCTATTACTTTTGATCCCTCAAATTCGCAAACCCTTTATTACGGTGCAAATAGAGTTTATAAAACCACAAATGCCGCTGGTAATTGGGCGGCAATAAGTCCAGACTTGACCAATGGCCCCCACAGCGGAAACCTTACATACGGCACAATAACAACCATTAGTGTTTCGCCCTTGGACAATGAAATTATTTTTGTGGGTACTGATGATGGAAAAGCGTGGGTAACGCAAAATGGAGGTTCTAATTGGACAGATATCTCTGCGGGAGTTCCCAACAGATGGGTTACCAAAATCCTGGCTTCCCGGGAAGACCCGAACACGGTTTATTTAACGCTTTCGGGATATCGATATGGAGAAGATGTGGGCCACGTTTATAAAAGCACTGATCTGGGAAACAATTGGGTTGATATTTCCGCCAGTTTGCCAGATATTCCCGTAAACGATATAGTGCAGGACGGTTTTGGAAATCTTTTTGTGGCTACCGACGTGGGCGTTGTCGCCACTGCCGATGAAGGCGTGAATTGGAGCGTTTTGGGGGAGAATCTGCCTTCCGTAGTAGTTACGGATTTACATATTCACGAAGGATCCCAGTTTTTGTTCGCCGCTACTTTTGGGCGCTCAACATATAAAATTGATATTTCAAATGATATTTTAACCCAAGATGAAACCGTGTTTTCTTCGGAAGTAAAAGTGTATCCAAATCCTGCTTCAGAAATGGTTACGATTTCAAACGCATCTAATTCTGAGAAATCTTCTGTATCAATATATGATGTTATGGGAAGAGTTGTGAAACAGCTTGATTTCAAGGGCAAGGAGCTTCAGCTTTCCGTTGAAAATTTTCAGCCCGGAATTTATTATTTGAAAATTTCCGAAGGAAAAAAACAGACCACAAAAATACTGATTGTTAAATAAAATCTTTTGGCCATCAACTATTCAGAAACCATCGCGTGGCTTTTCACACAGCTGCCAATGTACCAACGGGTGGGGCAGTCTGCCTATAAAGCAGATTTAGCCGCGACCATAAAGCTTGCCGCTTATCTAAAAAATCCTGAAGAAAGTTTTAAAAGTATACATGTTGCCGGTACCAATGGTAAAGGCAGTACGAGCCATATGCTGGCTTCGGTGTTTCAGGAAGCGGGCTATAAAACCGGGCTTTACACTTCGCCGCATTTGAAGGATTTCAGGGAGCGGATAAAGATTGATGGCGAAATGATTTCGGAGCAATACGTTTCAAATTTTGTCGAAAAACACAAACCTTTTTTCGAAGACAATCAACTCTCTTTTTTTGAAATGACGGTGGGTTTGGCGTTTGATTATTTCAGAAATGAAAAAGTGGATGTTGCCATTATTGAAGTAGGGATGGGCGGCAGGCTGGACAGCACAAATATCCTTGCGCCCGAAGTTTCGGTGATTACGAATATAGGTTTGGATCACACTCAGTTTTTAGGGGATACCTTGGAAAAAGTTGCATCAGAAAAAGCTGGGATAATTAAAGATCGAGTGCCTGTTGTTATTGGAGAAACGCTGCCGGAAACAAAACAGGTTTTTGAAGAAATTGCTTCGAAAAGGAATGCGCCAATTTCTTTTGCTGAAACTTGTGATAGTTCAAAACATACTTCTGATTTAAAAGGCTTTTATCAGCAAAAAAACATAAAAACTGTTTTGGCAACTTTGAAAGTTTTGCAGGAAAAAGGTTGGAATATTTCCGAAGAAAATATTCAGACCGGATTGAAGCATACAGTGAAAAATACAGGTTTAATGGGGCGTTGGCAAATTTTAAACGAGAATCCCACAGCAATTTGCGACACGGCACACAATAAAGAAGGGTTACATATGGTGCTGGCGCAGCTTGCAAAAGAAGATTTTCAAAACCTTCATATTGTTCTTGGTGTTGTAAGCGATAAGGATTTGGGTTCGGTTTTGCCTCTATTTCCAAAAAACGCAACTTACTATTTCTGTAAGCCCAATATTCCGCGGGGTTTGGATGCTTCACTGTTATTGACCAGAGCAAGAGGTTTTGGGCTTGAGGGAGAGGAATATATTTCAGTCTCAAAAGCTTATAAGGCCGCGATTAATGCGGCTTCAGTAAATGATTTGATTTTTGTAGGCGGAAGTACTTTTGTGGTTGCGGAAGTTTTGTGATTTTTTTCAAATAAATGTTTGCGGGAATTAAAAACTAACTTATATTTGCAACCTCAAAACAATGAGGGCGATTAGCTCAGCTGGTTCAGAGCACCTCGTTTACACCGAGGGGGTCGGGGGTTCGAACCCCTCATCGCCCACCAGATTTTAAAAACCGAAGTGAAAGCTTCGGTTTTTTTATTATACTATTCCACATTTCATATTAAAATTAATAAGTTTAACTTTGGCTGAATTCATATTTTAAAAACAAAAATCCTTGAACCCATTCTTTAAAAACATAATAGTCAACGTTGTAAAAAACCGTCAAAAGCATAAGAAACCTTCACAGATTTCTGAGCCTTTTGAAAAACGGGTAAAAAACCTAGAGGTAGAAGTAGTTCACGAAGTCTGGGATTTTTTCTATTTGCTGTTGGGTGTAATTTCGGCTTCTTTCGGTTTGCGAGGTTTTTTGATGCCAAACAGTTTTATAGATGGCGGGGTAACGGGTATTTCACTGATGGTAAATGAACTGGCGGGTATTTCATTTCCACTGTTGTTGGTGTGCTTTAACCTTCCTTTTTTGGCGTTGGCATATTTTTCAGTAGGCAGAAGATTTGCAATAAAAAGTGTGCTAGGCATTATACTTTTGGCAACTGCGGTTGCGCTAATACCCTATCCGTTGATTACCGATGATAAAATTCTAGTGGCCGCTTTCGGCGGACTTTTTTTAGGGCTGGGAATAGGGTTGGCCATTCGGGGCGGTGCAATTATTGATGGCACCGAGATTTTGGCAATATTCATAAGCCGAAAAACAAGCCTAACGGTGGGAAATGTAATTATGATTTTCAATGTGATCATTTTTATAACGGCGGCCTATTTTCTTTCTACGGAAATCGCATTGTATGCAATCCTTACCTATTTCGCCGCTTCAAAAACGGTTGACTTTGTAATTGACGGGATTGAAGAATTTATGGGAATAACCATTATTTCAGAAAAGAATGAGGAAATACGCTTGGCCATTATTGAAAAAATGGGCCGTGGCTGTACTATTTTTAAAGCCGAAAATGGGTTTGCAAAAGAAGGTGAAACCCGAAAGCCCGTAGATGTGGTATATACTGTAATTACACGTTTGGAAATGAGTAAATTGAAGACGGAAGTAGATAAGATTGATTCGCAGGCGTTTATGATTATGACTTCGGTGAAGGACGCAAAAGGCGGAATGATAAAAAAGAAACCTATAAAAAAATTCGACAAATAGATATCTTGTTTCTTTTGGATTTTGGAATTTGTATCTTCGCATTTAATAAAAAAGGGTCATTAACTCAGTTGGTTCAGAGTGTTACCTTGACAGGGTAGAAGTCACTGGTTCGAATCCAGTATGACCCACAAAATAATATTTAAAGTCACTGTTCTACAGGTACTTCGGAACAGTATGTCCCAACATAAAAAGTCCCGATGAGAATTTTCTTCGGGATTTTTTTTGTTTCTATAATATACGTAGTAGTACTTATAGGAATAAAAGCTTTTATAACTAATATTATATAATCACTTTTATACTATATAAAATGGCAGGAGAAGCGCAAGATAGTAATTGGCCTTTACCCAAATTTTACTTTACTGTACATTTAGGTTCACAGGATAATGAAGCTTCCTTTCAAGAAGTTTCAGGCTTAGATATTGAAGCCCAAGTAATAGAATATAGGCACAATGATAGCGTGCAATTTTCTACGATAGATATGCCGGGTATCACTAAAACAGGAAATGTAACCTTGAAGAAGGGTATCTTTATAAATGACATCAATTTCAGAAAATGGTATGATGCCATAAAAATGAATACCATAAAAAGAGAAACTGTTACCATCCAACTTTTGGACGAAACTGGAAGCCCTGTAATGACTTGGACTTTAAACAATGCTCGGCCCACAAAAATAACAGCAACTGATATGAAATCGGATGCAAATGAAGTTACTGTAGAAACTTTAGAACTCCGCCATGAAGGTTTAACTATTAAAAACGGATAGATGAATGAGTTTCTTCCCGTGGCTTTTTATTTTCAACTAAGTTTTAGTGATATAACTGCAAACCACACTGTTGTTTTTAAGGAATTATCTGGAATTTCAATGGAAATGAACACAGAGGAAATTTCAGATAACAGCTTCAAACATCGCGTTCACCCTTCTGCAAAATTCTCAAACTTAGTTTTAAAGCGAGGTATGGCTTCCATAGATTCTGAAATAGTAACTTGGTGTTTAAGAAGCTTTAACGGTAATTTAGAAAGCTCAATCGAGACCAAAAATATAATTGTTAACTTGCTGGATGAAGCCAGAAATATTCTTAAATCTTGGAGTTTTGTGAATGCCTGGCCCGTAAAATGGGCGGTTTCAGATTTAAATTCTGATAATAAGATTATGATTGAATCTTTAGAACTTGCTTATGGTTCTTTTCAATAATTTTAAATAACGTCCAAAACCCTTTCCAGAGCCATTCCACGGGAGCCTTTAATTAAGATTGTAGCATTGCTGGGATTTTCGCTTATGAGCTCCTTTTTTAACTCTTCAAAAGTTTCAAATTGCCTTATATGAGAAGCAGTGTTTGATGTTTTAAAGAAATTGCTTCCTATTAAATAGACTTTTCCAAAAGGATTTTCTATTAAAAAATTAACGATGTTTTGGTGCTCTTTGTTGGCATCCTTTCCCAGTTCAAACATATCTCCCAAAAACAATATCTTGTTTCCGCCATGGGTATGTTTAAAATTCTCCAAAGCAGCAAGCATACTTGTTGGATTAGCATTATAGGCATCCATTAAAATGCTGTTAGAGCCTTTTTTTATTAACTGCGAGCGATTATTGGAGGGCACATATGCTTCAATCCCAGCTTTAATTTTTTCAGAAGAAACTTTAAAATAGGAGCCTATTGCAATGGCCGCAGAAAGGTTTACAAAATTATAAGCGCCCACTAAATTACTTTGAATATTTGTGCCGTCAAACGCTACCAAAAGATGGTGCGAACTGTCCAATAATTGAATGTTGAAATCACTTTGTTCAGTGCCAAATGTTATTCTGTCAATTTCTTCTGAATTGGTCATTTGTTTAGGGTCATTGGCATTGACAAAAACTTTTTTATTGTGTTTTTTCAGAAATTGATAAAGTTCGGTTTTGCCCTGTACTACGCCTTCAAGGCTTCCAAATCCCTCCAAATGAGCCTTCCCGAAGTTTGTAATGTAGCCGTAATCGGGCTGTGCAATTTCGCTCAGCAATTTGATTTCGCCCAAATGGTTAGCGCCCATTTCAACAATACCTATTTCGGTTTGCTTATTCATCTTCATAAGCGTTAAGGGAACGCCTATGTGGTTATTTAAATTACCCTCTGTTGCAACAGTGTTGAATTTTTGGGAAAGAACTGCGTTAATGAGTTCTTTGGAAGTAGTTTTTCCATTACTTCCAGTAAGGGAAATAATAGGGAGGGCTAAATATTTTCTATGAAAACTCGCCAATTGTTGAAGCGCCAAAAGTACATTTTCAACTAAAATTGTTTCCCCGTTTGATTTATGAAAAACTTCTTCATCCACTACAACCTTAAATGCACCTTTGTCCAATGCTTCCTGGGCGAAAAGATTTCCGTTAAAATTTTCACCTTTTAAAGCGAAGAAAAGACAGTCCCTGAATATTTTACGAGTGTCTGTACTTATTCCGTTACTCTGTAAAAAATAGTGATGTAGAGTTGCTATATTCATAAAATAAATATACTAAAAAACCCTCCGAAGCTGTATGCCAGGAGGGCTGTTTTTATAAATTTTGAAATTTTAGTTTCTAGGGCGTTTTCCTTTTTTGGATTTTGAACCCACACGACTCATAGCACATCTAAACCCGATATAGTCTGTTGCCATATCTTGCGGGAAATAACGTCTCTGCGCTGGGTCTAGCCAGTAATCGCGATCTCTCCAAGAACCTCCTTTGTAAACACGAACTTCATTATCCACCAAAGTTGTTCTGCTTGAAGATTTGTCATATTGACGATCTAATGCACCAGTGCTATCAGCATATACTTTTTGGATAGGCGAATTGTACATACGGTTCGTTCCATCACCACTTTCGCTTTCATCGTCAGCGAATGATTGATAGTAACGGGACGAACGTTTGTCACCATCTCTGTAATCACGGTTGTCGCTTTCGGAGAAGTTTGTGCGTAAATAAGTTTCGTTTTCATCAACCGGCACTTGAAGAATTTCTCCAGGTAAGTTGCGGGCTACGATTTTTCCATTGCTTAATGTGTCATAAATTATGGAGTCCATAGTAACCACTTTTACTTTCCCGTCTTCACCAATAGCGTTCTTGGTGTAAACGTTTCCACGGTAATAGTTAAAGTCGTTAAACTCATCATCTACAATCGGACGGTAAACGTCGGCAACCCATTCTGCAACGTTTCCGGCCATATCATAAAGTCCGAAGTCGTTTGGCTCGTATGATTTTACTTGTGCAGTTATATCTGCACCGTCATCACTCCATCCTGCTATTCCTCCGTAATCACCATCACCTTGCTTAAAGTTTGCCAATTGGTCACCTCGAGATCTTCTTTTTCCAGAGCGAGTGTACTGACCTTCCCAAGGATACTTTTTCTTTCCTCTGTAAACATTATAATTACGAAGACCCACTAGGCCAAGTGCTGCATATTCCCACTCTGCCTCGGTTGGCAGACGGTAGGAAGGCATTAATAAGCCATCTTTACGCTGAATATATAAGTTTGTGCTGTCTTTGCTTCTTTTGGCAATAGATTCAGATTTTTTTCCTCCACGGGTAATAGAATCATTACCTCCGTAGGTTAGCGTTGGAGCATTTAAATAGGTTTCTGTGTTGAAAGTTTCACCCGGTTCAACATCATAACGTGCGTTACGCGATGTAACACCTGCGGTTTCCAAAACCATTTCGTTTACACGGTCTGTTCTCCAATTGCTGAATTCAACTGCCTGTACCCAACTAACACCAACCACTGGATATTCTGCATACGCAGGGTGACGAAGGTAGTTATTGGTCATAACCTCATTAAAACCTAAGCGGTTTCTCCATACAAGTGTATCTGGTACTGCGCCTTCATATATTCTTCTGTAGTTTTCATCAGAGGGTGGGAATACTTTTTTCAACCAATCTAAGTATTCAAGATACATAAGGTTTGTAACCTCTGTTTCATCCATATAAAAGGATTGTACGTGCTGTTGATTTGGAGAGTTGTTCCAATCGTGCATTGGATCGTCCTGAACTCTTCCCATAGTGAAGGTTCCTCCTTCAACAAATACTAGCCCTGGGCCAGTTTCCTGTTCTTTGGTTTGGGGGTCATACTGAAAGCCGCCTTCTTTGGCGTTCATTTTCCAACCAGTGGCACGGGAACTGTTTTTATAGTCCCTAGTTTTGTTGCAACCTACAAAGAGTGAGGCCACTATTACAGTAACAAATAGCTTTAATGCTAGGTTTTTTCTTAACATCATAGATTCAAATATGATAAAATTGGGTTCGCAATATAGTAATTAACGACAAAAACACAATAATATTTTGTTATTATTGCGCTGTGGGGTTTTAAAAGGTTTTACGACCAATCCCGAATGCAAACGTATTAGTTTTAAAATTATTATCCTAATACCACAATAGAGAAAAAGTTTAGGGGTGTTGGCTTATACTAAGTGTATATTTGAAGCGTTATTGGTACTAATGAGAAAAGCAATACTTCTTTTTATTTTATTTGTTATGCCTTTTATAGGAAAGGCACAGTCAAAAAGTGTAACCATAGATTGGGGAGATTCCAGTCCAACTGCCAGCAGTGTCGGGGTTAATAAATCATCAGTTTCTGCGAAAGAAAAGGCTATCGCGTCCTTAAAGCTTCAATTAAACAAGGAGAGGGTCATCTACCAAACAAAATGGGAAGATGCGAACATTGCTGATAAAAATTCTTTAAGAATTACCAATGTTCGTTATGGTTCCGTTTCCTCCGCAGAATTGAACAAAATCAATACAGAGCTGGTGCCGAACAATCTGGAATATAGTATAGGTAGCACCCGGTCTAGGGATAAGCTTTTCACAATATTGAAAATTTCACCTATTGTTAAAACTTCTGGGGGCTACCAAAAAGTTATATCCTTTAATGTAGATTACCGTTATACTCCACAAGCCTGCCCCGATTATACTCCAGAAATTATAAACTCTGTACTTGCCACAGGGCAATGGTTTAAATTTAAGGTAGAAAAAACGGGCATCCATAAAATTGATAAATCTTTCCTGAACAGCTTGGGAATGAATACCGACGGTATCAATCCAAGAAATATAAAAATATATGGTTTTGGCGGAAAATCTTTGCCGTTGTTGAATTCAGAAAACAAATTTTTTGATCTTCCCGAAAACGCAATCCAGGTTGTGGGTGAAGAAGATGGCTCTTTTGATGGGGGCGATTATATATTGTTTTATGGGTCAAACACCGAGGGTTATGTTGAAGAAAACGATTCTAACTTAAACCCTTATAGTAACGAATCATATTATTACATCACTGCTGATGGAGCCCCGGGCAAAAGGGTAAGGGCCATGGTAGAACCTACGGGCGCTGTAGAATTTACAATCAACGAATTTGACGATTATAAATTTCACGAAGAAGACGAAGAAAGCCCTACAAAGTTGGGAAGAAAGTGGTTCGGTAATCGTTTTGATATCGAAAATGAACAGAGCTTCACTTTTGAATTTCCGAATATAGTTGCAGGCAAGCCTATGCAGTTAACTATCAAATCTGCTGCGGCCTCTGAAAGTAATACCTCTATGGCTGTAACCGTAAACAGCACGAGCTTGGACCCAATTACATTTAGCAGATTGGGAATAGGAGGGTTGTTGGATTTGGATGATTATTATGAGGAAATTGCAGCAAGTAATGAATCAGTACAGGTAGATTTAATGTACAACAATGCCGGTAATCCATCGAGCATAGCATATTTGGACTATATAGGATTATGGGCAGTCCGCAAATTGAGCGGAGTGGATGGGCAGTTTAATTTCAGATATAAGGCTGCAACTACACTAGCTGGCGTGGGTGAATATCAAATTAGTAATGCTTCCCAGTTTTCACAAGTTTGGGATGTTACCGATACGCAATTCATAACTTCCAAACAAAATGAAGGGAACGCGTCCACGTTTAGCTTTAAACAGACACTTGGTGAGGTTCGTGAATATGTAGCGATAAACCCAAATAACTATTTTGTCCCCATTAAAACAGCACAGCCGGTAGTTCAGAACCAAAATTTGAAAGGCACTATTTTTAAAGATGCCTCGGGTAATTTTCAAGATGTTGATTACATTATAATTACTGCGCCATTCCTTATTCAGCCTGCTTTGCGGTTGGCTACATACCATAAAAATCTTCAGGGCTTAAATGTAAAGGTTGTTACCACAGATAAGATTTATGAAGAATTCAGCTCGGGGAGGCAGGATATCAGCGCCATCCGAAACTTTGTGCGCTACGTTTACCATAATGCGTCAACAGAAGCAAAACGCGTAAAATATGTGGGCATTATCGGTGATGCTTCCATCGATTATAAAAATAGACTTGCAAACAACAATAATATTGTGCCAACCTTCCAGACCCTTACGGGTGTAAGCATTGCACAATCGTATATGTCTGATGATTTCTTCGGAAATATGGACGAATGCGAAGGCGCCATTGGTACGGGCAGGGATGACAATGATTTGTTGGATATAGCTATGGGAAGAATATTGGCTGATGATGTTTCACTCGCCAATGCAATGGTAGACAAAATAATAAAATATACTTCTGAAAGTTCCTATGGCAACTGGAGAACCAATTTCGTATTAATATCAGACGATATCGATAAAGATAACGATAAACAGTTGGAGCTAAAACTGGATGCGCTTGGCGATGAAATTTCACAAGAGAAACCTTTCATAAACATAAAAAAAATTCATACTGATGCCTATCAGCAAGAAGCTTCAGCCGGAGGGAATAGATATCCAGAGGTGAACGAAGCCATAAAAAGCGCTTTTGACGTTGGGGCAATAATCATTGATTACTTTGGGCACGGAGGTGAAGACGGACTCGCTTCAGAATACATCTACACAAAAGAAGCAGCCCAAAACTTCACTAACAAGGACAACCTTCCTTGTATGGTAACGGTAACCTGCGAGTTTACAAAGTTTGATAATCCTTTACGCATAACGGCTGGGGAGCTCACATATCAAAACAGGCAAGGCGGCGCTATTTCCTTGGTAACTACTACTCGGGCAATCTATGTTTCTACGGGAGTTGAGTTTAACCAATTACTGGCAGATAATCTTTTTGGATACGGAAGGGATGTGCCAAATACACCTGCTGAGGGACTCCGTCTCTCTAAACAGGAAATTGATAGCGATTTAAGACGTGTGGTATTTTATATTGGCGATCCGGCCATGAACTTGGCTTTTCCTAAAAAAAGTATTCGGTTAACAAAACTAAATGGAGTGCCCATTGGCCAAGCTACAGATACATTAAAAGCCTTGAGTAAAATAAAACTTGAAGGTGAGGTTTTAAATGAATCAGGAATGCTTATGACAGATTATAATGGTATTCTTGAGGCAAAGGTGTTTGATAAAAACGTAATGCGCCAGACCTTGGATAACGATAATTTCAACTTTGTGATGGATTTTATAACCTTGGGCGAGGGAATTTTCAATGGACAGGCCACTGTTTCCAATGGTGTGTTTGAATTTGAATTTGTAGTTCCCCGGGATATACAAATACCCGTAGGCAAAGGCAGGGTAAGCTTGTATTCCAAACGAGATAATACATTTGAGGATCAAGCAGGCGTGAGTTTAGACTTAGATGTGGGTGGTTTAAACGAAAACGCACCCGAGGATAATGAAGGTCCTTTAATTAAACTATATATGAATGATGAAAGTTTTGTTTCAGGGGGTATAACCGACGATTCCCCGATGTTGCTTGCAAAGCTGGAAGATCCCAACGGTATTAATACAGCGAGTGGTATTGGTCACGATATAGTTGCAATTTTAGACGGAGATGAGTCCAACCCATTTTTACTGAATGAATTTTATCAAGCTGATGTTGACGATTATTCCAAAGGAAAAGCTACATATAAATTCCGGGATCTCGAAGATGGGTTGCATACACTTACCCTCAAGGCGTGGGATGTTTATAATAACTCTTCTACCGCTGAAATACAGTTTATCGTTGCTGGGAACGACAAGCTCGAAATTACCCGCGTACTTAATTATCCCAATCCATTTGTAAATTATACCCAGTTTTGGTTCAATCATAACAGGCCCGATGAAACCTTGGATGTGCAAGTCCAGGTTTTTACCGTAACCGGAAAAGTAGTTTGGACCCAAAACGCTACCCTGCCACCATCCGGAAGCTATCTGTGCCGTGAAATTACTTGGGACGGGCGTGATGATTTTGGGGACCGTATCGGAAAAGGGGTGTATGTGTACAAGATAACGGTGAGATCTTCGTTAACCAATCAGCGGGTTGAAAAATTCGAGAAACTAGTAATCCTTTAAAAATTAAAATTATATTTGTCCAAAATTATTTAATATGAAGAAATTATTTATTCCAATTTTATTAAGTTTAGTTGCCTTTAAGGGTATGGCGCAAGATCCGGGTAACGAAAATACAGGAATCGAGAATCGCGTAATCACAACAGGTGTTCCTTTTATTTTGATAGCTGCAGATCCACGTGCAGCAGGTATGGGTGATATAGGGGTCACTACTTCTGCAGATGCTTTCTCACAACAATGGAACCCTGCAAAATATGCTTTCTCCTTGTCAAAACAAGGTGTTGGGGTAACATACACTCCTTACTTAAGCAAATTGGTGAACGATATATTCTTAGGAAATTTAACTTATTATAATAGATTGAATGAGCGTAGTGCTGTAGCAGCTAGTTTCCGTTATTTCAGTAATGGAGAGATTGAGTTACGCCAAACAGCAGATGAAGAGCCTTTGCTGGTTAAACCAAACGAATTGCTGTTTGACGTTTCATACTCCCTTAGACTTAGCGAGCGTTTTGCAATGGCCGTTGCCGGTAGATATATTCGTTCAGATCTGAAACTTCAAACTGCCTTGGCAGATGCTTCTGCCGCAAATTCATTTGCTGTTGATATTGCTGGATATTACCAAAGTGAAGAAATACCTTATAACGATTTTGACGGTCGCTGGAGAATGGGTTTCAATATTTCAAACATAGGTCCGAAGCTAAAATATGATGAAGTAGGTTCAGAAAGTAACCTGCCAACAAACCTTGCTTTGGGTGGTGGTTTTGATTTTATTCTTGACGAATACAATAAAGTTGGTGTGTCTGCACAAGTTAATAAGCTTTTGGTTCCAACACCTAGCGATTCAAACAACGATGGTTTCATTAATAATGAAGATGATTATTATAACGAAAGCTTTTTCGGAGGAATGTTTTCATCATTTGGCGATGCTCCTGATGGTTTCAGCGAAGAGTTGAAAGAATTTACTTGGGCTTTGGGTGCAGAATATTGGTACCAAGATGTTTTTGCTTTTAGGGGAGGTTATTTTAACGAAAGTGATGATAAGGGTTCAAGAAAGTTTGCTTCAATCGGAGCAGGTTTTCGTTACACCGCAATCAATATCGATATTTCGTATTTGTTCTCTACTTCCAAATTGGCAAACAGCCCATTGGACGGGACCCTTCGTTTTGGTCTGACTTTCAACTTCGGCGATACCTACGACGAATATTAATAGTTTGAAAAAACAAAAAATTGAAATCGCACTAGAAGTTTTCGAATCCATTTCCGAACTTCCAAAAGACATTCAAGAATTGATGAATAAGGCGCAGCAAGCACGTGAAAATGCTTATGCGCCTTATTCGCATTTTAGGGTAGGGGCGGCGTTGCGGCTTTCTTCCGGAGAAATAGTTGCGGGCAACAACCAAGAAAATGCAGCTTTTCCATCTGGTCTGTGTGCTGAAAGGGTTGCAGTATTTAACGCTGGCGCTAACTTTCCACATAAAACAATTACCGCCTTGGCAATTACCGTACGTGCCGAAAGCCACAAAGTTGCCGAGGCCATTGCCCCCTGCGGGGCTTGCCGCCAAGCTTTGGCGGAGTATGAACAAAAACAAAAAAGCCCAATAGCAATCTACTTTATGGGCGAAACCGGAGAAATCATCAAAGTGGCTTCTGTAATGGATTTGTTGCCGCTTGGCTTTGATGCAAAATACCTCTAAAGAAAAAAAAGCACCAAATCTCAAGCACCAAATTCCAAACAAAACAAATTCCAAAACCAAAAAAAGCTCAACAATAAAAATTCAAACTTTGAATTTATTATTTTCTGAAATATTAGTTGTCATTAAATAATCTATTAACAACCGAGTTTGTCATTTGTTTTTTTGAATTTTGAGATTTATTTGTTCCGGATAGCTATCGGGATGGTGCTTTGAATTTGGAATTTAATGAGAATTTGGAATTTATTTCGTATTTGGAATTTGGAATTTGTGATTTAACCTATTTAAGTGCTACTTTTGTTATCCGTTTAATAAATTTTCCCATTCGGGAAAACCATATAGTTGATAGATGAAGAAAATCACCAAAAAAACGTATCTGGATTGGTACGAAAACATGCTCTTTTGGCGCAAGTTTGAAGACAAATTGGCGCAAGTATATATCAATCAAAAAGTAAGGGGTTTTCTACACCTTTACAATGGTCAGGAAGCCGTGCTGGCAGGTGCATTGCACGCTATGGATCTTAAAAAAGACCGTATGATAACCGCTTACCGAAACCACGTACAGCCCATTGGGATGGGCGTGGATCCCAAAAAAGTAATGGCAGAATTATACGGAAAGGGTACCGGAACATCGCAAGGTTTGGGTGGCTCCATGCATATTTTTTCCAAAGAACACCGCTTTTATGGGGGGCACGGTATTGTTGGTGGACAAATTCCACTTGGTGCCGGTTTGGCCTTTGCAGATAAATATTTTGAAAGAGATGCTGTAACGCTTACTTATATGGGCGATGGCGCAACCCGCCAAGGCTCACTTCACGAAACTTTCAACCTTGCAATGCTTTGGAAACTTCCAGTTGTTTTTTGTGTGGAGAATAATGGTTATGCTATGGGAACATCCGTGGCACGAACGGCCAACCACACAGATATATGGAAACTTGGGTTGGGGTATGAAATGCCCTGCAAGCCAGTAGACGCAATGAAGCCAGAAGTTGTGGCGAAGGAAATGGATGAGGCAATTAAACGCGCCCGTCGCGGTGATGGCCCTACATTTTTGGAATTGCGCACGTATCGTTATCGTGGGCATTCCATGAGTGATGCGCAGCATTACCGCACCAAAGAAGAAGTTGCCAAAAAGCAGGAAGAAGATCCAATTTCATATGTGCTGCACCAGATTTATGAAAACAAATGGGCAACGGAGGCGGAGATTAAAAAAATTGACCAGAGAGTAAAAGAGTTGGTTGAAGAATGTGAAAAATTTGCAGAAGAGTCTCCATATCCAGAAAAGAATGTAATGTTTGATGCTGTATATGAGCAGGAAGATTACCCTTTTTTATCAGATAAATTATAAGAAATGGCAGAAGTAATAAACATGCCGCGTTTGAGCGACACGATGGAAGAAGGCACGGTAGCCACCTGGCTTAAAAAAGTGGGCGATGCCGTAAAGGAAGGTGATATTCTTGCCGAAATTGAAACCGATAAAGCCACGATGGAGTTCGAATCCTTTTATGAAGGAACCTTACTTCACATTGGAATCAAAGAAGGGGAAACTGCTAAAGTAGATTCGCTTTTGGCGATTATTGGTGAAAAGGATGAAGATATTTCAGATTTGATTGATGGGAAATCTTCAGATAAAAAGGCTACTAAAGAAACCTCTGATAAAAAAGCAGAAAGTAAGAAAGACAAAGAAGAAAGTAAGGATGCTACAGAAAAAGCTTCCGAAGAAAAATCTGAAAGTGCTTCCGCTTCAGCAAAATTACCAGAAGGCGTTGAGGTAATCACCATGCCCCGTTTGAGTGATACCATGACTGAAGGTACCGTTGCCACTTGGCTTAAAAACGAAGGCGATAAAGTGGAAGAAGGTGATATTCTAGCAGAGATTGAAACCGATAAAGCCACCATGGAATTTGAATCGTTCTACGCAGGAACGCTTTTAAAAATTGGCGTGGGCGAAGGGGAATCTGCTTCGGTTGATGCTTTGCTAGCAATCATTGGCCCAAAGGGCACCGATGTTTCCGGCATTGCCGAAAACTTTAAAAAAGACGGAAAGTCTTCAACTAAAGAAGAAAAATCTTCGGAAGATAAAAAGGAAGAAAAGCAGACTTCAGATTCCGATTCAAAAAAAGAAGAAACAAAAAAGGAAACCTCTTCCGAAAAGAAATCAGAATCTTCGCAAAACACAAATGAAGGCCGCATTTTTGCCTCACCTTTGGCGAAAAAACTGGCGGAGGAAAAAGGAATCAACTTGCGTCAAGTTCGCGGAAGTGGTGAGAACGGCCGTATCGTTAAAAGCGATATTGAAAATTACCAACCTGCCGCTGGTGGTGGCCAAGCTTACATTCCTGTGGGAACTGAAAGTTTTGAGGAGGTGAAAAATTCCCAAATGCGCAAAACCATTGCAAAACGTTTGGCTGAATCTAAATTCACAGCACCGGAATATTACTTGACAGTTGAGTTGGATATGGATCATGCCATAGCAGCCCGCGAAGCAATAAACGCAGATCCGGATGTAAAGATTTCCTTTAATGATATGGTAATAAAAGCTTGTGCGATGGCTTTGAGAAAGCATCCCCAGGTAAACAGCCAATGGACGCCAGAAGTGACTAAAATCGCTAAGCACATTCACATAGGCGTTGCTGTTGCGGTTGACGAAGGTTTATTGGTTCCTGTTCTGAAATTTGCGGACCAAATGACGTTTTCACAAATTGGCGCACAGGTAAGGGAACTTGCCGGAAAGGCGCGAAACAAGAAAATTACGCCACAGGAAATGGAAGGTAGCACGTTTACGGTTTCAAACCTTGGAATGTTTGGAATAACCGAATTTACTTCTATCATAAACCAGCCAAACTCAGCAATTTTGTCAGTTGGGGCGATCGTTCAAAAACCAGTAGTGAAAAATGGACAGATTGCGGTAGGCAATACTATGACAGTAACTTTGGCGTGCGACCATCGCACGGTTGACGGAGCTACAGGAGCTAAATTCCTGCAAACATTACGACAGTATATTGAAAATCCCGTGACGATGTTTGTATAAGAAAATTTAAGAATTTAATTAAATCCCGATAGCTTTCTCATTAAAGAAACTATCGGGATTTGTGTATATTTAAAAAATGAAAAACATAATTATCACAGGCACTTCCCGAGGAATCGGTTTTGAGATGGTAAAATTATTTTCGGATGCTGGACACAATGTGTTGGCGCTTTCGCGGAATTCAAAACCTATTTCAGATTTAAAGCTGAAGAATGTTACGGCTTTGGAATTTGACATTGCCAATGAATCTGAAATTTTAAAGCTTTCCGCATATCTTCAAACAGGGATGAAATCTGTTGATGTTTTGATAAACAACGCAGGTTTTTTGGTGAACAAACCTTTTTCAGAAATCACTTCCGAAGAATTTAAAAGATGCTACGACGTGAACGTTTTTGGCGTTGCTTCATTAATGAGAACCGTACTTCCATTTATGAAAAAGAGCGGGCATATAGTAAACATTAGCAGTATGGGCGGCGTGCAGGGCAGTGTGAAATTCCCAGGCTTGAGTGCTTATAGCAGTAGTAAAGGTGCAATCATTACGCTAACTGAATTGCTTGCCGAAGAGTATAAAGAAACCGGCCCATCCTTCAATGTTTTGGCGTTGGGCTCGGTGCAAACTGAAATGCTGGAAGAGGCTTTCCCTGGTTTTGAAGCGCCGCTTTCCGCAACCGAAATGGCCCAATATATAATGGATTTTTCCCTCACTGGAAATAAATTTTATAACGGAAAAATATTGCAGGTTTCGAGTACTACCCCTTGAGTGGTTTCTGTTTTTTTTTAGGTTTTTTCTTCAGTTTGTTCAGCCAAATAATGATTCCTGTAACTGGGAGACTTGTTGCAATCAAACAGGAAATAAAGTAAATAGTCTTTGAAAACCATCCAAAGATAGTTCCCATATGAATCGCTTTTATAGAACTTGCGATTTGAACATTCAACAGTTTTTCTGAAAAAATTTCCTTTGAAATAATAGTGCCATCGCGATCAATTTTCAGTTCATCAACGGCAGTTTCCAAAAAATCTTCATCGTGGTATTTGCGAATGCTAAAAATATCTTTTTCATCAGCGGGAATTTGAAAAACGGTGGTTCCTTCAAAAGGCAATTCACTTGCCGTGATTTTTATGACTTCGGCAAAATCTATAGTTTTTGAAGAGGGATTTGCTTTGGAATCAATTTTTGGTCCGCCTCCGCGCCCGCCAAAAACTTCCGTTCCCAAAACTGCGCTTCCCGCATCTTTGTACCATTCAAAAGACCAAAAAAGGCCGGTGAGCGACATAATCACTAAAAATATAGCCGTGTAAAATCCCAAGGTTACGTGCAAATCGTGGTTTACGCGTTTCCATTTTGCGCGCCAAGCTATTTTGAAGCCGGGTTTTAGATGTTTCCATTTCAATTTTTTCAGTTTCTTCTTCGGAAACCAAAGCACAATACCTGTGATGGAAAGTATCAAAAAAATGATAGTAGCCACACCAACAATCGGTCTACCTATAGACATATCCAAAAGAAGCCAACGGTGCATTTTAAACATTGTCATAAAAAATCCGTCAAGCACATTGGGCTCCGATTTCGTGTAAGTTCCATTATATTGATCCACAAAAAAGGTTGTTCCACGTCTGTCTTCTTTGTTCGTTTTTACCGAAAACTCGTATGGTTTTGTTTTTTCTGGGCTTATGCTTACGCGCGTCACTTCACCTTCAGCGGCAAGGTTTGTTGTTAGCGTTTCTATTGGAAAAACAGTTTCTTTTGGAGAAACGATCATTTCCTCAGAAAAAAGACTTTTTATTTCTTCTTCAAAAGTTAGCACCGTTCCTGTTAAACAAATAATCAGCAGAATGATGCCGCTGCCAATTCCCAGCCACAGATGGACGTCGCTTATAAACTTTCGGACAGTATATTTTTTTGATTTCATAAATAGGAAAATTTTAAAACAATATAAAAGGCACAACCTAAGTCATGCCTTTATAAACTAACACTCAAACAACTAAAAATTATAGCGCAGGACTCCTGCAAAGTTTCGTGGATCGGTTTGATTGATATAACTGGTTCTATAGGCGTTGTAACCTATTTTATCGAAAACATTGTTCAGCAAAAATTGAAGACTCCAGTTTTTATTGAATTTGTATTCCGCCTGAAAATTTACCAAGGTGTAGGCTTCTACATCAAAGGGTTTTTGGTTTGGCACAATTCCTTGGTGGGTAACAGGCCCAGACGACCAATCATTGATAGGACGTTCTCCGGTATAATAAGCACCAGCGCCAACCGAAAGCCCTTCCAAAATGTTATTTCTGAAAGAATAATTGGCATAGGCATTAAAGGTATGTTTTGGAGTATTTAGCGGTGCAGAACCATAAACATAGGAGGTATGCTCTTTATATTGCGCATCAATATATGCGTACCCGCCAATCAGCTCCAGATTTTCAAGTGGCCGTCCGGTAAGCTCTACTTCGATACCTTGGCGTTGATCGTTTCCGCCTTTTGCGTAGTATAAAATGTTTGTCCAAGTTTCGTCATAAACAGGAAGGTTTATGTTTTTGTTGTTGATTTTATAAAGCGTCAAGTTAAATCGCAGTCGGTCGTTGAGCCAAGTTGTTTTGAAACCTGTTTCTAATTGGTCGTAGCGCTCATTCCCCAATTCTTCTCCATTTTGACCCAAACGTGAAGCTGTTCGTGGATAGGAACTGTTGGTGTATGAAACAAAAACGTTTACATTTTTTATTGGCGAAATTATAATTCCTCCCAGCGGATTAAAAGCATCGCTACGTGTGTTTTCAACTTCTGAAAGCGTTTCGGTTGAACTGTAACGAGCGCCTAAAAATGTTTTCAGCCAACTGTTCCAAGAAATCACGTCTTGGGCAACAAAACCTAATGAATTTGTTTTTCCGCCGTTCACATTTGCTTCTCCCAGGGTAACATTGGGCAATCTGTGTTCTATGTTTTGAAAAACATTAATAGTGTCAACCACGCCGGCAGATTGGCTGGTAGTGCTAAACCGTGAGGCCCGATAATCAAACCCAACTTGGAAAGTGTGTTTTATAGAACCTGTGTAAACATCATCCCCAATCAAGTCAAATTGGAGCACACTGTTGTTGTCATCGCGGGTAGAGGTGGAGTAGCTGCGTTGGCGAATATTGTAAATAGGCATTTCATTTTCCTCAATAGTTTTTCCCAAACCGGCACCTTTATCATCCAAGCTTAGTGACGAACTATAGAAAGCTCCTTTTAATGTAAGTTTCTCGCTTAATTCACGATCCATTCTGATTGCATAGGTAGTATTTTCGGTGATGGAACGATCGTTTTCAAAACCTAAAAATTGTGAATGCGGAAGATCATAAATTGCATTCATATCATTTTCAGCCAAGTTTACAGTGCCCAGATCTGGGGTACGGCTGTCGTAATAATGATCCAATTCTAAAGTTACCGTTGTCTTTTCATTAATCTTCCATTCAAAGGAAGGATTGAAATAAAAACTTTCCTTTTCCACCAAATCCCTAAAACTATCGGCTCTTTCCAAAGCACCATTCAAACGGAACGCAATATTTTTTTCTTTGTTAAGTGGCCCATAAACATCGAATGTAGGCCGTATTTGCCCAAAACTTCCTCCGCGCAGACTCACGCTTCCTCCGGTAGTATATTTTGGAGTTTTGGTAACAATATTTATGATTCCCCCCGGACTTCCCAAATCGGTTGCTACGCCTTGTGTAATGGAGGCGGTTCCTTTTAGGACTTGGATGTTATCTACACCTTGCATATCTGTCAGAACACCGACACCGCGAAAATCTGAATGAATCCGTACTCCGTTTTTCAAAATAGGAATCCCCCTAAATCCACGGGACGACATACTTTCCCGTTTATTGCCATAGGTTGCGAAAGTGTAAACGCCCGGTACGTTTTTGGTGGCTTCGGAAATGGTCAGCGCTCCTTGATCCTCAATCAATTTTTCTGAAAGCACTGAGATACTCTGGATCTGTTCATAAGGTTTTAGCGGCAATCGGGTAATGGATTCAATTTTGTCGGGGTGGTCGTTTCGGTTACCGAAAACTTCCACTTGGTCGAGTTCGTTGTCGTGGGCGAGTTGAAAACGTACTCCATTCAAAACAGGCTCGTTAGAATTTATGGTAATGGTAGAAGCTTTGTAGCCCACGGCGCTCGCCGAAAGTTGCCAAAGTCCGTAAGGTATGTTCTTGATGGTAAACTTTCCGTCGGCATCGGCTGCATTTCCTTTTTTCAGTTCGGGAAGATAAACGCTTGCAAAGGGAATTGGATTATTGTCAACATCTGTTACTGTGCCGTTGATTTCTGTTATTTCTTGTGAAAATATAAACTGTGTGCCCAAGAGTAAAAATAGGGTGGTGATGAATTTCATTTTGTATTATTTTTATTTAGATTGGTTTTAAATTGGATGCAAATCTAAATCGGAAGTTTTGAATTTCAAAGTTTATTTAGAGCAATTTTAAATAACGATTTCTAATATCCTGAAACCAAAATATATGGAAGCATAAATATTTTGAAAAAATCAATTAATAGCCACAATTTTATCACTGAAACGCTCGCGATATTGTACAAGACTGGTTATTTTTGACGTTGATAGAAAAGTTGGCAACTCTTTCCCGCATATGACAGAAATCCTCGAAAAATATATTCCCCAAGCTTCCGTAGCTTCTGTTTTTGAACTGATAAAAACCCACAATGTCCATCTCAAAATCGTAAACGAGCGCGTTACCCGCCACGGCGATTACCGAAAAATGCCCAATGGCCAGCACAAAATAACCGTAAATGCGTCGTTGAATAAGTATCGGTTTTTAATCACGCTCGTGCACGAAATTGCGCATTTGGAGGCGTTCACAAAATACGGGAGGCTTATAAAACCCCATGGGCTGGAGTGGAAACGTACCTTTCAGCTTTTGATGTTGCCTTTTTTGCGGCCTGAGGTTTTTCCAAATCAATTGTTGCCTTTATTGGCCCGCCATTTCAAAAACCCAAAAGCCTCGAGCGATACCGATGCAACGTTGGCTTTGGCATTAAAGCAGTTCGACCCAGAGAACGATAAAAACTATATCTTTGAAATTCCCTTTGGAGGACATTTCAGATTGTACAATGGTAAAATTTTTAAGCGCGGCAAACAGCGCGTAAAACGTTTTGAATGTTTGGAAGTGGCCACGGGAAGAATGTATCTTTTCAATCCAAATGCTGAGGTGGAATTTTTAAAATAGTTTAAATGAACAAAGATTATTACGCAGTGATTATGGCAGGCGGAATCGGTTCCCGATTTTGGCCCGTGAGCACCCAAGTATTTCCAAAGCAGTTCCACGATATGCTGGGCACTGGACAGACGTTGCTGCAAAAAACCTTTTCTAGGCTCAACAAGATCATTCCTTCGGAAAATATATATATTCTTACCAATGAACGATATCTGGAAATTACGCTGAAGCAATTGCCGGAAATTTCAGAAAAACAGGTAGTGCTGGAGCCTGCAATGCGAAATACCGCACCCTGTATTTTGCTTTCCGCCTTAAAAATAAAAAAAGAAAATCCGAACGCCCTAATGCTTGTTGCGCCCAGCGACCATTGGATTGAGGATGAAAATGCTTTTGCAAGTGATATTAAAACATGTTTTGATGCAGCAGAAAAAGATAATATTTTACTCACTTTAGGAATTGAGCCAAGCTTTCCAAATACAGGTTACGGTTATATTGAAAGCGACAAAAGCGATGTTTCGGAAATTAAAAAAATAAAGCAATTTCGCGAAAAACCTGATTATGAAACTGCTAAACAATTTCTTTCGGCTGGAAATTTTCTTTGGAACGCGGGCATCTTTATTTGGAGCGCCAAAAGTATTGTCGCGTCCTTTGAAAAATATTTGACTGAAATGAATTCATTGTTTTCAAAAGGAATGGCTGTTTTGAATACTTCCGAAGAGAAAAATTTCATTGAAAAAAATTATTCCGAAGCAGAGAACATCTCGATTGATTACGGGATTCTTGAAAAAGCAGGCAATGTTTTTGTAAAAAGAGCAACCTTTGATTGGAACGATCTGGGAACTTGGGGCGCGCTTTACGATAAACTGGAAAAGGGCGAAAACCAAAACGCAGTTGTAAATGCTGAAACTTTATTGAAGAATTCGGCAAGTAATATGATATTTACCGATACAAAGAAACTTGTTGTTTTAGACGGAATTGAAGAGTATATTGTGGTAGATAAAGAAGATGTTCTGTTACTGTTTCCGAAGAAGAAGGAACAGCAGATTAAGGAACTTTTGAACGAGGTGTCGCATAAATTTGGTAAAAAATATGTGTAAATGAGTACAACTGAAAATAATAACGATATAAAAATTACACCCAACGATGACGAGTTTGAGAATGTAAAACTCAATACATGGCAGAGTATAAAAAAATTCCTGACTGAGCTTTTTGATATTCGTTCAGACTCAGATCGCGATGCAACGATTGAGGCCGTTAAAAAAGATATTTCCTTTAAGGGACACACTGCCTGGATTCTTATATTTTCCATATTCGTCGCCTCCATTGGGTTGAACGTGAGTAGCACCGCTGTGGTTATTGGTGCGATGCTTATTTCGCCATTAATGGGCCCTATTGTGGGGATCGGTCTTTCCGTGGCCATTAATGATGTGGATACGCTAAAGCGCTCCCTCATAAATCTTGGGGTAATGGTTTTTTTGAGTGTACTTACTGCTTTTCTTTATTTTAAGCTTTCTCCGCTTACGGAAGAAACACCGGAACTTATTGCCAGGACATACCCGACCATATTAGACGTATTGATCGCCATATTTGGCGGTTTGGGCTTGATAGTCGCTAAAACCAAAAGTGGAACAATAGCGAGTGTGATTTTTGGTGTGGCCATTGCCACCGCGCTTATGCCGCCATTGTGCACCGTGGGTTATGGCTTGGCCATTGGCAATGCTTCGTATGCCGGAGGTGCACTTTATCTTTTCTCAATAAATGCGGTGTTTATCGCGCTGGCCACCTTTATCGTTTCCAAAATATTGCAGTTTCCATTGGTGCGTTATGCAAACAGCAAACGTAGAAAACGAACTGCGCAGATCGCTTCCTTGATTGCAATTGCGGTAATGGTTCCAAGTGTTTGGCTGTTTATTAAATTATTGGACCAGCAGGTTTTTGAAAATAAAACAAAGGAGTTTGTAAAGAATGTTATTAATTATGAGGGAGCTGAGGTTGTTAAATTCACACAGGATTATAAGTCGAAAAACATTGACGTTTACTTAATAGGACGTCCCGTTCCACAGAATAAGATAAATGACTGGTTAACGCAACTTGAAGAGACGGAAAATTTAGAAGGTAGCCGTTTGCGTATTTATCAAGGGGCCGACCAAAGTGGCGAAATGGCGGCAAAGCTATCTGGAGAAATTAAAGCGGGTATCCTAGAAGATTTATATGTTAAAAATGAACAGATAATTCAGGATAAAGACGAACAAATTCGTTTTCTGGAGAATGAAGTAGCGCTTTTGAAAATCCAAAATGTACCTTTTCAACAGCTTAGCGAAGAAATAAAAATCAATTATGATAATATTGAAACTTTCAGCTATTCAAACAAAATAACTACAGATTTCAAAAAAACGGATACACTTCCTGTGGTTAACATTCGCTGGAAAAGAAATGTGTCGACCAATGATCGAAAAGCAGATTTGAAAAAAATAGAGGCTTGGCTAAAGTTTAAAATGAAATTGGATACGCTTCAGGTTTCTGAATATCCTTAAGGATTACCCTTCTTTCAGCTGAACATCACGGATTTTTTTGAAAAGATCTGAGGAATACACAAAATTGGTTACATCTTCGTTATCGGTTTTGAAGATTTCCTGATTGGTGCCCTGCCAAACAAGTTTTCCATGTTTCAGCAAAACCACTTTTTCGCCTATTTCCATTACTGAGTTCATATCGTGGGTTACAACAACAGTAGTAATATCGTACTCGTGGGTTATCTCCTGAATTAGTGTGTCTATTAACGTTGCGGTTTTTGGGTCAAGGCCGGAGTTTGGTTCATCACAGAAAAGAAACTTTGGTTTGTTTACAATAGCCCGTGCAATGGAAACCCTCTTTTGCATCCCTCCAGAGATTTCAGCAGGGAATTTCTTGTTTACGTTTTCAAGATTCACGCGTTTCAACACTTCATTTACCCTTTCAAGCATATCGGCTTTCTTTTGCTTGGTAAACATCCGCAGCGGAAACATTACATTTTCTTCAATATTCATGGAGTCAAATAGCGCCCCACCCTGAAAAAGCATCCCAATTTCTTCGCGAAGCTTGCGTTGTTCTTCGTCGTCCATATCTTGGATGGCCTTGTCTTCGTAATATATTCTCCCCTGTTCAGGTCTAAAGAGACCCAAAAGGCATTTAAGCAAAACGGTTTTTCCGCTACCGCTCTGTCCTATGATGAGGTTTGTTTTTCCCTTGTCAAACTCTGTGGTTATTCCTTTAAGGATTTCTTCGTCACCAAAACTCTTATGTACGTCTTCTACTTTTATCATGCGCTTAAAAGGAGTTGGGTTATAATATAGTTTGCGGCAATTATCAATACACTGGTCCACACAAAGGAGTTGGTACTTGCCTTGCCCACTTCCAGCGCACCACCTTTCATATAATACCCTTGCCACGAGGGCACTGTTGCCAGTATGAATGAAAAGACAAAGGTTTTGAAAAAAGCATAGAATAAGTGATAGGGTATAAAATCCTCCTGTAGCCCCGCGATAAAATCTGAAGAACTGGCGAACCCTCCATAGACCCCGGCTACCCATCCGCCCATTATCCCGAGAAACATTGAAAATACAATAACAAAAGGATAGAACATTAAGGCAACAATTTTTGGAAATACCAAATAATTAAGTGAATTGATACCCATAACCTCTAAAGCGTCAATCTGCTCTGTAACCCTCATCGAGCCAATACTTGAGGTGATAAACGAACCCACTTTTCCGGCCATAATTATTGAAATGAAGGTAGGTGCAAATTCCAAAACTACCGATTGGCGCGTTGCAAAACCTATCAGGCTTTTTGGAATCAAGGGATTATCCATATTCAACGCGGTTTGTATTGCAACTACACCGCCCACGAAAAAGGAAATAAAAGCAACAATCCCCAAAGAGCTAATTATTAAATCGTTTATTTCCTTAAAGATAAGATGCCGCAAAACCGATGTTTTGGTAAAACTGCCAAACACCCTTTTGAGCATTAAAAAATAGGAACCAATATCTTGTAAGTACTTCATAAAAAAGATAGCTATAGCTAAAATACTAAAATTAGGGCACTGTAGATTGAAAAAGCTTTTTTTAGCTTTTATTTATCAAAAAAGGCCATCATTTTATGATAAATCTGGTTGCTATCATAAATTCCGTTGAATAGGGTGGCGCCGGGACCTTCAGCAAAAACTGGAACCATTGTAGCGGAATGTCCGGGAGTAGAAAAACTAGGTTTAATTTTGTTGTAATCACTACCGTCAGAAGCAAGTGTAAATCCACCAGTTTCGTGGTCTGCGGTTACAATTATTAGAGTTTCGCCGTTTTGTTTTGCGAAATCCAATGCAACCCCTAAAGTTTTGTCAAAATCCATAAGCTCTTGTATAAGGTAATCTGCATCATTGTCGTGGCCGCCCCAATCTATCTGGCTTCCTTCAACGATTAAGAAAAAGCCTTTTTCGTTTTTTGAAAGTTTTTCCAAAGCCAGTTTTGTGGCGTTTGGTAAAAAATCGCCGCGGCCTTCGCTCATCTTCGGCATTCCATCTTCTGCTAGCAAAATGAGCTCTTTTTGTTCAACGGGTGCTTGCGGAAGTTGATCTGTTGTCACTTTATAACCGTTGGCTTTCATTTCGGCCAATAAATCCTTTCCGTCTTTTCTTTTGTTAAAGAATTTCAATCCCCCACCTGCAAAAAAGTTTACGCCGGAATTTGGAGCAAATTCGGTTATCTCCTCATACATTCTTCTGCTTTTTACGTGTGCATAAAAACTTGCAGGAGTAGCGTGCTGAATGGAAGATGTTGCAACAATGCCTGTAGATAGACCGCGTTTTGATAATTGTTCAACAATAGTCGGTACTGCTATGGTGTCCTTGTCAACACCAATTGCACCGTTATACGTTTTTACACCTGCCGAAAAAACTGTGGCTCCAGCGGCTGAATCTGTAACCAAATCGCTGCCAGATGAAGTTTTGCTGAGTCCAATTGTGCTAAAACGTTCGAAGTTGGGTTTGCCATCCTTATAATAAATTGCTGCGGAAACTTGGCTAAGCCCCATCCCGTCGCCAATTAAAAGAATAATGTTTTTAGGTTTTTTTATTTCAGAAGAAATATTTGATACCGTGTTCTCCTTTACTTGAACAGAAACACAGGAAGTAAAAAGGGTTGTTAATACTAAAAAAGTGCTGAGGAAGAAACGTTTTACTTGCATTGGGGATTTTATTTGCAAAAGTAGGAATTATAAAATGTTCGGATGTTAAAGAAAGGTTGCGAAATGTAGAATTAACGCATTCCCAATTTTTCGCGAATTTTTTGCCAACGAAGTTTTCTAATAAATTCGCCTTCTTTTTCTGAGACAATAAAATTATGATTTGCTCTTTTCGCTTTGGAAAAACCCTTCATGGTATTCATGAAAAACTGGAAACTATTTTTTTTGGAAGCAAGCTTTGCCGAGGCGATAAGCGTGAGCCAAAACCCATAGCGCATTTTATAAAAAGCTTCACCCTGTTTGTATTTTGAAGACTTTGAATAAACTTTCCCGGTGGGTTTTAAATGTTTTACGTGAAGCGAGGTATCTGTCTTTACTTTCCAACCGTGATATTGCGCCAGGAGTTCGTCCACAGTGTCCCAGCCTATGGACTTTTTTAAACCTCCAATATCTTCAAAGCATTTTTTGCGGTACAATTTTATGGGCCCGCGCACTTTTGTTTTTTCTGAAATGGCTTCAAACTCCCAACAGTTTTCTTTTTCTATGTAAAGGTTACCGCCAGCGATGCCGATTTTTTCATCGGAAGAAAAGAGCGCTAAAACATTTTCAAAATAATTTGGAGGCAAGACGATGTCTGCATCAAATTTTCCTATAAAATCAAAATCAGTATCTAAAGTTTCAAAACCTTTGTAAAAAGCATTTATTACTTTGCTTCCGGGTTCATGCAGTTTTGCAGAATGGTGAAGAACGCTTTGAATAAAAGAATATTTTTTTGAAAATTGATCGATTAATTTTTGCGAGCCATCTGTTGAACTATCGTTTACAACGATTACCTTTTTTGGAATAAAGGTCTGTCCTACAATTGATTGAAGCATTTCATGGATATATGCTTCTTCATTGTGGGCAGGTATGATGATGTATATCTTCATTTTGTAAAAATATTATATATTTAGTGATATTATGTAATATTAAAATTTCCCTTATGCACAGATTATTATTTTTTATAGCATTTTTATTCATTAATCCAACTTTTGCACAGATTTATGATGTAACTATTTACGAAAAAATAGGTTTTGAAATTGGAGGGTTTGGTGATAGTTTAGATAATGAAGATTGGTTTGGTTATGCTGTTGAAGGAATTGGCGATTTAAATGGTGATGGAATTAATGATGTAGCGGCGTCTGCCATAAAAGATGATGATGGTGGATTTAATCATGGAGCAGTGTATGTTCTTTTTTTAAACGTTGAAGGTTCAGTAGCCAGTTTTCAAAAAATTAGTGATACCGAAGGTGGTTTTGATGGACAGCTGGATGAATGGGATATATTCGGTACCTCAATATCATATTTAGGTGATTTGAATAACGATGGCTTAATTGAAATTGGGGTTGGTGCAGAATATGACGGAGATGGAGGCTATTGGCATGGAGCCGCTTGGATTTTAACTTTGAATACAGATGGAACGGTAAATTCCTATGCTAAAATTAGCGATACTGAAGGAGGGTTTGACGCACCGCTAGACGATGAAGATGTATTTGGGACAGATATTGAATCTATTGGAGATTTAGATGGTGACGGATTTAAGGATATTGCAGTTTCAGCTAGAAGAGATCCAGACGGAGGTTCAGATAGAGGTGCAGTTTATATTTTATTTTTAAATGGTGATTTTTCGGTAAAAAATTATCAAAAAATAAGTGATACACAAGGTGGATTAAACGGTATTTTAGAGGAAGGTGATTATTTTGGAGGTTCCATTGCAAATATTGGGGATCTAAACGGCGATGGTATAATTGATTTGGCTGTGGGAGCATATAGAGATGATGATGGGGGTTTAAATAGGGGCGCTATATACATTTTGTTTATGAATATAGATGGCACGGTGAATAACTTGCAAAAAATAAGTGATATTTCAGGAAATTTTGATGCTGAATTTAATGATGAAATGTTTTTTGGGAAATCAATTGACTTGATGGGAGATCTAAATGGCGATGAAATGATTGAGATAGTAGTTGGAGCCAGAGGGTATCAAAATGATGGGGCATTTAATTTCGGGGCTTTTTATATTCTCAATTTAAATAATGATGGTACTGTAAATAGCTACGTTAAATACACAGAAGGTTTTCAACATTTTGATGGAGATATTGATGAAGAGGATTCATTTGGTTTCAGTGTAAGTAATATTGGGAAATTAACTGAAAAAAATTGTATTGCAGTTGGAGCTTTTTCTGATGATGAAGGAGGTTTTGAAAAAGGAAGTGTATGGATTTTACAATTGGGTGAAATTTTATCCATTGAAGAGATTGTGCCCGAGTCTAATGCTATTTTTCTTTACCCCAATCCATCAAGAAATTCTTTTAGCCTTAATGAAATCGAAGGTGTCTCCAACATCAAAATTTTTGACATTAATGGACGAGAGATAGTAAGTTATGATAATGTAAATACAAATCTATTTGATGTTTCTTATTTACCGGTCGGCGAATATATAGTAACAATTGCCATTGAAGATAAAAACTCAAGAAGTTTTAAATTGATAAAACAATAACTATAACTTTTCAGCATAAACCAAATAATATCTTGGTGTAATTCTACGAAGTATAGGGCGTATGCCAATTTTTTTTATGGGATTGGTGAATTTTTCACGCTTTACAATTCGCCAGCCAGCTTTTTCCAAAAGCCAGTCAAACTGCCAATCCTCAAACTCATGATAGTGTCGGTCCCACTCATCTGTTTTACTTTTGTAAGCCGAAGCAAACCAAAGTTTTAAAGGTACGGATGCTACCAGCTTTTTGGCTTGGATATCTTTTAAAACGTTAAAGGGTGATACCAAATGTTCAAAGATTTCAAAAGCTGTAACTACATCAAACTCTTCCGTTTTTACAACGCTCGTTTCCAAATCGAGATCTTCGCCTTTGGTGTTTGTAACGTCAAAACCTTCTTGTGTGAGAATTTCTGAGAAAGGGTTGGGAACGCCTAAATCGAGTATTTTTTCTTCTTTTGAAATAACATTCTTTAAAAAGCGAAGCGTGTGTTTGTATCTTTTCGTTGGAAACTTACCTTCGTACATTACACTTTATAAACTATCGCATTAATATTCATTCCCGCGCCAACACTTGCAAAAATAACCAGATCTCCTTTTTGGATGGAGTGTCCTTCCAGCTCGCCATTCAATACTAGGTCATACAGTGTTGGTACAGTCGCCACACTACTGTTGCCCAGTTTATTGATACTCATGGGCATTATTTTTTCAGGAGCGGTCTTGTCGTAAAGTTTATAAAAACGGTTTACGATGGCCTCGTCCATTTTTTCATTGGCTTGGTGGATGAAAATTTTTTTCACTTCGTCAATGTCAACCCCGCTTTGGTCCAAGCAGGTTTTCATGGCGTCGGGTACATTGTTCAGTGCAAATTCATAAATTTTTCTACCGTACATTTTAATATAGCGGCGGTTGTCTTTTTTCTCTAAATTGTTGCTTTCGCCAAAAAAGATAAAATGTGCTTCCTCAAAAGCATAAGTGGCACTGAAATGCGACAGAATTCCACCGGATTCCTCACTAATTTCAACTATTGCGGCACCAGCACCATCACTATAAATCATAGAATCACGATCGTGTGGATCCACAACGCGCGAAAGTGCTTCTGCGCCAATAACCAAACATCTTTTAGCTATGCCAGCTTTTATAAAAGCATAAGCCTGTATCATGCCCTCTACCCAACCGGGACAGCCAAAAAGTACATCGTACCCCACACAAGTAGGATTTTGAATCTTAAGGTTGTGTTTCACACGGGTAGCAATACTCGGCACCGTATCACTCTGTACGGCACCGTGTTTTACATCACCATAATTATGGGCCACAATAATATAATCCAGCGTTTCCTTATCTATGCCTGCGTTTTTTATAGCGTTTTCCGCCGCAAACGAGGCAATATCTGAAGTTGATAAATTCTTGGGAATATAGCGTCTTTCGTGTATGCCCGTAATAGCCTTAAATTTTTCAATAATTACGGTATTTTCATTGCCAAAGCGGGTGCCATCCTCATTATAAAAATGATGGTCACCAAAATGTTCGTTCTTGGCAACCTCACTCGGAATATAACTGCCTATGCCTGTAATCTTGACATTCATAAATTAGAAAGTTTCGTTAAAAATACGGAAAAATCAGTTATTAGTATTTAGTCGCAGTTTTCAGTAAATCCCTTCAGAATTAAACCGAATACTGCAAACTTTTTTAGACTTCCATATAAGCTTCTATCGGGTTGCAGGTGCATATCAAATTTCTATCACCGTATGCCTCATCTACTCTACGTATGGACGGCCAAAACTTATTGTCTGAAACATACTCCAATGGAAATGCCGCTTCCTGTCTGCTATATGGGAAATCCCAAACATCGGCAGTGAGCATCTCTAAAGTATGTGGTGAATTTTTCAGCACGTTGTTTGGCTCGTCTTTCTCAGCATCTTCAATTTCTTTTCTAATAGAAATCATTGCTTCACAAAATTGATCCAGGGCCATTTTGCTTTCGCTTTCAGTAGGCTCAATCATTAACGTTCCTGCAATTGGGAAAGAAACCGTTGGAGCGTGGAAACCGTAATCCATCAATCGTTTGGCGATATCTGTAACTTCTATTCCTTTTGCTTTGAACGGACGGCAATCCACTATCATTTCGTGGGCAGCACGGCCGCGCTCGCCGGCGTAAAGCACTTCATAATGGCCGTTCAGCCTTTCTTTGATATAGTTTGCGTTCAAAATTGCATATTGCGTAGCTTTCTTTAAGCCATTTACGCCAAGCATGCAGATATATGCATAACTAATTAAACAAACCAAAGAGCTGCCATAGGGCGCAGCGGAAATTGCAGTAATAGCATTTTCTCCCCCAGTTTTAATAACAGGATTTGATGGTAAAAAAGGAACCAGCTGCTCTGCAACACAAATGGGGCCAACGCCTGGTCCCCCACCACCGTGCGGAATAGCAAAGGTTTTGTGAAGGTTCAAGTGGCAAACATCTGCTCCGATGGCGCCGGGATTGGTCAAACCAACCTGTGCATTCATATTGGCACCGTCCATATATACCTGTCCGCCGTTTTCGTGTATGATACTTGTTATTTCTCGAATTGCAGATTCATAAACTCCATGTGTTGATGGGTAAGTAACCATCAAACAAGAAAGATTGTCTTTATGCTGTATCGCTTTTTCGCGAAGGTCATCTACATCAATATTTCCTTCTTCCGTAGATTTTGTTACAACTACCTGCATTCCAGCCATAACTGCACTTGCGGGGTTTGTTCCGTGTGCGGAAGATGGAATCAAACATATGTTTCTGTGGCTTTCACCACGCGATTCGTGATAAGCGCGAATAACCATCAAGCCGGCATATTCACCTTGCGCGCCACTATTGGGCTGTAAGGATGTCCCGGCAAAACCTGTGATTTCAGTAAGTTGCTTTTCTAATTTTTTCAGAATAATTTGGTAACCTTCAGCTTGTTCCACGGGAACAAAGGGGTGCATATTGCCCCACATTGGGTCACTCAACGGAAGCATTTCAGCCGCGGCGTTCAATTTCATTGTGCAAGAGCCCAAGGAAATCATGGAATGGTTCAAGGAAAGATCCTTGCGCTCCAGTTTTTTGATGTAGCGCATCAAATCGGTTTCGCTGTGGTATTTGTTGAAAACTTCCTGCTGCAAAAATGCTGTTTTACGAGCTACTTCTTTTGGTATTTTATTGCCAGTTTCCAATTCGGTAATTTTTTGGAAATCTTTTTTGATGGCTTCAGAAAAGATTGAAACTATCTTATTTAAATCTTTTGGAGTTGTAGTTTCATTGATTGAGATTGAAACCGTTTCATCATCGGGATAATAGAAATTCACTTCCTTCGCTTCCGCTAAAAATTTAATTTTGGTAGCATCGGTCTTGATGGCGATGGTGTCAAAATAAGTTTCGTTTATTTGTTCAAAACCTAATTTTTCCAAAGCATTAGCAAGTGTTGCAGCCCCGTTATGTACTTTTCTTGCAATGTATTTCAAACCTTCCGGTCCGTGATAAACCGCATACATTCCAGCCATAACGGCCAAAAGAACTTGGGCGGTACAAATGTTTGAAGTTGCCTTGTCACGCTTTATGTGCTGTTCTCTTGTTTGAAGTGCCATTCGTAAGGCGCGATTGCCGTCGGTATCTTTTGTAACACCAATTATACGGCCCGGAATACTTCTTTTATATTCATCTTTTGTGGCAAAAAAAGCTGCGTGTGGGCCACCATAACCTAAAGGAATCCCGAATCGCTGGGTGGTTCCAACAACTACGTCAACACCGAAATGACCTGGAGATTCCAGCATCACCAAGCTTAAAATATCTGCAGCTACGGCAACTTTTATTTGGTTGTCATTCGCCTTTTGGATGAATTCTTTATAATTGTGAACCTTCCCAGTTCTGCTAGGATATTGAAGGATTACTCCAAAAAACTCTTCCGAAAAATCGAAATCTTCGTGATTGCCCACGACCAAGTCAATTCCCAAAGGCTCCGAACGGGTTTGTAGCAATGAAAGGGTTTGCGGCAATATCTCTTCAGAAACAAAAAACTTTGAGGCATTATTTTTTTTCTTTTCCTTTTCACGAACGTTGTACAAAAGCGCCATTGCTTCTGCAGCCGCCGTTGATTCGTCCAAAAGGGAGGCGTTAGCGAGTTCCATTCCTGTTAAATCACTAACCACGGTTTGGAAGTTTAGCAAGGCTTCCAGTCTTCCTTGGGCAATTTCGGCTTGGTAAGGCGTATAAGCTGTATACCATCCCGGATTTTCCAAGATATTTCGTTGAATTACCGGAGGGGTGATGGATTGGTGATAACCCAACCCTATGTATGTTTTAAATAGTTTGTTTTTTGTGGAAAGTTCGGTAATATGCTCAAGATATTCCTGCTCGCTCATTGCCGTGTCCAGATCGAGTGCTTTTTTCAGCAGAATATCGTCTGGAACGGTTTCATAAATAAGTTGATCAATAGAGCTTACACCAATGGTTTTAAGCATTTCGGGAAGATCGCTTTCCCGGGGACCGATATGCCTTAAAGCAAAAGAATCTGTGTTCATTAATTTGCGTTTGAAATTTAGGTGGCAAAATTACAATATTAAACGTGAAATAGCTCCCTTTTAAGAAGTTGAAAACTTAATTTTTTCAACTAAATAACAAGGTTATAAACACTTTGGTTACTTTTGGGAGTATGAAGGTTTTCTCCCGTGTTTTTGCATTTTATATAAACAGCAGCATTCACGTTGCTTTGGCAGTTGTGGCACTCCTGGCAATTACCGTTTTGGAGTATGGCCTAACCATTTCCTGGGAATTGTGGAGCTTTGTTTTCTTAGGCGCTTTAACGGGTTATAATTTTGTGAAATATGCTAAAGTTGCCGGTCTGCACCACCGTAGTTTAACCAATTCCTTAAAAACCATCCAGGTTTTATCTGCGGTTTGTTTTGTGGCGCTTGCCACTATTGCTTTTCGGTTGCCCATAGATGTGTTGTTGATTGCTGCCGCCTTTGGGCTAACCACCTTTTTTTATGCGGTTCCTTTTATACGAAGTAAAAATCTTCGAAATTTTTCAGGAATTAAGATTTTTGTGGTGGCATTTGTATGGGCGGGAGTAACCGTGATTTTGCCTTTTGCAGCTTCTGAAGTGAAAATAGATTTGGATGTACTGCTTACATTTTTTCAGCGCATTTTAATTGTGGTGGCGCTTATTCTCCCTTTTGAAATACGTGATATACCTTATGATGGCTTAAACCTCAAAACCCTTCCACAGCAAGTGGGGGTGAGAAATGCGAAGTTATTGGGGCTGAGTGTACTTTTACTGTGCTTGGGATGTGAATTTTTTAAAAAAGACTTTAAAGTGGCCTACATTATAAGCCTTTTAATTTTCTGTGTGGTTTTAGGGTGGCTTTTAGTTATTTCAAAACCAGTGCAGAACCGATATTTTTCTTCTTTTTGGGTGGAGGGGCTGCCAATTTTATGGTTGCTAGTTTTTAAACTGTTTGAACAGTTTTAGGAGTTGTGCCCGTTTTTTATTTCATCTTGAAGCTTCTTTTTTATTTGTTCCTTTACTTCTGGGCAAAGGGTTTTGATGTCTGCAGACTGCATAGTCTCGGTAAGCTTGGTATTGCGTTTGGCGTATCCGCGACACAATTTGCACATTAGCAAATGTATCTTCAACTTTAGTTTATCAAATAGACCAGCTTCTTTGTACTGGGTTTTGTCGCAAACGTGTGCGGCATCGTCACATTTTAAAAAAAACTTCATATTTTTTAGTTAAACCAATTTTTTTCCAAGCACTCTGCCAACGACTTACGTGCTCGGTGTATTATTACCCAAAGGTTAGACGGCGTAATATTATATTCTTTACAAATGGCTTCGGTGTCAAAATTTTCAACAGTTTTCATCTTGAAAATACGTGCTTGTTTTTCAGGAAGTTGATCCAAGCATTCCAAAATTGCCAGCCCGAGTTCACGGTTTTCCATTTTGTCCTCAGCCGTTTTGTCAAAAGGGTCGGCAGCATTTTCTTCCAGCCAGTCGCCTTCAGAGTCGTCATCGCGGTATGTAATGTGTACTTCAGCCTTTCCTTTTTTGGAATTTATCTTGCGGTAATAATCGATTATTTTTCGCTTTAAAATAGAGATGAGCCAAGTGCGTTCCGTTGCCTCTCCCTTAAAGTTGTTTTTCGATTTAAGTCCCGCCAAAAAAGTTTCTGAAATCAGATCCTGCGCCACAATATGGTCGTTTACCCTTACAATTGTGTAATTGTAGAGGTAATCAGCATATTTGTCAACCCATTGGTCTGGATTCAGTAGTTCCAAAAGAATAATTTTTGCCTATTTCAAAAATAGGGAAGTTTTACAAACATATACGAAATTACCGGCCATTTAGTTTTATGGGGTTATTGCTGAAATAGTTAAACTTTTATATTTTAAACCTAAGTCCAATAGATGTCTTATTTTTACAGGAATTAATCCTATATACTTCCCAATGAAAAAATTTACTACAGGAATTTTAATGTTCCTTTTATTCACTTTTACAGGCTTTGCCCAACACGGCAATGCTTTTTATGCCACAATGGATGCTGCCGATGCAATTACTTTTAAAACGCTCTATCCAGAGGATATTGCAATTTTAGCAAGCAACGATAAGCAGGCAGCGGTGTTGCTTTCTGAAGAAGTGGCCCATGCTATCCACGACAATGTACGTACCCACGGTCCTGGTTATATATTCAGGGCTTCCGAAGAAAAAGCGGTTCAAGCCTTAAACCAAGTTGCAAACCGTGGCCCACAGATAGATTATAGCATCACTGAAGATACATTTGTAAACGAATGCTTAGACCTTGTGGATGGACAGAATATTGAAGATGATATCTTAGAGCTTCAAGCTTACGGAACTCGATACCACACCAAATCACAAGCGGTACAAGCAGTTATGGATCAACAGGCAAAATGGGACGCAATGATTCTGGCCGCTGGAAGAACCGATGTACACACCCGAATCTACAACCACGTAAATACCCAGATGCCTTCCGTAATTTTAACCTTTGATGGCGCGAATACGCCAGATGAATTTGTAATTATTGGTGGACATATAGATTCCACAACCTTTGGCGATAAAAACAATGCGCCGGGCGCAGATGATAATGCCTCGGGAATTGCTTCCCTGAATGAAATGGTACGTGTGCTATTGGAAAAAGATTTTGTTCCTAATAGAAGTATAGAAGTAATGGCTTTTGCCGCCGAGGAAATTGGTCTTGTAGGTTCAGCTGAAATTGCAGAGGATTATGCCAATCAAGGAGTTAATGTTGCTGCATATGTACAGTTTGATATGACGGGCTACAATGGCTCCAATAGCGATATTTATATTACCACAGATTGGTACAACAGCAATTCGTTGAATACATATTTGACCGAATTGATGGATCATTACAACAGCAATAACCCAAACAATAACCATAACTTTACCTATGGCTATACAGAATGTGGTTATGGTTGTTCAGATCATGCCAGTTGGGCAGATAATGGTTTTGACGCCGCTTTCCCATTTGAAGCAGCAATGGGGCAAGACAATCCAAATATTCACAGTCCAGGAGATGTCTATTCTTTCTTTGGAGAAACAACACATTCTGTAAAATTCGCAAAATTGGGATTGGAGTTTTTGATCGAAGCTGCCAAACCCCAAATTCTATCCGTGGATGACTTCTCTGATAATGCTATCCGGGTTTTCGTGAAAGACAAAACATTAAACTATCGTTTGAACAATACAGTTTCAAACGTTAAGGAGGTAACTGTTTATAACGTAGCGGGACAAAGAATAATTTCTGAAGAAATGAACAATGAATCTGGAAGTGTAACCCTTCAGCAATTTGCCAAAGGTTTTTATATTGCGCAGTTCACTTTGGAAAATGGCCATGCATTCACAAAGAAATTTATATTGAATTGATATAGCTGTAGGCAATAAGCTTTTATTGATCTGCAAATTATGTAAGGCTTCAAAAGTTCTGAACTTTTGAAGCCTTAAATATTTATTGAAGCAATCCCGCCCGTTTTAAAAGTGCTTCGGGATCTGGCTTTTGCCCTCGAAATTTTATGTAGAGTTCCATCGGGTCCATCGTTCCTCCCTGTGAAAGCACGAAACCTTTAAATCTATCGGCTACTTTTTTATTGAAAATGCCTTCTTGTTTAAATAGTGCGAATGCATCCGCATCCAAAACCTCAGCCCATTTGTAGCTGTAATAACCTGCCGAATAACCCCCTTGGAATATATGTGAAAACGAAGTGCTCATGCAGTTTTCCTTCACGTCGGGATAAAGTTGGGTGTCATCAAAAGCGGCAACCTCAAAAGCTTTTACATCTTTTATTCCTGAAGGATCGCTGCCGTGCCAAGCCATATCAAGCATTCCAAAACTTAACTGTCGCAAAGTTGCCATTCCTTCCAAAAAAGTAGCAGAATCCTTTATTTTTTCAACGTATTCCATCGGGATTACTTCTCCTGTTTTGTAATGTGTGGCGAAGAGTTCCAGAGTCTCTTTTTCGTAACACCAGTTCTCTAAAATCTGGCTGGGTAACTCCACAAAGTCCCAATACACACTGGTTCCCGAAAGGCTGGAGTAGTGAGTGTTTGCAAGCATGCCGTGTAGGGCGTGACCAAATTCGTGGAAGAGCGTTGTTACTTCATTAAAAGTTAAAAGTGAGGGTTTGCTAGCCGTAGGCTTAGTAAAATTGCAAACTATGGAAATATGCGGACGGTCATTTTTGCCGTCTATTATTTGTTGCGGTTTATAGGAAGTCATCCAAGCGCCATTTCGTTTTCCTGCACGTGGATGAAAGTCTGCGTAAAAGATGGCGACCAACTCGCCTTCATCATCCTTTCCTTCATAGGTTTTTACGTCTGCGTGATATTTGTCTATGTTTTGCACTTCTTCAAAATGAAGTCCGTAGAGTTTTTCCGCAACGGTAAAAACGCCCTTGATAACATTTTTCAATTCAAAATAAGGCTTCAACTTTTCATCGTCCAGATTGAAGAGTTTCTGTTTCAATTTTTCGGAATAATATGCTCCGTCCCATTTTTCCAAATGATCGATACCGTCAAGTTCTTTCGCGAAAGCGGTCAATTCATCAAATTCCTTTTGCGCTGCAGGTTTTGCCTTTTCAAGCAATTCGTCCAAAAATGATTTTACCTTTTCGGGAGTTTCGGCCATGCGCTCTTCCAGTACTAAGTGTGCGTGGCTTTTATAGCCCAATAAAATTGCTCGTTTATGGCGAAGGTTAGCAATCTGCAATACATTTTGTTGGTTGTCCAATTCGTCATTATGAAAACCTTTTGCACCAAAGGCAATCGCCAATTTTTTGCGAAGCTCGCGGTTGTCTGCATAGGTCAAGAAAGGAACGTAACTTGGGTAATCCAAAGTAAAAACCCAACCTTCTTTTCCTTTTTCCTCGGCGGTTTGGGCGGCGGCTTCAATTACCCCTTCGGGTAGGCCGGAGAGATCTTTTTCATTAGTAATGTGAAGTTCAAACCTATTTGTTTCCGCCAAAACGTTTTCCCCGAAAGTAAGTTTCAACTTAGAAAGATCAGCATCAATTTTACGTAATTGGGTTTTCTTTTCTTCGGAAAGATTGGCACCGTTTCTTGAAAAAGCCTTGTATTTTTTATCGAGCAGCATTTGCTGTTCATCGGAAAGATTTAAAGTATCTTTTTGATTATAAACCGTTTTTATTCTTTCGAACAAAGCTTCATTCAATAACATATCGTTACTGAATTCCGTAAGCATAGGCGAAATTTCCTGTGCTATCTTTTGAATTTCGTCATTAGTTTCGGCGCTATTCAAATTGAAAAAAATACTTGTTGCGCGGTCTAAAAGTTCTCCTGTATTTTCAAGGGCTTCCACTGTATTTTTAAAAGTCGGGTCTTCCGAATTTGAAGTGATTGCATCAATTTCAGCCTTAGTTTCGACAATTAATTTGCTGATGGCAGGCAGGAAATGTGCGTTTTCAATTTTAGAAAATGGGGCGGTGTTGTATGGTTGTAATAGGGGGTTCATAAAAAAGATTATGAGTTTAAAAGTTTATGAGTTTATAAAAAATGTTTCAAGTTTAAAGGTTGAAAGTTTTTATAGATTATATTTTACACATAACATTGACTACTGACTACTGACTACTGACTACTGACTACTGACTACTGACTACTGACTACTGCGTACTTTTTCTGCCCCTTCCTCAACTTTCTTTTTAAGGCTTTCTTTGTAGGCCACAATCTTATCCAAAACAGCTTTATCTGAAGCGCCGATAATCTGTGCGGCAAGAATCCCCGCATTTTTTGCGCCATTCAATGCAACTGTGGCAACGGGAACACCGCCGGGCATTTGGAGTATGGAAAGCACGCTGTCCCACCCATCAATGGAGTTGCTGGATTTTACGGGCACGCCGATTACAGGAAGTGGCGAAAGCGAAGCAATCATTCCCGGAAGATGCGCCGCGCCTCCCGCGCCTGCAATAATTACCGCAATACCACGGGTATGTGCGTTCTTTCCGTAATCAAAAAGTTTGTCCGGAGTTCGGTGGGCAGAAACGATGTCCACTTCCACTTCTATGTCGAATCCTTTTAAAATATCTACTGCTTCCTGCATTACTGGCAGGTCGCTGGTGCTGCCCATTATTATTGCTACTTTCGGCATAAATTCCAAATTTTAAAATTCCAAATCCCAAATCCATTTTTCTGGAATTTGGTACTTGAAATTTGGTGCTTATTTATTTACTAATAACTTCTATCGTTTTCTTAACCTCCTCCGCAATCTTTCGCGCTTTGTTGAGGTCTTTGTTTACTATGGTTACGTGGCCCATTTTTCTAAAGGGGCGGGTTTCTTTTTTGCCGTATATGTGTGGCGTTACGCCTTCCATCGCCAAAATGTTTTCTATGTTTTTATAGACAACTGGGCCGGTGTGGCCTTCGGCGCCTACTAAGTTAACCATAATACCACCAACTTTGCTATCGGTGTTGCCCAAAGGTAAACCTAAAATGGCTCTTATTTGCTGCTCAAACTGGTTGGTGTAGCTGGCTTCTATGCTGTAATGGCCGCTGTTGTGGGGTCTTGGAGCTACTTCGTTTACCAATATTTCATCGTCTTCTGTTTGGAACATTTCTACCGCTAAAAGGCCTACGTGCTTAAACGCTTCGGAAACTTTTGTGGCTACGGCTCTTGCTTTTTGCGCAACTGCTTCGTCTATACGGGCGGGGCAGATTACGTATTCCACTTGGTTGGCTTCTGGGTGGAATTCCATTTCTACCACTGGATAGGTGGTTACTTCCCCGGAAGGGTTGCGGGCTACTATTACAGCCAATTCATTTTTAAAAGGAATCAGTTTCTCAGCAATACAAGCGCCTTCCGAAAGTGGAATTACATCTTCTGCGGTGCGGATAATGCTTACGCCCTTCCCGTCATAACCGCCGGTGCAACTTTTCCATACAAAGGGAAAGTGTAGTTCTTTTCTAACTATGGCTTCGTTGAGGTCGTACTTGTCTTTATAAACCTTAAAAGGTGAGGTAGGTATTTGGTGGTCTTTGTAGAACTGTTTCTGCACCCCCTTGTCCTGAATATTTCTGAGTGTTGCAGCGCTGGGATACGTTTTTATGCCTTCGCTTTCCAGCTTTTCCAAGGCCTCTATGTTTACGCCTTCTATTTCAAATGTGAGTACGTCTACTTTTTTTCCGAAGTTATAAACGGTTTCATAATCCATTAAGTCTCCTTGCTGAAAGTGGTCTGCGGCTATGCGGCAGGGGGCTTCTGCGCTGGGGTCGAGGACGCTGGTGCGGATGTCCCACTTGCGGGTTTCGTAAAGCATCATTTTGCCCAATTGTCCGCCGCCCAGGATGCCAAGTGTGAAGTTGGTGGAGAAGTAGTTCATGTCTGTTGTGTGTTGTCTGTTATCTGTTATCAGTCGTCTTGTGCTTATTGCCAAACACCTAACACCTAACGCCTAACGCCTAACGCTTAACGCTTAACGCTTAACGCTTAACGCTTTTTACGAATGCAAAGATAGGTATTTCGAATTTCGTGAAACGACTATTTTTCCCAACTTAAAGTTTCACCCAATGTTAGCTATTATCCCTAATTTTGAAAAACGAATTTGAAAATAGCAAAACGACTACAAAATGCTCCAAAACAATTTCCAACTTATAAAAACCACTTTTGAAGAAACCATCCCAATGCATAAGTTTTTGGGGTTAAAAATTGAACTGCTCGAAAAGAGTTTCGTGCGCATTAGTGTGCCGTTTAGAAAGGAATTGGTGGGCGACTTTAGAAATAACCGCTGGCACGGCGGCGTAATTGCAACCGTTATGGATTCTGTGGGCGGCGTAATTGGCGCGACCCATTTTACCTCGCTGGACGACAAAATTGCCACCATAGATTTGCGGATAGATTATCTGCGAGGTGCCGAACCGGAAGCAATTATGGTTGAAGGGAAAATTATTCGCTTTGGCAATAGAATACTCGTGGCACGGATGAAAGCTTTTCAAAACGACAGATTAATAGCAGAAGGAAAAGGAGTCTATAATTTTATTAGAATGAATACCCATTCCGAAGAAAACGCGGACGACAAAAATTAACTTTTTACAAATAATGACAGCTGCTGCTTTACACGAAATAATTGTTGCTGAAACTGCCGTAGCGGTTTACTTTGCCGCACCCAATTGCGGCGTTTGTGAAGCATTACGGCCCAAGGTGGAAGCGCTGTTTTCAGAAGAATTTCCTGCGGTAAAATTTCTTCACATTAAAATAGAAAATTCACCAGAAATCTCTGGGGAATTCGGTGTTTTTTCCGCACCTACTTTGTTGGTGTTTTTTGAAGGAAAAGAGTTTTTGAGAAAAGTTAGGTTGATGGGGATTCAGGAACTTAAAGATAAAATTGAGCGGCCCTATAATATGATTTTTTAAAACTTCTCTTGCATAAAATATATTTAGAATAGCTTGGTCAAACTTTTTTATCAATTTACATTTAAACTTCTAAAAAAGGGCCTAAATGAAAAATCAAAAACAGGCATATATTTATGCGGGTATCGCTGTAGTTTTATGGAGTACGGTGGCTACCAGTATGAAGATAGCACTTCAGAGTTATAGCTTTATGCAGTTGCTGTTCTGGTCTTCGGCAACTGCTTTATTGACCTTGGGCGTAATGATGGCGGTGCGAAAGAAGTTTGCCAATTTAACTAAGCTTCCTGCAAAGGCTGTTTTGAAGTCGGCATTTTATGGCGCCATTAATCCGTTTCTGTATTATATCATTTTGTTTAAGGCCTATGAACTCTTGCCTGCCCAAGAAGCCCAAGCGCTTAATTATACTTGGCCCATCATGCTCAGTTTGCTGGCAGTGCCATTGCTCAATCAAAAAATAAGTTTCAAGAATGTGGTCGCCATTGGTATCAGCTTTATAGGGGTGCTAATTATTGCCACGGGGGGGAACTTGATTAATTTGTCTTTTTCCAACGGTCAAGGGGTGGTTTTTGGGCTGGCATCGGCTATAATTTGGGCCCTGTTCTGGATTTTCAACATTAAGGATGAACGCGATGAACTAAGTAAATTGTTCCTCAATTTTCTCTTCGGTTTTATTTATATAGTTATTGCCTTGCTACTCACTTCAGAAATAGTATTCGTCAATCTAAAATCGTGGCTAAGCGCGGTATATGTTGGGTTTTTTGAAATGGGAATCACCTTCGTTATCTGGTCCATCGCCCTTAAAAAATCAATTACGGCAGCTAAGGTGAGTAATCTTGTCTATTTGGTGCCCTTTCTATCTTTGGTGGTAATTTATTTTATTTTGGAAGAACCTATTCGCTTTCCCACAATCATTGGACTCTTTCTTATTGTGGGCGGGCTGACTTTCGATAAGATAAGCTTTAAACAGTTGCGGTTCAGGGGTGGGGAGTAATTTTATTTTTTCTGAAAAAGGACTAAGCTCCAACGCTTACCACTCAATAAACAACACCTTTTTTAGTCTTAAAATTTCAAAATTCTATAACGTCGCTTTCAGAAGGGTAAGTATTGCTTTGCGTTTCCGCCATTGTAGGTACGAAGGGTGTCAACGGAGGTTCGTCCATATATCCCGGGGGAAGGGCGCCCAACTTCGTAAATTGTGAAAATTTGTAGGGCAAGCTTTCAAAATAAAGGCCGTCAGCGTATTCAACTATTTGCTTGCCTTCTGGATTGGTGAGCACGTGCATATGCAGATGCGGGGCGAAGGAATTCCCTGAATTTCCCAAACGGCCCAGCTCTTGGCCTTTGGTTACTGTGTCTCCCGCTTCAACCAAAACGGAATTGGGAACAAGGTGGCAGTAGGTGCCTATGCTGCCGTCTGCATGTTCTACATAAACTACATTGCCGGTCACGTTTGAGGCGTCTATTGGGTAGTCTATTTCACCCGGGGTCATATTGTCTGGAATGTTGTTTTCAGTAAAAATCACTTTTCCACCTTCAGCGGCAAGTATAGGAAGATTATAACAGTACCAATCTTCCAGTTGGCTGCCGTCGTTTTGATAGGGCAGGCCATCAACCAGCTTGGCATAATCTATGGCGTAGCGCTGGGGATTGTTTCCTATTAAATAACCTTGCTGGGTGGGATCAAAAACAGGTTCGGGATAGGGGAAAATGGCGCGGGTGTGGTAGGAGGTTGGGCCAGCCGCAGCTTCCGCCAACCAGATACCTTGGGGCACAGGAAAGGCAATGGTTATAGGGTCTAGGTATTCTTCTTCTATTTTTAAGGTGAAGGTGTGTTGCTTTGCAGTGCCTTCGGCATCTTCATACTGAAATAGGTGCACCAACTCTTCCTTTTCCCAGCCCTGTGCAGGGTAGGGCAGCCAGATACTGGCTATATGCAAATCGTCCCTGGTGATGAAATCGGAATAGGACAGTTGTAGATTGCTATTGTTGAAGATTTCTACTTTTTGAAGGGTGGGGACTTTTATATGCATTTCATACACAAACCAAGTGCCGCTGGTGTTTATTACTTTCACTGGCGGGGTGGGTAAGGCTACCAGCAGGTCGTATGCGTCATTTTGGGGTTCGTTTTTGTTGCAGGCGGCGAGGAGGATTATGAAAAGTGCTATTAATATGTTTTGGTTTTTGAATAACATGGTTGGGGTTTTGTAATTGAAATTTTAAAGATAGGAGATTTTTTTGAGGGGACTAACATCCCCCTAGTCCCCTTCAAAGGGGGGGTACTGTTTTCTGTTGTGGTTGACATCCCCCTGGCCCCCTTCAAAGGGGGGATTGAGGTGTTTTGCGATTAAGTTTATTTATGGATATAGGAGTGTGGTTTTGATAACTCCTTTGCCGTCGTTTAATACAACTGCTGATAGTAGTGTTTCTTCTTTTGGTTTGAGATTGAAAGGCGTAGCCAATAGATCTACGCCGCTTTTTACTTTTAATCTGTTGCCCTGTCCGGAGATGATATCCTTGTTGGGCTTAAAAGCACCATTGGGAATATGTTCCGTTAGAATAACATATTTATAAGCAGCCAACTTGTTTACAATGCTTTGTATTTCGGCATTTGATAGATGCTGAAGTACCTGCCGGAGGATGGCGCAATCTGCAGCTGGCAAAGGGGTTGTTGCAATGTCCAGACAATGGAATTCCAAATTAGGAGCCTTAAATAGTTGCTGGTTGCGGACTATGAGGCTGGGCACTATATCTATTGCAATGTACTTTTTGGTATGTGGCACCAAGTTTTTACCTACGTTAAAATCGCCACAACCTAAATCACATACCGTCAGCGGGGGTGAAAAGGAAGTTAAGAAAGCCGTTACAGCCTCCAGATACGGTTTTACTATGGCAGGCAGATGCGAGCCCTCGCCAGAGTAGAAATCTGCATTATCCCCACCCCAAAGGTTTTGTGCATAAACCTGCTCCATAGCTGCCTTTGTGGGCCACGGGGGTTTTGGTTTTTTGGGATGGTTTTGGTTGCTCTCCATCAATAAATTTATAAATATCCAAATGTACTATTATAATTCTCTCACTTTTCCTAATAACTAATAACTAATAACTAATAACTAATAACTAATGACTCTTGATCTAAATCATACAGCCAATAAAAAAATAAAACCCTATATTTGGTATTCTCCCCGATTAAATAAGAACCCTTTACGGTTTTCCGTAATTGGTGGGTTTTGAATTTTGATACATTTGAATAAATTAATTAAACCTTCGCACATGTGTGGTATAGCAGCAATAGGGATGTCGTATATATACATGTTGTGTGCAAGCGAAAAAAAATAAACCTTTATTTTGACAGAATATTCTAAATTTATAAATAACACTATTATCGGAATAATCCTTTTGCTATGTACTGCATTCAGCGTATTTCTGATAATAAACTGGAATTACATAACTAATCCTGAATTAGTTCCAGGTTACATCGAAACACAAGCGACTTTTTCTTACGGCCGAGATAATTTGGCAAAATATAGACACTGGGGTTTTCATTATCCAATGGCGATTATCCCCTACTTAATTTATATCGAAAGTGTTTTATTGTTGCATTTGATTTTTAAAAAGAATTTGTGGTTGTCAAAAGTTCAATGGATAATGACCTTGACATTTCTTTTAATTATGATATTTTCAGATTATTTATTTGACAACATATATAAAGTTATTGATAGAAATGAATTTTGGAAAATTCAATATTATTTTGATAGTGTCTTAGGAACAGCTTCTTTTGTTACGATTTTATTTTTACTAATAGCATCGATAATATTAATTTTCATTCCTAAATTTAAAAAAAATCGAAAACTCTTGATTTTATGCTTATCAACTATTCTTTTGTTTGTCATTTTTATATTTGCTCATTTTGAGTTTTTCTTTGATTGACAAAAAATATAAATTGAAACTAAATCGAAACATTACGCACAACGCCAGCACACAACAATGTATCCTATGAAAAGCACTAATCCCGTTCTTCAAAAATAATATTTTTATTTTAATTATCTCATAATGATGATTTTGGGGTGTTGGAATGTTGATAATTCCGATAGGATTATCACTATTTCAATACCAT
>NZ_JCATIG010000006.1:0-97481 GCF_059693805.1 Aequorivita sp. CRS11
GTATAGGTGATTACATCGCCTTCCGCTAGCTCAACACATCCGTTGTTGCCAGGAACCTGGTCGCTCTCCTTCACGATCGCGATGTCCGCGCTCTGGCAGATAACTACAACCGTATCCCCGTCCGCCGTGGTAGAGGTCGGGTGCGAGTCATCGGATACCGGGGTATTGGATGGGTTCATCGCAAGTCCGTTAACCGTAGCCTGGTTGGTCACCTCGCCATCGTCAACGTCGTCCTGTGTTACCGTATAGGTTGCAGTGTATTCCCAAATTTCATTAAGTCCAAGGATGCCGTCTGAACCTGTATCGCCCGTTGGGCCGGTGATGGTGGACAGGCCTACCAATGGATCTGTTACGACCACATTGTCGATGGACACGTTGCCCTCGTTGGTCACCCTGAAGGTATAGGTGATTACATCGCCTTCCGCTAGCTCAACACATCCGTTGTTGCCAGGAACCTGGTCGCTCTCCTTCACGATCGCGATGTCCGCGCTCTGGCAGATTAATACCGTAACTGTATTACTGGTAGCAGTATCAACAGTACCCAATACTGAGCTACCATCTACTTCCGCAGTATTTATAACAGAACCAGTATCCATATCATTTTGAGTTATTGTATAAGTTGCATTAAACGTCCAAACTTCACCAACATTCAAAATACCGTCACCATTATCCCCAGAAACGAGTACTATAGGAACAACTGGGTTTGGTGCCAAAAATAATGGATCGCTTATAACAACATTTGTAATATCAACATCACCTTCATTTGTTACTACAAACTTATAATCAATTGTATTACCAGCCTCAAAGTTAATACAATCTCCTGTTGCACTAGTACTGGACTTTACAATTGACATTTCAGCATCTTGGCAAAGATTTACTGTAACAGAAGATGAAGTAGAAACTGGGTAAGGATTTCCTGAGGTTTGAACTAGTCCGTTTACAGTAGCTGTATTTTGAACTTGTCCATTTGTGATATTTTGTTGTGTTACTGTATAAGATGCAGTATAAATCCATTCCTCGCCTCCTTCTAGAATACCATCTCCATCATCTCCACTTACATAAACAATAGGAACCACTGGATTCGGCGCCTCCAATAACGGGTCTGACAACTGCACATTATACACTGGTGAGGCTCCTACTGGAATTGACACTTTAAATGTATATGAAATAGGCTCTCCTGGAGCTATTGGTGTACAACCCTGTGGATTGTTTGGACTTGCTATTTTTTCAAGTATAATACCACAGTTGTTCAAAGTCAAAGTAACTGGTGTACGTGTCGAACTTTTACAACTTGTTGTATTATTTACAGCTTCAGCATAATATGTTTTTGAACCTATAGAATTCCATGTAGGAGCAACTACACTTCCACCAACAGCAAGATCATACCAAACTATGGATTGTCCTCCGGGTACAGTAGCTGTTGCCGTTAAAGTTTGTATTGGATCTAAAGCGCATTCCGTTTGGTTTCCACCACTCACAGGAGCTGAGGGCGCTGTATTTACCATGATATTTGCAGTGTCGCTGTTAGAGCAGCTGTTGCCATCGGTGTAGCTGTAGGTAACGGTAATGGAACCGGTTAATCCTAATGGATTGAAACTCGCTGTTCCGTTGCCGTTGTCCGTAACCCCTGTGCCGCTCCAAGTTCCATTGGAGTTGGTAGGCGTTCCCGTCAGGGTGATTGGGCTCACGTTGTCACAGAGTGGACCGTAATTCCCAGCATCGACCGTCGGAGCCGTGTTCACCAATATATTCGCGGTGTCGCTGTTCGAGCAGCTGTTGCCGTCGGTGTAGCTGTAGGAAACGGTAATCGAACCGCTAAGACCAGCAGGATTGAAGCTCGCAGTCCCGTTGCCGTTGTCCGTAACGCCCGTCCCGCTCCAGCTTCCGTTGGAGTTGGTAGGGGTTCCCGTCAGGGTGATTGGGCTAACGTTGTCGCACAATGGACCGTAGTTTCCGGCATCGACCGTCGGAGCCGTGTTCACCAATATATTCGCGGTGTCGCTGTTCGAGCAGCTGTTGCCATCGGTGTAGCTGTAGGTAACGGTGATCGAACCGCTAAGGCCAGCAGGATTGAAGCTCGCAGTCCCGTTGCCGTTGTCCGTAACGCCCGTCCCGCTCCAGCTTCCGTTGGAATTGGTAGGGGTCCCCGTCAGGGTGATTGGGCTCACGTTGTCACAGAGTGGAGCGTAGTTTCCGGCACCGACCGTTGGCGCAGTTTTAACAATTATGTTTGCAGTATCGCTGTTAGAGCAGCTGTTGCCATCTGTATAGCTATAGGTAACGGTAATGGAACCGGTTAATCCTAATGGATTGAAACTCGCTGTTCCGTTGCCGTTGTCCGTAACCCCTGTGCCGCTCCAAGTTCCATTGGAGTTGGTAGGCGTTCCCGTCAAGGTGATTGGGCTAACGTTGTCGCACAATGGACCGTAGTTTCCGGCATCGACCGTTGGCGCAGTTTTAACAATTATGTCTGCAGTGTCGCTGTTCGAGCAGCTGTTGCCATCTGTATAGCTATAGGTAACGGTAATGGAACCGGTTAATCCTAATGGATTGAAACTCGCTGTTCCGTTGCCGTTGTCCGTAACGCCCGTCCCGCTCCAGCTTCCGTTGGAATTGGTAGGGGTCCCCGTCAGGGTGATTGGGCTCACGTTGTCACAGAGTGGAGCATAATTGCCTGCGTCCACGTTAATTTGATTAGGTTGAGTAATAACAATAGTTTCCTGAGTAGCACAAGTACCATCACTTACTGTTACATTATAAGTACCTGCAGTTAGACCTGATTGATCTTGGGATGTTGGATTTAATCCACTTCCATTACTGGTGGTCCATGAATAAGTATACGAATTGGATCCGCCGGTTACAGTTAAGTTAATCGATCCGTCATTTCCACCAAAACAGGTTACATTTTGTTTCGTATAACTTGAATCTAAATCTGTATTTGTTAAAGTAAGTTTTCGAGATGGCGAAGTACAACCTAAAGTAGGGTTATAATAAAATGCATACCAAACTCCAGGAGTTGTAACTGTAGGATTATTTGGCAAATGGTCTCCTGTAACTGTTAAATCTGGATTAGTCGTCCACTTTAAAATAGCTCCGGGAGGAGTAGTAGATGTTACAAATGTATCTAGTGCAACTTGTGTGGGCTGACAATATTCTTTAAATATTGGGTCAACAGTGGGTGAATTTGCATACCCTTCAACAGATAATCTTAAACCATCTACCAACACAACTGATCTTCCTGGGTTTCCAGTTTTATAAAACACTTCCACGGAGGTGGCACTATTACCAGATCTAAATGTTATACATCTATTTTCCCAATAAGGGTTTATTTCTGTCCAACCGCCTGGATTTTGATTTCCTCCATTACCACTTGAAGAAAATGACAACCTTGTAGGAAAATCGCTTTGAGGGTGTTGTATTAAATCGTTATGGGTATAAGTTAATGGGTCAGTAATTTGAACCGCACCATTTCTTACACCAAATTGCAGGTTAGGCGCATATTCCAATATTCCTCCTCCTTGATTATTACTATTAACAGTAGCGTATCTTGGTATTACAGCTATTTCAAAACATACAGTATAGACTGTATTTGGAACTACAGTTAAAGTTTGGCGAATAGCTTCATTTTGATATGAAAATATAGCAAAACCACCACCATCAAAAGTAGACGGCTCAATAATACCAGGATATACTGAATTTGAGTTAGTAGTTGAATAAGAAATATATTGCCCTTCAGACCAATCTACAGTTCCGTCATCATCCCAACAGGTATATCTTGCATCAGCTTGGTACTGACCATTGGTACCACCCACAGCTGTGCGGAAAGTACCCCCATTAACATCGACCTTTTCAAAAGATCCGCAAGTAATGAGATTACAAGCTCCAACAACATTTCCTTTCTGACCATTATCGAAAGCTTGCGCTTTTGACCTAGAACGAAACGTTGCATTATATTCTGCTGCTTTTTTATCTAGATCAGCATTATATTGATCCAAGTATTCTTGCGAATATGGCAATATTACTTCTCCCTCATCTGAAGAACCTATCGCTTGAGAATAACCTTGGCTACTCAAGCAACCTATTAAAATGAGACCTATTAAGAACCTCTTATCAGAAGCTAATAATTTAGTAATTATTTTAAACATAAGTTAGAATTTTATTAATACCGATATCTTTTGATAATGCTATAAGTAACATTTCACCACAATTAATGTTCAAATATACAGTGTAAAAATTGTTAAGGAATTACTAACAAACAAGTATTAGTTGAACTGTAAAAAATAGTCGGCAAACGACCTAAATTGATTGAAAAAACAAGAAATTTTGTAGGAAAAAGACATACGTGTTAGTACGTATATACGCTGAATATAAGGCTTTTGGAGAGTAGTTTGGTAAGAAAAAAATACCAGTTTTAAATTTCTAATTGCATTCTAATATTCAAGTAAACCAATAAATGCAAAACAATATTGTATAATTAAAATCCTTCTAGTAGGTTTATAATGTAGTAAGAAAAAGTATTTTCAAAAGTTATATAGGTTGAAAGAAAAAATCCAATATAATTCTAAGCATTTACGGCTTAAATCTAAATAAACAACGTTTATCTTTGCAACCAATTTAGATTTAAAGCATGTCCTTAACAAAAGAAATAAAACGCCGAAGAACGTTCGGAATCATCAGTCACCCAGATGCCGGAAAAACCACTTTAACGGAAAAACTTCTTCTTTTTGGGGGAGCTATTCAGGAGGCTGGGGCCGTGAAAAGTAATAAAATAAAAAAAGGTGCTACCAGCGATTTTATGGAGATTGAGCGGCAGCGAGGAATTTCCGTGGCTACTTCTGTCTTGGCGTTTGAATATGAAGGAATTAAAATCAACATTCTCGATACCCCCGGCCACAAAGATTTTGCTGAAGACACATTCAGAACGCTTACCGCGGTAGACAGTGTTATTGTTGTAATTGACGTAGCAAAAGGTGTCGAGGAACAAACCGAAAAATTAGTTGAAGTTTGCCGAATGCGGAACATCCCAATGATTGTTTTTATAAATAAAATGGACCGCGAGGGAAAGGATGCGTTTGAATTACTTGATGAAATTGAGCAAAAACTAAACCTTCGTGTAACACCCCTAAGTTTCCCAATTGGGATGGGATACGATTTTAAGGGCATTTATAATATTTGGGAAAAAAACGTAAATCTCTTCAGCGGCGATAGCAGGAAAAATATTGAGGAAACTATTGAAATTGAAGATGTAAGCAGCCCAGATCTTGAAAAATTAGTTGGAGAAAAAGCAGCAAACACACTTCGAGAAGAGCTTGAATTGGTATATGAGGTTTACCCCGATTTTAATCACGATGAGTATTTAGATGGAGAACTTCAGCCAGTCTTCTTTGGATCTGCATTGAATAATTTTGGAGTACGGGAATTGCTTGATTGCTTTGTTGAAATAGCTCCTACCCCACGCCCAAAGGAAAGCGATACACGTTTGGTGAAACCGGAGGAAAAGGAGTTCTCGGGTTTCGTTTTTAAAATTCACGCAAATATGGATCCCAAGCACCGCGACCGTTTGGCTTTCGTTAAAATTGTTTCGGGCACATTCGAAAGAAACTCTCCCTATTTACACGTTCGCAATGGTAAGAAATTAAAGTTCAGTAGTCCGAACGCTTTCTTTGCCGAAAAGAAACAAATAGTTGACATTTCGTATCCAGGCGATATTGTAGGCCTTCACGATACCGGAAACTTCAAAATTGGCGATACGCTTACAGAAGGGGAAGAAATGCGATATAAAGGCATCCCAAGCTTTTCTCCGGAACACTTTAAATACATTAATAATGCCGACCCGATGAAAAGCAAACAGCTTGAAAAGGGCATCGACCAATTGATGGATGAAGGTGTGGCGCAACTTTTCACTTTGGAACTAAATGGCCGAAAAGTGATCGGGACTGTTGGTGCGCTTCAGTTTGAGGTAATACAGTACCGTTTAGAGCACGAATATGGTGCAAAATGTAGTTATGAAAACCTAAACGTGCACAAAGCTTGTTGGGTAGAAGCGAAAGATCCGAAGAGTGAGGAATTTGCCGATTTCAAACGTGTAAAAGCAAAATTTTTGGCGAAAGACAAACGCGGCCAATTGGTGTTCTTTGCAGATTCGGCTTTTACGCTGCAAATGACGCAGTCAAAATATCCGAATGTGAAATTGCATTTTGTGAGTGAATTCGAAAAAGCTAAAAAGTAAACGTTTCAATAAATAAAAAGGCCCCGATATTTCGGGGCCTTTTTTTATGCTTCGCCAGTCGGGCCAAAGTTTAAGGGAATGGGCGGCTGCTCATAATCTTTTATTTCGCCGTGGGCATTTTCAAATCGTTTCACGTTGTCACCCAATGCTTTTAGAAATCTTTTTGCGTGTTGTGGCGTCAGGATAATTCTCGACTTCACTTTACTTTTTGGGATTCCCGGCATAATGGTTACAAAATCTACAACAAATTCAGAAACAGAATGGTTTATGATGGCTAGGTTACTGTAAATACCTTGTGCCACAGTCTCATCAAGTTCAATATTTATCTGCCCTTGTTTGGGTTGTTCTTTTTTTTGATCTGCCATATCTGATTTACAATGTACGATTTACGATGTACGATTTAAAAATCTAAAATCGTACATCGTATATCTAAAATTACTAGTTATAATTTACTTCTTGCTTTACGCGGTTCATCTCCTCAAGCTCTTCTTTAGAACCTACAATGATAGTGTCATATCTACGCATACCGGTACCGGCTGGTATTTTATGTCCTACAATTACATTTTCTTTCAAGCCTTCCAAGGTATCAACCTTACCTGCAACTGCAGCTTCGTTCAATACTTTGGTGGTTTCCTGGAAGGAAGCCGCAGAGATGAATGACTTGGTTTGTAACGACGCTCTCGTAATACCCTGAAGTACTGGAGTGGCCGTTGCAGGAACCGCATCGCGCGCTTCCGCAAGTACTTTATCGTTTCTTCTCAATAAAGAGTTCTCATCGCGAAGCGTACGTGGAGAAAGGATTTGGCCTTCCTTCAAGTTTTCAGAATCTCCAGCGTTGGTGACAACCTTCATTCCAAAGATTTTATCGTTTTCTTCGATGAAATCATCTTTATGCGCCAATTGGTCTTCAAGGAAAGTTGTATCTCCCGGATCTTGGATCTGTACTTTACGCATCATCTGGCGAACCACAACTTCAAAGTGCTTGTCGTTGATCTTCACCCCTTGCAGACGGTACACCTCCTGAACTTCGTTCACAAGATATTGCTGTACTGCAGATGGGCCTTTAATGCGAAGGATATCTTCCGGAGTAATGGAACCATCAGAAAGTGGCATTCCTGCGCGAACGTAATCGTTTTCCTGAACTAGGATTTGGTTTGAAAGCTTCACCAAATACTTTTTCAATTCACCCAACTTGGACTCAACGATAATCTCGCGGTTACCACGCTTAATTTTTCCGAAGGAAACTACACCGTCAATCTCGCTAACTACTGCTGGGTTTGATGGATTACGAGCTTCAAAAAGTTCGGTAACTCGTGGAAGACCTCCCGTAATATCACCTGCTTTGGCTGATTTACGTGGAATTTTAACCAGTACTTTACCAATCTTAATCTTGTCGCCATCGTCTACCATCAAGTGAGCACCAACAGGTAAGTTATAGCTACGGATAACTTCGTCTTTCTTCCCTAAAATTTGAAGGGTTGGAATACGCTTTTTATCTCTCGATTCGGAAATTACTTTTTCTTGGAAACCAGTTTGCTCATCAATTTCTACCTGATAGGTTAAACCTTGAACAATGTTTTCGTATTTAATTTTTCCAGCAAATTCTGAAATAATTACACCGTTGTATGGATCCCAAGAACAAACCACATCACCAGCATTCAGGCTATCGCCATCCTTTACATAAAGTGTGGAACCGTATGGAATGTTATTGGTACTTAATGTAATACCGGTTTTCTTGTCAACCAGTTTAATTTCAGAAGTACGTGAAATTACAATATCAACTGTTTTGCCTTGGCTATCTTCACCTTTAACGGTTTTAAGATCCTCAATCTCTGCTTTACCGTCAAACCTGACAACCAATTTGTTCTCTTCGGAAATGTTCCCCGCAATACCTCCTACGTGGAAAGTACGGAGTGTAAGCTGGGTTCCTGGTTCCCCAATGGATTGTGCAGCCACAACACCCACGGCTTCTCCGCGCTGAACCATTTTATTGGTAGCAAGGTTACGACCGTAACACTGTGAACAGATTCCTTGTTTAGCCTCACAAGTAAGTGCAGAACGAACTTCAACACTTTCCAACGGAGATTTTCCAATGGCATCTGCTATTTCTTCTGTAATGTGTTCTCCAGAAGCAACAAGCAATTCCTTAGTCAATGGGTTAACAATATCGTTAAGTGCTGTACGTCCTACAATTCTATCGCGAAGGGATTCTACAACCTCTTCATTTTTCTTCAAGGCAGAAACCTCAATTCCACGAAGGGTGTAGCAATCTTCAATATTGATAATAACATCTTGTGAAACATCTACCAAACGACGTGTTAGGTAACCCGCATCGGCTGTTTTAAGAGCCGTATCCGCAAGACCTTTACGCGCCCCGTGGGTAGAGATAAAGTATTCAAGAATTGAAAGTCCTTCCTTAAAGTTGGAAAGAATCGGGTTCTCGATAATCTCGCCACCACCAGAGTTTGATTTTTTAGGTTTTGCCATCAAACCACGCATACCTGTTAACTGACGGATTTGTTCCTTAGAACCCCTCGCACCAGAGTCAAGCATCATATACACAGAGTTGAAACCTTGCTGGTCCTCACGGATTCGTTTCATCGAAAGCTCGGTAAGCTCAGCGTTGGTTGCAGTCCAAATATCAATTACCTGGTTGTAACGTTCGTTGTTCGTAATAAGTCCCATGTTGTAGCTGTTGATAATACCGTCAACTTGTTCGTTGGCGTTATCAATCATACTTTGCTTTTCAGCAGGGATAATGATATCACCCAAGCTGAAAGACAATCCACCTTCAAAAGCGAATTTATACCCAAGGCCTTTAATTTCGTCAAGGAACGCTGATGTTACAGGAACAGAAGTTACTTTCAAGATTTTTCCGATAATATCACGAAGTGACTTTTTAGTCAATACTTCATTTATAAAACCAGCTTCTTCAGGAACCTTTTCGTTAAAGATTACTCTTCCCAAAGTTGTGGTGATGATTTGGTTAACCAACTCACCATTTTCGTTGAAATCTTTCGTTCTAATCTTTATTTCAGCATTTAAATCTACTTGCCCTTCATTGTAGGCAATAATAGCCTCTTCAGCTGAATAGAAAGTAAGTCCTTCACCTTTAACTACAGTATCACCCATAGTTTTCTTAAGCTTGGTCATATAGTATAGACCCAAAACCATATCCTGTGAAGGAACCGCAACCGGACTACCGTTTGCAGGGTTCAAAATGTTGTGTGAAGCAAGCATCAAAAGCTGGCATTCCAAAATTGCTTCTGGCCCAAGTGGAAGGTGAACCGCCATCTGGTCACCATCGAAATCCGCGTTAAATGCAGTACAAACCAATGGGTGAAGCTGAATCGCTTTTCCTTCAATCAGTTTAGGCTGGAACGCTTGAATACCCAATCTGTGCAAAGTTGGGGCCCGGTTAAGCATAACTGGGTGACCTTTCAATACATTTTCAAGAATATCCCAAACTACGGGCTCCTTTTTATCTATAATTTTCTTTGCAGATTTTACTGTTTTTACAATTCCTCTTTCAATCAATTTACGGATTACGAAAGGTTTGTAAAGTTCGGCAGCCATATCTTTTGGAAGACCGCACTCGAACAATTTCAATTCCGGTCCCACGACGATTACCGAACGTGCAGAATAATCCACACGCTTACCAAGCAAGTTTTGACGGAAACGCCCTTGTTTACCTTTTAAGGAATCTGAAAGGGATTTCAATGGACGGTTACTATCAGTTTTAACTGCGGAAGATTTACGCGTGTTGTCAAACAATGAATCTACCGATTCCTGAAGCATACGCTTTTCGTTACGAAGGATCACTTCTGGAGCTTTTATCTCCATCAATCGCTTCAAACGGTTGTTACGTATAATTACACGACGGTAAAGATCGTTCAAATCTGAAGTTGCAAAACGGCCACCATCAAGCGGCACCAATGGACGTAATTCTGGTGGAATAACCGGAACTACTTTCATAATCATCCACTCGGCTTTGTTTTCGCGGTTTTTGTTTGCATCACGAAGTGCCTCCACAACTTGAAGACGCTTTAGCGCTTCAGTTTTACGTTGTTTTGAAGTTTCGTTGTTTGCTTTATGGCGAAGATTATATGAAAGTGTATCCAAATCGATTCTTTGTAAAAGATCGATCAAGCACTCTGCTCCCATTTTCGCGATAAATTTATTTGGATCTGTTTCTTCCAAATATTGGTTTTCCTGCGGAAGTGAATCAAGAATTGCAAGATATTCCTCTTCAGTAAGGAAATCCATTTTCTTCACATTCTCACCACCTTCATATTTTGCAATACCTGGCTGAATTACTACGTAACGTTCGTAGTAAATGATCATATCCAATTTCTTGGAAGGCAACCCGAGAAGGTACCCAATCTTGTTTGGAAGGCTTCGGAAGTACCAAATGTGCGCCACGGGAACTACCAAATTGATATGGCCTACACGGTCACGACGTACTTTCTTCTCCGTTACTTCCACCCCGCAACGGTCGCAAACTATACCTTTGTAGCGTATTCTTTTATATTTACCACAGGCACATTCGTAATCCTTTACCGGACCAAAGATGCGCTCACAGAAAAGACCGTCACGCTCAGGCTTGTGCGTACGGTAGTTTATTGTTTCGGGCTTTAATACTTCGCCGCGTGATTCCGCCAAAATGGATTCAGGGGAAGCCAAACCAATAGAAATCTTGTCGAATTTCTGTACTGTGTTTTCTTTATTTCTGTTCATCATGATTTAAAAATAAACTTTGTTGTTAAATGAGGTTTTTACTTCCTCGGAAGAAATTTATGATTCCCCACCGGAGCGGGGATTATCATTATTCCTCTAATCTAATGTCAAGACCCAATCCTTTCAATTCGTGCATAAGTACGTTGAAAGATTCTGGTAATCCTGGTTCTGGCATGGTTTCCCCTTTTACGATTGCCTCGTAGGTTTTCGCCCTTCCAATAACATCATCAGATTTAACAGTCAATATTTCTCTAAGCGTGCTGGATGCACCGTATGCTTCCAAGGCCCAAACTTCCATCTCTCCAAAACGCTGACCACCAAATTGTGCTTTACCACCAAGCGGTTGTTGCGTAATTAGTGAGTACGGACCAATGGAACGTGCGTGCATCTTATCATCTACCATGTGGCCTAGTTTCAGCATATAGATAATACCTACGGTTGCAGGTTGATCAAAACGCTTACCGGTGCCACCATCAAATAGATAGGTGTGTCCAAATCTTGGAATTCCAGCCTCATCGGTCAATTCATTTATTTGGTCAATAGTTGCACCGTCAAAAATTGGGGTTGCATATTTGCGACCTAACTTTTGTCCGGCCCATCCAAGAACGGTTTCATAAATCTGCCCAATGTTCATACGCGATGGTACCCCAAGTGGGTTCAACACGATATCTACAGGAGTTCCGTCTTCAAGGAAAGGCATATCTTCCTCACGTACAATACGTGCTACAATACCTTTGTTTCCGTGACGTCCCGCCATCTTGTCCCCTACTTTTAGTTTACGCTTTTTAGCGATGTAAACTTTGGCAAGTTTCAAAATTCCGGATGGAAGCTCATCTCCTACAGAGATTGTAAACTTCTCACGTCGCAAGTTACCTTGAAGGTCGTTTTCCTTAATTTTATAGTTGTGCATTAAATCTGCCACCAATACATTGGTTTCATCATCTGTCGTCCAAGTACCTCCAGTTAAGTGAGTATAATCATCAACCGCGTGAAGCATTTTTAATGTGAACTTTTTACCTTTAGGGAAAACTACTTCGCCAAGATCGTTATTTACACCTTGAGCAGTTTTTCCACCTACAATTGCGAAAAGTTTTTCAACCAAAACATCTTGCAGTGCTACGAATTTTGCTTCGTATTTTGCTTCAAGTTCAGCGATGTCCTCTTTATCTTTTGCACGCTTGCGCTTATCTTTTACGGCACGGGCAAACAATTTCTTGTCAATCACCACCCCGTTCAACGATGGCGAAGCTTTTAGCGAAGCATCCTTAACGTCACCTGCTTTGTCACCAAAAATGGCACGAAGCAGTTTTTCTTCCGGCGTTGGGTCGCTTTCTCCTTTAGGCGTAATTTTTCCGATAAGGATATCGCCAGGTTTTACCTCGGCTCCAATTCGGATCATACCGAATTCATCCAAATCTTTTGTAGCTTCTTCAGATACGTTTGGAATATCGTTTGTCAATTCCTCGTTACCCAATTTGGTATCGCGAACCTCCAAAGAGTATTCATCTATATGTATGGAAGTGAAAATATCTTCGCGAACTACTTTTTCAGAAATAACGATCGCATCCTCAAAGTTATACCCTTTCCAAGGCATGAAGGCAACCTTCATGTTTCGGCCCAAGGCCAATTCTCCTTTTTCAGTAGCATATCCTTGACAAAGCACCTGTCCTTTTTTCACTCTGTCGCCTTTGCGAACAATTGGCTTCAAGTTAATGGAAGTACTCTGGTTTGTCTTTCTGAATTTTACCAGTTGATATGTTTTTTCGTCAGAATCAAAACTTACCATACGTTCGTTCTCGGTACGGTCATATTTGATTGTAATTTCATTAGCATCAACATACTCTACTACACCGTCTCCCTCAGCATTTATCAAGACACGACTATCGGAAGCAACTTGTCTTTCAAGACCAGTTCCCACGATTGGTGAATCAGCAATCAACAAAGGTACCGCCTGGCGCATCATGTTTGAGCCCATCAGTGCACGGTTCGCATCATCATGCTCCAAGAATGGAATCAACGATGCTGAGATAGATGCAATCTGGTTTGGCGCAACGTCAGCATAATTTACAACCGTTGGTTCCACAAGCGGGAAATCACCTTCCATACGTGCAATTACCTTATCGGTTTCGATTTCACCTTTGTCAGACAATGGAATGTTTGCCTGTGCAATGTGTTTTTCTTCTTCTTCTTCAGCAGAAAGATAAACAGGCTCATGTTTCAAGTCGATTTTACCATCCGTAACTTTACGGTATGGTGTCTCGATGAAACCAAGATTGTTCACTTTCGCATAAACTGCAAGTGAAGAGATAAGACCAATGTTTGGTCCTTCCGGAGTTTCAATCGGACACAATCTACCGTAGTGCGTATAATGAACGTCACGAACCTCGAAACCTGCTCTTTCACGGGAAAGACCACCTGGCCCAAGTGCCGAAAGACGACGCTTATGCGTAATCTCTGCCAATGGGTTGGTCTGGTCCATAAACTGTGAAAGCTGGTTGGTACCAAAGAATGAGTTGATTACCGATGAAAGTGTTTTCGCATTAATCAAATCGATAGGTGTAAATACCTCGTTGTCACGAACGTTCATACGCTCGCGAATGGTACGCGCCATACGGGCAAGACCAACGCCAAACTGTTGTGACAATTGCTCACCCACAGTACGTACACGACGGTTACTAAGGTGGTCAATATCATCAATCTCAGCTTTAGAGTTGATAAGCTCGATAAGATATTTCACAATGGTGATGATATCTTCCTTGGTAAGCACTTGCTTGTCCATTGGGATATCAAGACCCAGTTTCTTGTTCATTCTGTAACGCCCTACCTCACCAAGATTATATCTCTGGTCACTGAAGAATAGTTTGTGGATAATACCACGAGCCGTTTCCTCATCGGGTGGTTCGGCATTACGAAGTTGTCTGTATATGTGTTCTACCGCTTCCTTTTCTGAGTTGGTAGGGTCTTTTTGCAGTGTATTGTGGATAATGGCGTAATCTGCCTGAAGGTTATCCTCTTTGTGCAACAAGATTGTTTTTGTTCCTGAATCGATAATTTCGTCAATATGCTCTTTTTCAAGAACAGTATCACGGTCCAAAATAATTTCGTTACGTTCGATGGAAACTACTTCACCTGTATCTTCATCCACGAAATCCTCATGCCAAGTTTTTAGCACACGTGCCGCTAGTTTGCGGCCAATATATTTTTTAAGCCCCGTTTTTGAAGCTTTAACTTCTTCCGCAAGGTCAAATATTTCAAGAATATCCTTATCCCTTTCAAAACCAATGGCACGGAAAAGTGTAGTTACAGGTAATTTTTTCTTACGGTCAATGTACGCGTACATTACGCTGTTAATATCTGTGGCAAACTCAATCCATGAACCTTTAAAAGGAATTACACGGGCAGAGTACAGTTTAGTTCCGTTTGCGTGGAAGGACTGGCCAAAGAAAACACCTGGCGAACGGTGAAGCTGCGAAACAACAACACGTTCGGCCCCGTTGATGCAGAAAGTTCCGCTTGGGGTCATATAAGGGATTGTACCTAAGTAAACGTCCTGTACTATTGTTTCAAAATCTTCGTGCTCGGCATCTGTACAGTACAGTTTTAAACGCGCCTTCAGAGGTACGCTATAGGTAAGACCGCGCTCAATACATTCCTGGATGGAATATCTTGGTGGATCTACGAAATAGTCTAAAAACTCTAAAACGAATTGGTTGCGGGTATCGGTAATCGGGAAATTTTCCAAAAAGGTTTTGTACAATCCTTCTTGGCCTCTTTCTTCTGATTTGGTTTCCAACTGGAAAAAATCCTGAAAGGATTTAATCTGAATGTCCAAAAAGTCGGGATATTCCGGCTTATTTTTTACAGAGGAAAAATTCAATCTTTCAGTTTGCGTTGCTGACATCTATGGACGGAATTTTAATTAAAATGAAAATGAAATAATCGTATAAAAAGGCATTAACCATTATATACGCAAAATGGTTTAGGTCTTTCCGGCGAAACGGAAGACCTAAACCTTAAGGTTTGGAACGTAAGGAGCCTACTTAAGCTCAACCTCAGCTCCAGCTTCTTCTAATTGAGCTTTCAAAGCCTCAGCTTCGTCTTTAGAAACGCCTTCTTTAATTGGAGAAGGAGCGTTATCTACCATTTCTTTTGCTTCTTTAAGACCAGCACCAGTTAATTCCTTAACTAGTTTTACAACTGCAAGTTTAGATGCACCAGCAGCTTTCAACATTACTGTGAATTCTGATTGCTCTTCAGCGGCGTCTCCACCACCACCAGCAGCACCACCAGCAGCAACAGCAACAGCTGCAGCAGCAGGCTCAATGCCATACTCGTCTTTTAATATTGTAGCTAACTCATTAACTTCTTTTACTGTTAGGTTAACCAATTTTTCTGCGAAATCTTTCAAATCTGCCATTTCTATCGTTTTTAAAAATAATTGTGTTTATATAAATTAATTAGTGCTTAATGAAATTTTATCCTTCTCTTTCGGATAAGGTCTTAACAATTCCTGCAAGCTTTCCACCACTTGATTTAAGTGCTGAAACAACATTTTTAGCAGGCGATTGCAACAACCCGATAATTTCTCCAATAAGTTCGTCTTTAGATTTAAGTTCAACCAGACTATCCAATTGATTGTCGCCAACATAAATTGACTCTTGGATGTAGGCTCCCTTCAAAAGAGGCTTATCAGATTTCTTTCTGAATTCCTTAATTACTTTGGCAGGCGCATTTCCTGTTTCAGAAATCATCAAAGATGTATTTCCTTTCAGGATATTTGTAAGCTCACCAAAATCCTTATCTGAACTCTCCATTGCTTTTTTAAGCAATGTGTTCTTAACAACTGCCAACTGAACACCTGCTTTGAAACAAGCCCGGCGAAGGTTGGAAGTATTCCCTGCGTCAAGTCCTGAAATGTCTGCCAAATAGATATTGGCATTATCAGACAACTGCGCAGTCAACGTTTCAATTACTTGTGATTTTTCTTCTCTTGTCATAATTTCCAGTTTTTACTGCTCAGTAAACCTTTTTGTATCCACTTCAACTCCGGGGCTCATTGTGCTTGACATGAAGATACTCTTAATGTAAACACCTTTTGCGGCCTGAGGCTTAAGTTTAACGAGGGTTGTTAATAATTCTCTTGCGTTTCCTGCAATTTTTTCGGCGTCAAAAGATGCTTTCCCGATTGCTGCGTGTACAATACCGGTTTTATCAACTTTAAAGTCAATTTTACCAGCTTTTACATCAGAAACTGCTTTAGCAACGTCCATTGTTACTGTACCTGTTTTTGGGTTTGGCATAAGGCCACGAGGACCTAATACACGTCCTAAAGGACCTAATTTACCCATAACGCTTGGCATAGTTACAATTACGTCAACATCTGTCCATCCTCCTTTAATTTTGTCGAGGTACTCATCAAGACCTACGTAGTCTGCTCCTGCTTCCTTAGCCTCGGCTTCCTTATCTGGAGTTACCAATGCCAATACTTTTACGTCCTTACCAGTTCCGTGTGGAAGGGTAACAACGCCTCTAACCATTTGGTTCGCTTTACGTGGATCCACGTTAAGACGTACCGCAAGGTCAACGGAAGCATCAAACTTTACGCTGGTGATTTCTTTTATTAAAGCAGAAGCTTCGGCTACTGAATAGGCCTTGTTAGGCTCTATTTTTGAAGCGGCTTCCTTTTGCTTTTTAGTTAATCGTGCCATTTTATAGATTCTTTTTTCAGATTAAAAAGGTGCGTCACCTTTTACTTTAATTCCCATAGAACGTGCAGTACCGGCTACCATTTTCATAGCAGACTCTACGGTAAATGCATTAAGATCGGGCATTTTGTCTTCCGCGATCATTTTAATTTGGTCCCAAGAGATTGTGGCCACTTTTTTTGCGTGTGGTTCACCGGAGCCTTTTTTTGCTTTAGCAGCTTCAAGTATCTGCACGGCAGCGGGTGGGGTTTTGATAACAAAATCAAATGATTTGTCTTTGTAAACCGTGATCGCTACTGGCAATACTTTTCCCTGCTTATCTTGGGTTCTTGCATTGAATTGCTTACAGAACTCCATGATGTTGACACCGGCAGCACCAAGAGCAGGTCCCACTGGTGGTGATGGGTTAGCAGCACCTCCACGAACTTGCAACTTAACTACTTTACTGATTTCTTTTGCCATTTCTAATTTTTAATGTGGTATTTCAAAAGTGGAAGCCTCCGAAAGACCTATTAAGCGTAACAATTAAACTTTTTCTACTTGCATATAGCTCAACTCTAATGGTGTTTTTCTTCCGAAAATTTTCACCATTACTTCCAGCTTGCGTTTCTCTTCATTTATCTTTTCCACGGTGCCGTTAAATCCGTTGAACGGTCCGTCTATTACTTTTACGGTTTCGCCAATTGTGTAAGGGATGTTAACACTATCATCTTTCACAGAAAGTTCATCAACCTTACCTAACATTCTGTTTACTTCAGATTGTCTAAGCGGCACGGGATCTCCTCCTTTGGTTTCACCCAAAAAGCCGATTACTCCATTGATAGATTTTATGATGTGTGGAATTTCTCCCCCCAAATTTGCCTGTATCATTATGTAACCTGGAAAGTAAACACGTTCTTTGTTTACTTTTTTACCGTTACGTATCTGTATTACTTTTTCAGTGGGTACGAGCACCTGATCAATATAATCCTCAAGTTCCAATCGTTTTATCTCATTTTCGATATACGATTTGATCTTGTTCTCCTGTCCACTAACTGAACGGACTACATACCACTTTTTTGCACTTGTTGTTTCGGTCATTGCTTACGACTTGATCCAATCAAAATATAAACCAACCACTTTACTGAAAACGGTATCTACGCCCCAAACTGCCAAGGCCAATAAAACAGAGAACACTGCTACAATAACAGTTAACTTCTGTGCTTCTGCCCAAGTAGGCCAAGTAACGTGATTTTTAAGTTCTTTATACGATTCTGTAATATAGTTTGCCATTTTGTCGCAGTTTAAGATTTTATAGATGTAACAAAGGTTTTCATCTTTTGCACGGGTTGAGAGACTCGAACTCCCGACACCTGGTTTTGGAGACCAGTGCTCTACCAACTGAGCTAAACCCGTCTATAAGGATTAGCACCTTTTAAAGGCCAATATGCTAAACCCGCTATAAAAGCCAAGGTATCCCGAAGTTAATTCGGGACACCCAGTGCTTTTTATAATAATATAATTAGTCTAAAATTTCAGTTACCTGACCCGCACCTACAGTACGTCCACCTTCACGGATTGCGAAACGAAGACCTACGTTCATTGCAATTGGTTGAAGCAACTCAACGTGGATAGTCAAGTTATCACCAGGCATAACCATTTCAACACCATCAGGAAGCGAAATTGTTCCAGTTACATCAGTTGTACGAACGTAGAACTGTGGACGGTAGTTGTTGTGGAATGGAGTGTGACGTCCACCTTCTTCTTTCTTAAGGATATAAACCTCAGCTTTAAATTTAGCGTGTGGCGTTACAGATCCAGGTTTAGTAATAACCATACCTCTAGAAATCTGTGATTTTTCAATACCTCTTAATAGGATACCAGCATTATCTCCAGCCTCACCTCTATCAAGGATTTGACGGAACATCTCAATACCAGTAATGGTAGAAGTTAATTTTTCAGCACCCATACCGATGATTTCTACAGGATCTCCAGTTTTTGCGATACCAGTTTCAATACGACCAGTAGCAACAGTACCACGACCTGTAATAGAGAATACATCTTCAATAGGCATAAGGAAAGGCTTATCAACATCACGAGTTGGAAGTTCAATCCAAGAATCAACTTCTTCCATCAATTTCAAAACTGTATCAACCCATTTTTGTTCTCCGTTAAGAGCTCCAAGAGCTGAACCTTGAACTACAGGCCCATTATCACCATCATATTCGTAGAAGTTAAGAAGGTCACGAATTTCCATCTCAACTAATTCTAATAATTCCTCATCATCAACCATATCTACCTTATTCATAAATACAACGATACGTGGAATACCTACTTGGCGACCAAGAAGGATGTGCTCGCGAGTTTGCGGCATTGGTCCGTCTGTAGCAGCAACAACTAGAATAGCACCGTCCATTTGGGCAGCACCTGTTACCATGTTCTTTACATAATCCGCGTGACCAGGACAGTCAACGTGCGCATAGTGGCGGTTAGCTGTTTGGTACTCTACGTGTGAAGAGTTAATTGTTATACCTCTTTCCTTTTCTTCTGGTGCGTTGTCAATCTGATCGAATGAACGTGCTTCAGAGAAACCAGCATCCGCCATTACTTTAGTAATTGCAGCTGTTAAAGTTGTTTTACCGTGATCTACGTGTCCAATTGTACCAACATTTAAGTGTGGTTTTGAACGATCGAATGTTGCTTTTGCCATTTTGTATTTATTTTAATCTTAGTTATATATTAGTGATCTATTGTATTCTAAATTTGAGCCAATGATGGGAATTGAACCCATGACCTCTTCCTTACCAAGGAAACGCTCTACCCCTGAGCTACACCGGCGTTTTTGGTTTCAGGTTTCAGGTTTCGAGCTTCAGGTTACTCCAACCTGTAACTTGCAACTTTACAACTTGTAACTCATTTAGAGCGGGAGACCGGGTTCGAACCGGCGACATTCAGCTTGGAAGGCTGACGCTCTACCAACTGAGCTACTCCCGCAATTCTTTGAATAAATTCCAAAATAATAAATCCCAAATTCCAAANACCGGCGACATTCAGCTTGGAAGGCTGACGCTCTACCAACTGAGCTACTCCCGCAATTCTTTGAATAAATTCCAAAATAATAAATCCCAAATTCCAAAGAATTTAAAAATGACTTTAGAACTTATTCAAAATGTTTTCAATATTGTAAAGAACAATTTTCAAATTTCCAACCAATTCTTTTGGAATTTGGTTTTTGTAATTTGAAATTTTCAATTTTTGCTTGGGCAAAAATTGTTCGTGGGGAGAGCAGGATTCGAACCTGCGAAGACGTAGTCAGCAGATTTACAGTCTGCCCTCGTTGGCCGCTTGAGTATCTCCCCAAGACCTTTTAAAGCCTATACTTTAAAAGGAGTGTTTTTCAAAATTTCAAGAGCCGATAGAGGGACTCGAACCCACGACCTGCTGATTACAAATCAGCTGCTCTAGCCAGCTGAGCTACATCGGCTTTTTGACCTCTTTTTAAGGCTATTTTTCAGCCATAAAAAAGTCCGCTATTTCTAACGGACTGCAAATGTAGAGAAATTATTTTTTCTACAAAACTTTTTCTAAAAAATTCTATTACAAATATGCTTTTTGTTTTTGTTTTCTTTTTTTAAGCTGTCTTTCAAGTGCCTTAATAACATCATCCACAGCCTCCTCAAAACTTTTCGCCTCTTTCTTTACCATCATATCGTCTCCAGGAATGCTCAATAGCACCTCCACTATTTTATTCTCCTTGTCGCTTGTTTTTTGGACTTTTAAAAATACATCTGCAAAAATAATTCTATCGTAAAATTGTTCTAGCTTGGACAGTCTGCTTTCAACAAATGTCAAAAGTTCATCTTTGGCAGCAAAGTTGGGTGTTTGAATGTTTACCTTCATACTATATTATATTTAAAGTTAATGTAATATGTAATTTTACCCCATAAAGTGTTTTTTTTTGAATTTATCCGTTTCGCGGATGTGAGTTTTTATAAACCTCCTTCAACTTTGCGATACTATTTTGTGTGTAAACCTGTGTGGAAGCAAGACTGGAATGCCCCAACAACTCCTTTACCGAATTAATATCTGCGCCTTCGTTTAAAAGATGCGTTGCAAAAGAATGCCGCAAAATATGCGGACTTTTCTTCACCTTTTCCGAAGCTTTACTAAAATATGAATTAATAATCCGATAGACAAGAGTTTCATAAATTTTAACCCCTTTTTGGGTGAGAAATAAAGCATCAGTGTCTTTTATACTCCCAAGTTCACTGCGCTGTTGCAAATAATCATTTATAGATTGCAGCACCGTGGGCAAAATTGGAACAATGCGCTCTTTGTTTCTTTTGCCCAACACCTTTAAAGTTTTCTGCGCAAAAGAAACATCAGTTACTTTAATATTGATCAACTCTGCCCTGCGTATTCCGGTGGAATAAAAAAGTTCCACGATTAAGCGGTTGCGCAATCCTTCAAAATCATTTTCTTCTCCAAACATTTCCATTACGTTCCCGATTTCCTTTTCTGAAAAAGGGACCTGGATTTTTTTTGAAGTTTTCAGCGCTTTGTGCTTTGCTAAAGGATTGATCTCTATTTGTCCCGTTTTCAAAAGAAATTTATAGTAGGTTTTTAAAGATGAAATCTTCCGGTTTACGGTTCTGTTTGAAATACCGGAATCTACGAGCGAGACTATCCAGCTTCTCACCACGGAATAATTCACACCTACAATTTCAGCATACTGAAATTCCGCAGAAGCAAAACCATTAAAATCTTCCAAATCTTTTAAATAGGCAGTCACCGTATGTGGTGAATACTTTTTTTCTAATTGGAGATATGCTACAAAAGGCTGAAAGGACATTGTTTTTTGGCGGCTTGTTTTCGATTATCAATTTTAATATTGAAACTCTGGGATTCTAAAAATAACTGAATAACTTAAAAAGCCAATGACTTTTTACCATAAAAAAATCCGTTGGAAAATTTTCACAACGGATTTTTTAGAATGAATTGAAAAGAATGATAGTTAAATATCTTCCTGATCTCTTAAGTTTTGAATATACTGTGCTTTTTGAAGCTGTGCTCTTTTCTTAACCGAAGGCTTAGTAAAAGCTTGTCGTGAGCGCAACTGGCGCATAGTTCCGGTACGGTCAAATTTACGCTTGAAACGTTTCAGCGCTCTGTCGATATTTTCTCCGTCTTTAACTGGTATAATTAACATAGTGTCATCACCTCCTCTCTTTAGGGCGGCAAAGATAGAAAAAATTTTTCAGTAATCAGTATTCATTTTTCAGTTTTTTTCATAGTAAGTTCAACAATACTAATCATAAATATTGAATTGCGCAGCCGTCGCTAGTGGTAAAAATAATTGGGTCGGGGTCGGGTCCTGCTGGTTTTCCTGCTGGACAACCACAATGGTATGCGTTAGGAGATGGATTACTCCAACCACAGCAACCTCCATTACAAACAAATGTTCCTCTTAGCAACGGGTGTAAAGCGTTTTTTCCAGCGTAAGAATTTGTGATATTGAGAACGCCTTCCGTTAATTTTTCATTAGAAGGCTTGCTATTATCAGAAATCACATATAGATTATTACTGTCTTGAAGGAAATTATGTGATCCTTTTTCTGAAAACACAACGAGCATTTTTTTTAATATTCCGTTATCAAGTAAATCAATAAATGCAATGGAATATGATTCCTTTTCTTCATAATAGATCTCTTGTATATTAATAGTATTCTTGTCTTTTATATCAATTTGTTTTGTTTTTAGAAGATAGAGTTCTATCAATTCATCTTCTGATGAAACAAGTATGTCGCCATTAGGTGATCTTAACGCTGTCGTTTGCGCTGATTCAATGTTCTCTACCTCCTTTATTTCATTTTCTGTTTCACAAGAAAAACATAACGAAAGTATTAAAAAGCCTCCCAAGAAAAATGCTATCTTATTCATAATATACTATTTTAGAGTTACTTAATGCTAAGTTAATATATATATATATAAAGCAACAAAAATTAAAAAAATTAACTATGATTACTCTTTATACAAAGATGCACGTTTGCTCAAATCCTGTATAAGCTTCTCCTCCTCTTTACTCTCCAACAAAACGTTGTAATTTTTCCAAAAAGATTCATTGTAAGGCTTACTTGAAAAAATATCTGCGGACCAATCGTTTTGTTGAAGTTCCTGTTTTATAAGTTCTGGCTCCTGTATGATGTCGCTGAACAAAATTTCCTGAATGGTGTAGTAATACTGTTCGTCCTTGTCAAATCCCGGTTCGGCCTCGGTCTTTATCCTATCGGAAGAACGGTCGCCCGTGTTTACTAGTTTTGGGGTTTCGTAGTAGATATAATTCGGATACATTTTTCCGTCGTAATCCTTATAGGTCATTACCAGTTTGTGGATGGTCTGCGTATCAAAAAGGCTCTTGCTGCGTTTTTTCTGTACGTCAGATGCGGCAACAAGTTCATACTCCACTTTTTTGATGGCGTAATTATCGTAATAAATATAGATCCATCCCTTGGGCTCAAAACCTTCATTGTAAATATTTGGCGTGTTCAGCCCAACAAAATCGGCTCCTTTTTCAATTTTGATTTTATAGAGTTTCCTTCCATTGTCAACCAAAATAGTGTCCAACTCGAAATGGTGTTTTTCCAACATATTTTTCCCCAACAAAGCACCGCTAACATTTGAGTTGCGGACTAAATTGAGCTTACCCTTAAAAAGATTCTCCAAGCCATTCACGCGGCTGTCGTTCCATTTTATGGCTTCAACTAAAGAGGACGTTTTAATCGAATTTCTATTCAAATTTGAGGCCTTTGAATTCATGCTTTTTAAATAAGCGGAATAGGTAAACAGGCTATCAACATCCCTTAAATCATAACTTTTACGAGTTTCGTCCACGTTTATTTTTAGGTTGTCCTTTGCTCCGGCAGCATAACTGGAATCATATAAGGTGATGGCGCTTTCAATAAGCCATTTGTATTCCTTTTTGTTGCGCTCTTTGTGGCGCAGAAATCCCTTTTGAAGGTAGGCTTGATCGGGAAGGTTTTTCGGGAGTTTTTCAATTGCTTTCTCAACAATACCATTTCCGGTTGTGGGGCGTGGATCGGCAACGATTACCACTTCATCTAGCGAGGCGACATCTTCTTCCAAGAAAATATCGGAGCCGTTTTCAAATTCGCTGATTATAACCTTAAAGCTTTTATATCCGATAGAAGAAATTACCAACGTATCCTGCAAATGTTGTTGTGGCACTTTCAAAACGAAATTTCCATCGGCATTGGTTATGGAGCCGATAGTTGTGTTTTCAATATAAACACTGGCGCTTTCAATGGGTTGAAATGTTAAGAAGTCGACCACTTTTCCCTTTAATTCTGTTTGTGCAAAGGTGGTTGCCCCGATGAAAAAAATAAATAGTATAGAAAAATGCTTTAAAGTGAAATACTTCATTTTCAAAATGATTGTTTAAAATAAATGATTTTATTTCGCTGGCTTATATTCCTTCCCTTCAATAATCATTTTAGCAATGATCTCGCGAAGAATCTCTGAAGTCCCGCCACCTATAGGCCCCAGCCTGCTATCGCGCAACAAACGCGCCAATGGATAATCTTCCATATAGCCATAGCCGCCCAAAAACTGAAGACATTCGGTCATAACCTCATCGGCAACTTTGGTGGAAATAAGTTTGCTCATCGTAGCTTCCTTTACTACATATTCGCCATCGTTCAATCTTTTTGCGGTAACGTAATTAAATGTTTTGCAAACCTCAATTTCACTTGCAATCTGTGCCACGCGGTGACGCAAGGCTTGAAACTTCGAAATGCTTTTTCCAAAAGCAAATCGGTCTTTCATATATTGAATGGTATATTCCAAAGCGAACTCGCTACGGGCGTGGGCATTGATGCCCATAATTAAACGTTCCAAAGCAAAGTGTTGCATAATATATGGAAAACCTTTGTTCTCCTCGCCCATCAAATTTTCAGCGGGAACTTCAACATTGTCAAAAGCAATTTCGCCCGTATCGCTGGCACGCCATCCAAGTTTGTCAAGTTTGGTTGCCGAAACGCCTTTTGCATCGCGATCAATCACAAAAATACTGATGCCTTTGTTGCCAAGTTCGGGAGCCGTTTTGGCCGCCACTATCAAATAATCGCTGTAAATACCGTTGGTTATAAAAGTTTTTGAACCATTTAAAATATAGCTATCCCCTTTTTTTTCAGCGGTGCTTCGCATGCCGGAAACATCACTTCCGCCAAAAGGCTCCGTGATACAAAGACAACCTATTTTTTCACCAGTGATGCTGGGTGCTAAATATTTTTCCTTTTGTGTATGATTGCCCTCTACTTTTAAATGTGTCATGGCAAGATATGCATGCGCCCACATAGCGGCTGCGAAACCTCCGCTATTAATTTTTTGAAGCTCTTCCAAAAAAATCACGGTATAAAAAAGGTCCAAGTCAAGACCGCCATATTCTTCGGGCTGGAAGATTCCGAAATAGCCCATCTCTCCAAATTTTTCCCAAATGAAACGTTCTATATGGCCTGTTTTTTCCCACTTTTCAATATGTGGCACTACTTCCTTTTGAAGGAAATCCTGAAAACTCTTTCTGAAAAAATCGTGTTCCTCTGTAAAATACATTTTATCCATGCGGTCTTAAAACTAATATTTGTAAGCCTTTCGGCGATTTAGAAAATTTACTCAACGGACAAATATAACTGAATTAGCTGTAACTTTCTTTCCGTCATTCCCTCAATTTTATCCAGCTCTTGAATGGTGCTTATTTTTTCGCGAAGCCGTCTAAATTCCCAGATTTTTCTTGCCATCTCAAAAGAGATGCCGGGAATGGTCGCAATATCTGAAGCAGATGCTTTGTTCACATTGATTTTGGTAATCTCCCTTGGAGTTTTTACTGTGAAAAGATTTAAAGTTCGCTGTACGACTTCGGGATTAAGTCCATACACACTATTCAATTCAATATCATTTGAAAACCCGCCCAACTTTTCCCGATACGAAACAATGCGCTTGCTGAGCGCTTCGCCAATGCCACTTACTTGCTGTAATTGTTCCTCGGTAGCTTTGTTCAGGTCAATCTTTTGTGCATATGGTTTTTCGGCAAAACCTTTATCGGTTTTATTATTGCTAAAATTGCTTTTTGGTTTTGGGTTGGTTACCCAATCTGGAAATTTAAAATACGGGCTCAGCTCATTCAACAATGAATCTGATACCTCCGTAACCCTTTTAAAATCGGCTGCGGAATTGATCCATTTACCTTCCTTTCTGTATTTCAACAATCGGTCAATTTCCCCATTTGTCATTCCTAAAGTATAACCTTTATAATCGGTAATAAAATTTGGGTTGAAAGGATATAGTTTCGGTTTTTTGTTTTCAATTTCAACAAGCCGAAGGGAATCCATTTCCTTTTGAACAGCAACAATTTCAGCAGAAGAGATGTCCAGTGTGTCCTCTTCCGAAAAATCCACAAACCAGTAAATGCACAGCAACGCCACGATGAGCAGTAACAAAAGTAAAATCCCACTCCGTTGCTGTTTGCTGAACGTAAAGTGGGATTTTAACTCCATATAAAAAGTTTTTGGTTACAAATGTTTCGACATATCTTCCAGCCCATCATCAATGGCCTCGTGTTTGGTGCGGATGGCGTTCATATAGCGCTTGAGTTCTTTTCTAACAATAGGCGTTAATAAAATGACCCCAATTATGTTTGGAACCACCATCGCAAATATCATTGCGTCCGAAAAATTGATAACAGACCCAAGGCTGATAACCGATCCTACCCATATAAAGATACAAAATAACAGTTTATAAATAAGCTCGGTAACTTTACCTCTTCCGAAAAGATAAACCCATCCCTGCATTCCGTAGTAAGACCACGAAATCATTGTGGAAAAGGCAAATAGAATAACAGCCACGGTCAGCACTACCGAAAAGTGTGGAATTACACTATCAAAAGCTGTTGCGGTAAGTTCCACGCCTTCCTTCACCTCAACACCGTATTGAATGATATTATTGTCGAAATTGGTTATTACAATTACTAAAGCCGTCATAGTACAGATAACAACGGTATCGATAAAAGGTTCCAAAAGTGCTACAATTCCTTCGGAAGCAGGATATTTAGTACGTACTGCGGAGTGTGCAATAGCTGCGGAACCAACCCCAGCTTCGTTTGAAAATGCGCCTCGACGAATTCCCTGAATCATTACCCCTACCAATCCACCGGCAATTCCAAGTCCGCTGAAAGCTCCTTCAAAAATTAAAGCGAAAGCATCGCCTATGTGGTGATAATTGGCAACCAAAATAACGAGGGCTCCCAAAACATAAATTCCCGCCATAAAAGGCACTATCTTTTCGGTAACTTTTGCAATTCGCTTGATACCGCCAATGATTACTACGGCAACTATAATTGCCATTGCAATACCAAACCATATGGCCGCGCTGGTGCCCTGCAGTTCAAAAAGCTGAACAAATTGTGCCGCTGCTTGGTTTGCTTGGAACATATTTCCGCCTCCAAAGGACCCACCTATTACAAATATTGCGAAAAGTATGGCGAGCACTTTACCGAGTCCGCCCATTCCTTTTTGACCAAGCCCTTTTTTAAGATAATACATTGGGCCGCCGTAAACAGTGCCATCTGGACCAACATCTCGGAATTTTACACCCAAGGTACATTCTGCAAATTTGGACGCCATTCCCAGTAAACCTGCAACAATCATCCAGAAAGTAGCGCCCGGCCCACCAATGGAAAGCGCCACGGCAACTCCGGCAATATTTCCCAATCCTACGGTAGCGGAAAGCGCTGCAGTTAGTGCTTGGAAGTGGGAAACTTCCCCATCTGCACTATCATCGCGAATGGTTTCGATTAAATTTTCCTGTTCGTTGGGCGTTACATCTCCGTAGAGTGTATCGGCCCCATGTTTTTCAATATCTTCATATTTACCGCGAACTACTCTAATAGCGGTGCCGAAGCCTGTAAAATTTATTAATTTAAAGTAAATGGTAAAATAAAACGCTCCACCAATCAGTACTATCAAAACCCAAGGTATTTGAAAGGATTCAGAAAATGGGATTTCGTAAAATATTAATTCAACAAACCAACCCGTATATTTTTGGAATATTGCATCTACTTGCTCAGAAGCAGTAGTATCCTGCGCAAAAGTGATGATTGGAATTAAAAATGTGATTAGCGAAAGAAGATATTTCTTCATAGTGGATTTTTAAAATGAAACGTTTTTTGAAATAAAACAGAGCAAGATGCTTAAAAAAAACTACAATTTCAAAAAATTAAAAGGAAATTTGTTAACGTTTCCTTAAACACCGTATTCCCTTTTCAAACTTTCTATTTGTTCGGGGCGCCCAATCAATATAAGTTTTGAGTTTTTTTGAAGCACGAGTGAAGGTTCCGGGTTCACTATATATTCACCCTTTGGGGTACGATACCCTATAATGGAACAGCCTGTTTTTTTACGAACATCCAAGTCTTTTATGGCTTGTTCCTTTCCATTTGAACATATTTTTTCAAATGGTATTTGCTCAACATTGATACTGTCTTGTTGGCCAGAGACAGTCAAATTGTCTAAAAACTCAACAAGATCTGGCACTACCACTAATGAAGCCATATGGTCCCCGCCAATTTTATCGGGCATAATTACATTGTCTGCACCTCCAAGTTTCAGTTTTTTGTAACTTGTTTCCTCACTGGCACGGCTTATTATTTTGAGATTTTTATTCATCTGTCGCGCTGAAAGCACTATGAATAGATTGTCCGCATCATTTGGGGTGGCGCAAATTAAGGTAGACGCCCTTTCTATTCCGGATTTTATCAAAATTTCATCTTCAATGGCATTTCCCAAAATGAACAGATTATGTTCATCAGCAAAACGATCTATAACTTCTTCATCCTTTTCAATAATAACAAAAGGACGGTTGTAGGCCAATAGCTTTTGGGCCGCTTGTTTTCCGTTTCTGCCATAACCGCATACAATAATATGGTCATGCATGGATTCCAATTTTTTCTGCACTCTTTTCTGTCTTAAAATTCCTATGTTTTTACTTAAAATATATTCAGTAATTACCGAAATGGCATAACCAACTATAAAGATACTGGAAATGATGAGAAGCGAAACAAAAACTTTTTCCTGGGGGCTCAGAGGCATTACTTCGCCATAACCTACCGTAGTTACGGTAATTACCGTCATATAGAAAGCATCTATCCAACTGTAGTCTGAAAAAAAGTGAAAGCCCACAACCCCGGTCATAAATACCAAAAGCAAGAGCAGAATTGCAACCGTAATTTTAGAACTGAAGAGTTGCTTCATAAATCAAAAACAGAGGTTCGTTTAGTATTCACAAGGTCTTTAAGCCTCAACAAAAAAGCTATTGTAAGATAAATTGCAAAGCCTACACCAAAGGTGGCAAAGGAAACATAAATGAAAAATAGCCGGACGCTTTTTGCTCTCATCCCCAACCTATCGGCCAATCTGGAAGACACATAAAAGCCACGCTTTTCAAGATAATGGCGCAAAGAATATACCGCTTGCAACATAGCTGCAAATTACACTTTTTCCATTTAAAATTTGAAATAGAGAAGAAGAAAAAGTCAGTTCCTAATCACCCTATTCACTCTTGATTGCATTTGTGAACCCAATATGTAGCCGCCTATTGCACAATCCAAACATTTGTTTTTATCGCAGTATTCCGTTTTAAGTTGAAGTAGCGCCTGACTTTGGCAAGCACTTTTTGAAATGTTTTTTAGTGAATTGAATTTTTTCACGACAGTGTTTTCCTCTGATGAAATTTTAGTGGCTAACTCCAATATTTCCTCAGAAACATCTTTGCCGTGCTGCACTGCATAACAGAACTTCAATGGAATGATAGTATTGATTATTAAAAGATCCATCAAGCCCTTGGAAACGCGTTTTTTGCGCTGCAACGACCCAATTCCAAAATTATAATGCGTATCCCAATATTCGCTCCCAGTTACATTGAATAATTCGTAAAAATCATCTACTTGCTGTCCTGCAATTACTTTTGAAAAGAGGTTAGGTTGTTCAAAATAGAGCATTGCAAACTGCGCCAAACGAACCGTGGGAAAGTTTGGCGGACGAAGCCTGAAAAATTTTGGGACAATTACGTTTTCGTTACATAATTGAAATTTATGCTTTAAATATTCATAGCGTGTTTTCAGTGTTTTAAAGTACCAGTCTTCCGTTTCACCTTTCAGCAATCCAGCCTGCCCCATTAATAGCGCTTCAAAATCCTGCCGTTCATGGCTGCACTTTTTTACTACGGAAAAATCAATTGATTTTGCAATGCTGAAAAAAGAATCGCCGTTCACCTTCAACCCAAAATTTTTACAAAGCATCCTGAAAAGCAGGCTTTCCCAATGGTTCTGAGTAGCTTTCAGTTCTTTTAAAAGTATTTCTTCTTTTTTCTGAAGCCTTTCAAGATATAGTCTTTCGAGCCAATTTTCAATAATGAAACCGTCTGTTTCATTGAAGTCATTTTCACAATTGATCCATTTGCTTTCTTTGGAAAAAAGTTTTTGGTATTGCTGGAGTGTAGTTGTTGGGATATGTTTTTTTAAAACAAATGTGGGAATTACTGAGCCGTCCTTTCTATAAATTTCAGCATCATTTTCCCAAACTACGTGAAGTATAACGTTATCGTAAGCTGGGTCCATTTCATGGCAATGGGCGTACCAATCTGAAGATTTAATATGGATTTCCACATTGCCGGCCCAAAGCTGGCCGTCCAATTCTATTTGTGCGTTAAAAAAATCAGGGCCGGAATTTAGATTATGGCTCCCTTGATTTTTTATGTGTAAAATTTCACCATTTGAAGTGTAAAGACTGCCCACATCAAACTTCTGAAATTTCCACACGTAGTGCAGAAAATTCTCTTTCATCGCTAATAAGTTTTAAGGGGAGTCTTAAAATTGTAAAGTAAATATAGCAAAAATATTATGCCTCGACTTCTTCTTTTTGTAATTTTTCCTGCGCATCTGATTGTTTTTGAACTTTTTCGGAAATAGTATCCACAAAAAGAATACGGTTCCATTTGTAAAGTCTTCGCGACAGCAATACATATCTAAAGATGCCGACCGCCAAAAATACTACACATACGGCGAGGGCTACGTAGCCCAGCCATTTTATACTTTCAAAATCCTTTAATTGCAGAATTCCGATTCCGCCAAGCAAAAGATAGAGCGAGGAACGAATATAGGAAAGCAGCGTGCGCTCATTGGCCAATTTGGTGCGCTCCAACGCTAATATTTCATTGGTATTTACGGGCACAGGCTTGGTGCGAAGAAATCGAAATAATTTTTTGGCTTCGTTTTTCATAGTAGCATAAAAATACGAATTATTTATTGGAGATTGTAACCACAAATTCACGAATAATTATATATCATTCGTGAATTCGCGGTGGAAAATTACAAGGCTCTTATTATATCATGCTTCGTAATTATATTGTATTTCCCGTCGCCCAAATCTACCAAAACGGCATTGTTTTCTTTATGAATCAATTTTGAAATTTCTTCTATAGGCGTGCTTCTTTTTACAATTGGGAAAGGTTTGTGCATCACTTCTTTTATGGGAAGATCTGCCACGTTTTTGTTTTCCAAATACTTCCGAAGCAAATCGGTTTCGTCCAAAGCGCCCACAAAACCTGAAGTGTCTTCCACTGGAATTTGGCTGATGTTGTATTTTTTCATCCGCTCGATTGCATGACCGACCAATTCTTCAGTTTTCACGGTAATCAACGGTTTGTCTGCGTGTTCCTGAATCAAATCTGAAGCGTTTTTCACTTCATCTTCCACAAAACCACGTTCGCGCATCCACTCGTCATTGTACATTTTACCAACGTAGCGACTTCCGTGGTCGTGAAAAAGAACAACCACTACATCATCTTTTGTAAATTTATCCTTAAGTTGAAGCAAGCCTTTAATTGCAGCTCCAGCCGAATTCCCCAAAAAGAAGCCTTCCATCTTGGCGAGTTTTTGGGTGTAGATTGCGGCGTCTTTATCGGTTACTTTTATAAAACCGTCAATAACATTGAAATCCACGTTCTTCGGAAGAATATCCTCGCCAATCCCTTCGGTGATGTACGGATAAATTTCGTTTTCGTCAAAAACTCCAGTCTCGTGATATTTTTTGAAAACACTTCCGTAGGTATCAATTCCCCAAATTTTTACATTCGGATTTTGTTCTTTTAAATATTTACCCACACCGCTGATGGTGCCTCCGGTGCCCACGCCCACTACAAAATGGGTTACTTTTCCATCGGTCTGTTTCCAGATTTCCGGCCCCGTGCTTTCGTAATGTGCCTTGGTGTTGCTGAGATTGTCGTATTGGTTTACGTACCAACTGTTGGGCGTTTCCTCTGCCAATCTTTTTGAAGTTGAATAATAACTGCGCGGATCTTCAGGGGCAACGTTTGTTGGGCAAACAATAACCTTACTTCCCACGGCCTTTAGAATATCAATCTTTTCCTTGCTTTGTTTATCGCTGATTACGCAAACCATTTTATAACCTTTTACGATTGCAGCAAGTGCGAGGCCCATTCCAGTATTTCCTGAGGTTCCTTCAATGATCGTACCTCCGGGTTTTAATCTTCCGTCTGCTTCGGCGTCTTCAATCATTGTTAAGGCCATTCGGTCTTTTACCGAATTTCCCGGATTGAAAGTTTCGTATTTGGCCAGCACCAAAGCGGGAATATCCCCAATTATTTTGTTGATTTTTACCATTGGGGTGTTGCCGATAGTTCCTAAGATGTTTTCTGCGTATTCCATAATATTTTTTGAGGCGGCAAAGGTACAATTAATAGATGAAAACAAAATGCATTACTTTCCTAAGACCTATTAATATCGAAATGTTTAAATAATTTTTCGAAAAAAATAGAGAATTAGAAGATTGACAAGAAGGTAGCATAGTAATTTTAATAAGTAGCATTAAAATAACATATACATTAAACACGCTATAAACATACTATATAGATACTATAAATATGCTATATAGACACTATATCTAAGACAAAATCTGACTCTCTTATATGTTTAAACAATAATATTAATAACACTATTTCACCTATGGATTCTTCCATAGACTAGTTGCTAATTTTAAGTTAGATAGAATTAGAAAATTCAAGAGTGATTGAGTTCCAATTGATTTTATTACTCAAACCGAATCGCCTTCACAGGAGAAATTTTTGAAATAATAAAAGAAGGTATTAAAAGCATTAACAGGCAAAGCAGAAATGTACCTGCGTTCAATATTAAAATATAGTCCCAATGCAAATAAACTGGCGCTTCGTTTACGTAGTATGTATCTGGATTAAGTTTAAAAAATTTACCGTATTTCTGAACCAAAAGAAGTCCAATTCCAATGACATTTCCCCAAAAAAGACCAACACCAATTAAATACATCGCATTGTACAAAAACACTTTGCGCACGCTCCAATCGCTGCTGCCCAAGGCTTTTAATATTCCAATCATTTGGGTGCGTTCCAAAATCAAAACCAGCAACGCGGTAATCATATTGATGCCCGCCACTAAAATCATAATCCCGATAATCATAATTATATTGAAATCGAAAAGATCGAGCCATTCAAAAATAGACGCATATTTCTGACGAATAGTCTGTGTGTCCAGCGTACTTCCAGTTTCGTTGTACACTTCGTTTCCTATCGGGATTATTTGGTCAAAATCATTAACAAAAACCTCGAACGCACCAATTTGGTCTTCTTCCCATTTGTTCAGTCGCTGAATGTGGCGAATGTCCGTAATTATAAATTGTTCATCAAACTGCTGAAAGCCGCTGTTATAAATTCCCACAATATCAAAACCACGACTGCGTGGGGTCTTTGAGACTTCATCGTCCAGAAAAAAAGTAGTCACTTTATCACCTAATTTCAGATGTAATCTATTTGCCAAATATTCTGAAATCAGGATGTCTTCATTTAAATCACCTTTAAAATCGGGCAATTTTCCTTCAGTTAAATAATCCTTGAAATACTCCCAATCATAATCGTTGCCAACTCCTTTAACCACCACGCCCTCAAAATCTGTTTCAGTGCGAATTACTCCACCTTTTGAAGCAGTAATTTGCACGTGTTTTATTCCGTCAATATTTTTAAAAGTTGGATAAAAGTCTTGTTTTTTTGAAATCGGGTTTTGCGAATCATTGGAAAAATTGGTGTCAAAATTTGTGATAATAATGTCGCCATTAAAAGCCGAAACCTTTTCTCGAATCTTTTTTTGCAACCCTACGCCGGTGGCAATTGAAATAAGCATCATAATAATACCAAGCGCGATTGCGGTGATTGCAATTTTTATTATCGGTGCCGAAATACTACTTTTATAGTCCTTGGAAGCAATGATGCGCCGGGCGATGAAAAATTCGAAATTCACTGCGATTTTATGGGGTTAACTTTTTTCAAAAATACATTATTCTTAACGCTTTTCGTATGTTTTTCTTGTGGAAGTCAGAACAAAGAAAAAGTAGAAAGTATCGAATCCGAAGAAATAAGCATGGACGATGTAATTTATGTAAATGACAAGATTGTAATTGGAGCTAATAGATTTTCGGAATATCACAAGCTATTGAAAGGAAAAAAAGTTGGTGTGGTCGCAAATCAGACATCAATGGTGGCGGATATTGCTGATGAAGAATATCAAACAGTACCTCAGCTTACATTATATATGGAATTTCATTTGGTTGATCATCTTATAAAAAGCGGTATTTCAATAAAAAAAGTTTTTGCCCCGGAACACGGTTTTCGCGGAACTGCCGATGCCGGCGAACATGTAAAGGACGGCGTGGATTCAAAAACCGGAGTTCCTTTAATTTCCCTTTACGGAAACAATAAAAAACCATCGCAGGAACAGTTAAAAGGAATTGATGTAGTGGTTTTTGACATACAGGATGTGGGCGCACGGTTTTACACCTACATTTCTACGCTACATTACGTGATGGAAGCCTGTGCGGAAGCTGGAATTCCTGTTATTGTTTTGGACCGCCCAAACCCCAACGGACATTATATTGATGGCCCAATTTTAGAAAAGGAGCATCAAAGTTTTGTGGGAATGCACCCAATTCCCGTTGTTCACGGAATGACGATTGGTGAATATGCGAAAATGATTAATGGTGAAGGCTGGTTAAAAAATAAAATTAAATGTGAACTGACTGTAGTTGAAATTGAAAATTACACACACGATACTCCGTATGCACTCCCTATAAAACCTTCACCAAACTTACCGAATGCGCAATCCATCAATTTATATCCAAGCCTTTGCTTCTTTGAAGGAACATTTATAAATGCCGGTCGCGGAACCGAGATGCAATTTCAGGTTTTTGGAGCGCCTAGTTTGCCTGCTTCAAAATATACTTTTGAATATACGCCTCAATCCAACGAAGGTGCAAAAAACCCAAAATTTAAAGGAGAGCTTTGCCACGGAAAAGATCTTAGAAACGAACCCCGCTTAAATAAAATAAATCTAGAATGGCTCATTGATGCTTATAACGCCAATGGAAAAAAGAAGGATTTTTTCAATTCGTTTTTTGTGAAACTTGCCGGAACGGACAAACTCCAAAAACAAATTGAGCAAGGATTATCTGCGGAAGAAATTCGGGATTCCTGGAAGGAAGGGCTTGCGGGTTTTCAGAAGATTAGGGAGAAGTATTTGTTTTATCCTTAAAGTACCAAATCTCAGATTCCAAATTCCAAAATAAATACTTCATTTTTTTTTGGAATTTGGTTTTTGTTATTTGGAATTTGATTTTTTCATTTGGAATTTAGCCTTCGTTTCATTTCCTCCACAATATTATAAGCAGCGGGGCAGATAGCGACATTGTTCATTGTGATGTTTGAAATTTGCTGAAATTTCTTTCTATCCGTATGCGGAAATTCGCGGCATGCTTTTGGGCGCACGTCATAAATACTACAATAATTATCCGATCCTAAAAAAGTGCAGGGTACGCTTTGCAGCACATAATCTTTGTCTTCGTCAATCCGCAAATAGGTTTCGATGAATTGTTGCGGTTTCATCCGGAAATGCTTTGAAATACGCTTAATATCCTTATCGGTAAAAAGCGGGCCGGTCGTTTTGCAGCAGTTGGCGCAAGTGAGACAATCTGTTTTTTGGAATTCTTCCTCGTGCAATTCCTGCATCAAACTGTCGAGGTGTTTGGGCGGCTTTTTTTTCAGCTTCGCGAAAAACTTTTTGTTTTCGTTTTCAGCTTCCTTTGCTTTTTGGGGAAGTTGTTTTAGAATATTTTCCATGTTCAACTTTAAAATTTCTCAGAGTAACTCTGCGAAACTCTGCGGAATAGCTATTTCACGGAGTTTCGCAGAGAAACGCAGAGGTTCGCAGAGAAAATTATTCGGCTTCAAAAACCATTTCGCCATTGATGAATGTTGCAACAACTTTGGTATTCGGAAGTTCTTTTTCGTCCACCTTCATAATATCTTTATCCAGAATGGTGAAATCTGCAAACTTTCCTACTTCAATGCTTCCTTTTTCATTTTCTTCAAAATTGGCGAAAGCTGCCCAAATGGTCATTCCTTTTAAAGCTTCTTCGCGCGTTAAAGCATCTTTCATTTGAAAGCCATTTTCAGGATAATTTTTTAAATCCTTTCGGGCAACGGCGGCGTAAAAGGTGTACATCGGATTCACATTTTCAACCGGAAAATCCGTACCCAAGGCAATACTGCCCGCTTTGTTCAACAATTCTTTATAGGCATAAGCGCCTTTTATACGTTCCGCTCCCACTCTATCCTCTGCCCAGTACATATCGCTGGTGGCATGCGTTGGTTGCACCGAAGGAAGTATGTTATTGTTGTCATCAAAATAATTGAAATCCTCTGCCGAAATAATCTGTGCATGTTCCACTCTCCAGCGTCTGTCGGTTTTTCCTTCCAATGCTTTTTTATATGCCCGCAACACCGCAATATTTGCGGAATCACCGATGGCGTGCGTATTCATTTGAAACTCGGAAGTTGCAATTTTTTCCGCTAAAAATTTCAAACTGTCGGCATTGGCTATCATGGCACCATAATGGCCGGGCATATCGCTATAAGGCTCGCGCATGGCGGCACCGCGGGAACCCAAAGCCCCATCTGAATAAACCTTAAAGGAACGTACGTTTAGTCTATCGGTTTTGTAAATTCCTTTGTTTAAATAATAATCGCGATTTTCAGGACTGTTGCTGACCATTGCGTACATTCTGAGCTTAAATTTTCCTTCTTTTTGAAGAGCATCAATCAACTCGATAATATTTTTACTCAAACCAGCATCGTCAACGGTTGTCAATCCATATTGAAGGCAGATTTTTTCGGCTTCCAAAAGTGCTTGTGTTGAAACTTCTTCGGTAATGTCAGGAAATGTTTTACTAATTAAACCCATTGGCGCGTCAATGATTATTCCTGTTGGTTCGCCATTTTCCAAAACTATTTCGCCTCCGGCAACTTTTGTTTTTGAAGTAATTCCAGCTAATTCCAAAGCTTTTGAATTTACTAGCATTGCGTGGCCATCAATTCTACGTAAAGAAACTGGTGTATCGGGAAATAAAGAATCCAGCTCTTTTTTAGTGGGGAAATTTTTATCATCCCAATCGTTTTGGTCCCAACCGCGACCTATTATATATTCTGTATTTTTTTCTTGCTGAAAAGCTATCACACGACCCAAAATTTCATCAAAACTTGTGGTGCCTACCAAATCAACATTTTGCAAACCAAGCCCGAGACCATACAAATGTGCGTGGGCATCAATCAATCCGGGAACTACTGTATTGCCTTTTGCATCGTATGTTTCCTTAATATTATATTTCAGTTCAAGTTCTGGTTTCAGACCTATTTCTAGTATTTTGCCATCTTTTACAACCACCGCATTTGCGATGCTGAAATCTTTATCAACCGTGTAAATTGTTGCATTTTTAATCAGTAAATCTGCGGAAAGTTTTTCGGGGGCGCAAGAAGCAATTGATATTGCTAATAAAAGGAAGAATAATTTTTTCATCTGAACAAAATCTTTGAGAAATAGGAAGATGGAATGCCCATATGTACATCTCCGATTGGTTTACAAATTGTCAATGGGCATTTCATAGTTGGTTTTATTGAAATGTAAAAATAGAAAACATCCGCCAAAGACGGATGTTTTCAGAAAGTTAAATAGCGTTATTTAAAAATTTTACTTCATCTAAAAAGTATTTGTTTTTAACTTTTTTTATGACCAATTCATAATAAGACCATCCATTAAATCTCAACAATTCTTCAATATCTTCTTGTTTGTAGGGCTTTTCAATTAGTGGAAATATACTAACCTCTATTTTGCACTTTCTTTTCTTTCTAATGATTTTTACAAATTTAATATTCAACCGATACTTATACTTTGTTGGTTTTTCCAAAAAATAATCACTATTCAAATTAGATTTCAAAAATTCTGAATCAAAAGGGAAAGAAAACTTTTCAGGATTTTTAATTATTATTTCATTACCAAACTTGTCTTCATAAATAAGACTATCATTCAATTTTGTTTGAGAATTACCAATAAAACAGAATATTAATAAAGCTAAAATGTTTATTGAATACTTCATAGGCTACCAATCAAACTTATAAGTAACCCCAGCCAATCCTTGAATTCCTTGAACAGGGTAATTAAGCCACTTTTCGTAATTATCACCAAAAAGGTTACTTCCCTTTACAAACGCTGAAAGCCTATCCGTAAATCTATAACCAAAGTGAAGATTGGCATCAACGTAGCCTTCCAAAGTTACCTCTTGATTGATGGAATTCCCGAAAAGATCATTATTGTAAATCAAATCCTTACGCTTGCCTACATAAAACAAGGAAGCCCCACCGTATAATTTTTCGGTTATGTTGAAATCTGAAAACACCGAAGCCTTTAAATCGGGCAAGTTCCACGCTTCACTTTGTAAATCTGTGCTGTAACTATTATAAGTTCCGTTTATCCCTAAGGATAATGTATTCGAAACTTCAACTTTCAATTCTGCGAAGAAAGCAAGTGTATTCACATCGTCATAAACCACATTGAAGGAATTTCCGTATTCATAACCTTCAAAACTTGCGTTGTAAATCTTTAAAGGATTCATTTGAAAAAGCGCACGGCTTTCATCTTTTCCGTACGAAGCCCGAACATTGTAGGCAACGGAATTAGAGATTTTCCCTTTAATTCCGCCGAAACCTTCGTAGAGTTTTTTAGTGGGCGCAATAAATAAAGTGGGAGAAACATATGGGTTTTCTTCCTTGAAATTATAATAGGTGTTTTGCTGCAAACCCCCTTCTGCCCCACCGTAAACAATCACGGTTTCGTCCAGCAATCGGTATGAGGCATTCAATCTTGGGTATAATGAAAAGTCCGTGTCGCTGTTTTCAGAATCCAAACTCACATACCCCGCAACGCCCAAAGAAACGCTGAGATCGTCATTTACAAAAGTGATGGACGGTGCCAAACCTGCGTTTAAATAACTGTATTTAATGTCGGAAGTGTTTGTGTAATTTCTGTCAAAACTTCCGCTTAAATAGTCTATGTCACCATCAATTCTAAAAGTCAGATTTTCCAACGGAAATGAAAACTCAGGCTTCAAAGTTGCGTTAAATTCCGAAGAAGAAAACGCATCGCCCAAATAGCGGATATTCACTGTCGCCTTTTCTAAAAACGAACCATCCAACGCAATACTTCCGCCAGCGTAACCGCTAAAATACATCTGCAACGGATCAATATCAGCAATTACGTTATCGGGATACGTTACGTAATCTTCGGGCAAACCGTACCAATTGTATATTTGATGCTCCACGCCCGCAGCGAGCCTATAGGTTGCATCTTTTTGTCTGCTTGTATAATTCGCATCTAGGCTGGTATCGTAATATTTATTGTCCAGTTTCACATCTTTTATATCGCCTTGAGAGGAATTGTGGCGAAAGAAAAACCCAGCATTATCTGTTCGGCTTATTTCAAAATTGCTGTAGAATTCGCCCAAAATAGAAGTATAGTTTCCGAAGCCAAGGGTTGCATAATTGTCATAAAGCTTTATGGGCTTTGCTTTTTCCACAGTAGTGGCCTTGCCTTTTGCCGGCGTAAAGGTTGAAGCAACCGGAACCGAGAAAATACTGTACTTCACCTCTTTTTTTGTGGTGGTAATGGAATCATTCAATTCTGGAGTTTCCTTTACTTTAAAGGCATCCGAAATTGTGGGCGTATATGGTTTCACAATATTTACAACCTCGGGATCGAGTTCTTTTTCCTGCGAAAAAGCTGAAAAATGAATTAGTAAAAAAGCTGGAATTGAAAATAAAACTATTTGTTTTATGGACATATTTTCAAAGTTTATAATGATAGTTTTGTTGATATTCATCTCCGCGTCCTCTGCGTCTCAGCGGTAAAATTATACCGCAAAGGCGCAGAGAGCGCAAAGTTCTGGGTTAGTTTCCGGTTTCCACGGAAGAATTGGTTTTTGCCTCTGCGTTTTTAATTACTGCGAGTTCTGCTTTTGCTTCTTCAACTACTTCAGGAAAATCGGTGAAATTTTTGGTAACACTTTCCAAAATGTAAGTTGCTTGATACGCATCCTTCAAAGCGTAAAAATTCTTCGCCATCAGCACCAAACCTTTGGCACCGTAGAGTTTATAGCCCGAATAATCCTTCGCCAATTTCTGCACGGAAGCATTTGAGCCTTCAAAATTTCCTTCCTTATTTTTGAAATACGCATCGTAATAAAGCGCTTCGGCAGCAAGGGCTCCTGTCGCTATTTTTTGCACCTCGGCATAAGCGGTTTTCGCTTTTGTCTCGTTATTCGTCTTCATCGCTGAACGGGCAATAATCACTTGCGCGTCACTTTTTATTGAATTGTCAATCTTTGAATTCTGAAGCACTTTTTCGGCGTAATTTACTGCTTCGGCATATTGCTTCAGTTCATACGAAGCCTTCATAGAATTGGTCTGCGCGAAGATGATGTTCTGCGGAAAATCTGCTTCGGTTTCCAAACGCTTCAAATATTTTAAAGCGTTCTGATAATCCTTTTTGCCCAAATACAATTCCGAAATCCGTGCCAAAGCTTGTTCGGTAAACTCACTTCGTTCACGGTTTGCAACATATTCAAAATGTGGAATGGCTAGATCATTTTTTCCGTCAGCGAAATAAATCTGACCCAAATAAAAATGTGCGTTTAAAGCATGTTGTCCGTTTGGAAATTGTTTCAAATAATCCTCAAAACGGCTTTGGGCCTGGCTTTGATTGTTTTCCAAATAAGGTTGCTCCGCGGCCATATAAGTTGCATCGTCAAGCTCGGTATCGCCAACCTGTACGTAATCCAAAGTTTTCACCCAGCGTGCATATTCGTCAACGGTTCCTTGATCTATATAAATAATTTTTGCGGAAGAAACAGCCTGCAAGGCTTCGGGTGTGGAAGGAAAATCCTTGGCCACTCTCTTGAAAATTGTCAACGCATCATTGCTTTTTCCAGTGTTGTCATAAATCAAAGCTTTCTTCAACAATGCTTTTGAAACAAAACTGCTGTTTGGAATATCGCGAACCAATTGGTCGTAAGCTGAAATTGCCTCATTCGTTTTGTTCTGCGCAACGTAGGTATTTCCCAATTCATACAAAGCATCATCGCGGTAAATGGATTTTGGGTATTTTTTTATAAAAGTTATAAGTTCTTCAATTTTCTTTTCGCTTCTGTCCACAAAACCGTAGCTTATTGCTTTTTGAAACTGCGCGTAATCATTGTCGCCGCCCAATTCAATCGCGGCGTTGTAGTTTTCCATTGCCGGCCAATATTGGCTTGTCACAAAATAACTATCGCCCAATCGCAGTAAGGCGTCCTTTTTGCGGATCGTTTCTGCGGAAGAGGAACCCACGTAAATTTTGAAATTGTTAATGGCGTCCGTATAATTTTTCAGTTTGAATTGGTTGTAAGCCACATTGTATTTCAAGTTTTTATATTCTGAAGTGTTTTGAGAACCTGGCAACTGCTGAAATTTATTGTACCCTGCCAACGATTTTTCAAAATTTGAGAGTTGGTAATCGCTTTCAGCTTTCCAGTAGGTCGCGCGGGCAGTGAAATTCTGATTTTCGGGATATTTCAAACTTTTGTCGAAAAATGCAATTGCCTCATTGTAATCTGCTTCGTTGTACAATTCAATTCCTCTGTAAAAAGCTACTTTTTGATAGGCAGCCTTATTTTCGAAATCTTTGTTGTTTTCCAGCAAATCCAGTGCTTCCTTGTAATTTTTTGAAGTGATGTAACTATCAATCAACAATCTTTTCAGCTCGTCATTATTGGCGTTGTTCGGGTATTTTTCAATAAAGGAAAGCAAAACCTGCGGCGTGCTTTTGTAGCTGTTGCCAATCTCGTAGCTCAGTTTGGCATAATTCAAATAGGCATCTTCCTGAATTTCAGCACTGAAATCCATTTCCGAAGCATTTTTAAAAGCGTTCAGCGCTTCCTGTTTTTTGTCGAGTTTCAGATAACTTTCCGCCAAATGGTAATAGGCGTTTTGGGCAACGGCGTTCTTTCCGTCCACAATTTTGTTGAACTCGCCAATGGCACTTTCGTAATCGCCCTGTTTGTAATAGGCATAGCCCAATTGGTAGTAATCGGTATTGTTCCATTTGCCGCGAAAACCTTTGTATTCCTTTAAATAAGGTATGGCTTCGGCATATTGGCCAAGGTTAAAATAGCTCTCACCAATAATTTTTGAAAGTTGGCTTTTTTCCTGCGGGCTGGATTTATCAAATTGCTCCTTCCCCATCTCGATGGCCTTTTCGAAATTTCCGAGCTTGAAATTCATATCGGCTTGGTAATAACTAAGGTCTTCCGAATAGCGCTCCTCGCCTTTTACTTCCTCAAAATTCTTGTTGGCTTCTTCATAATCGTCGCCTTCGTAAGCGATAAAACCCAGATAATACTTCGCCTGCGAGCCATATTTCTGCGAAGTGGAAACCTTGTTGAAATAGTTTTTCGCCTCGTCATATCGCTTCGCCTTAAAATAGACGTATCCGTTATTGAAATTGAAACGTTCCTGCTCACTTCGACTTAAATTTGAAGTATCAACCTTATCGTACCACTTTTGGGCATGTGAATATTTTCCGTTTTCGAAATAAAAATTCGCCACGTCTATAAATGCAGAATTTCGCTTCAAACTCGTGGGATATTTCTCCACAAATTCCTCCATCAACTGGTCGGCATTTTGCTGGTTCAGCCTCACCGCCGCATTGGCAATATAATATGCACAATCGCTCTGCACGGTTTCGTCTTCGCTGCTGTTTTTTATTTTGTCGAAAAGACTTTGGGCAGCCAAATATTGCCCGTTATTGTAGAGTTCCAGCGCTTGGTTGAAATCGGCAAGGTCATTTGTAAAGACCGCTGTTTGCTGTGAAAAGGACGAAAATGAAAGGAATAGGAAAAGTGAAAAAACAAGAAAATTCTTTATCATTATTTACAGTTTTTGTGGCGTAAAGATATTTAACTTTAAATGTAGCTTTCGGCGATACTGTAATTTTTTAAGGTTTAATTAACGAATGATTTTTTGATGAATTTTCTTAGGAATATAACGACGTAAAATTGAAATAAGTATGCACCTCTTCAACAGATTTTAACATACATTGAAACGTTTTAAAAAAATACCGTAATTTTAAAACTTTACAAATTATAAAAGCATCGTTATGAACAGATTATTGATTTTCGGCATTCTAATGTTTTCACTTTCCGCCACAGCACAGCGCAATCCTTTTAAAAATCTTTCTGAAAAGGATGGAAAAATAGGCGTTGGCACAACTACTCCCGATGAGCTTTTGACCGTAAAAGGAAAAATCCACACCCAGGAAGTTCTGGTAGATCTTGAGGGAGCAGTTGCACCCGATTATGTGTTTGAAACCTATTATAACGGTTTTTCTGAAATGATGCCGGAATACAGTTTGATTTCCTTGGAAGAACTGGAAGCGTTTTTAAAAGAAAACTATCATCTGCCAAATGTGCCTTCTGCCGAAACGATGCGGACGGAGGGAATTTCACTAAAAGAAATGAACTTGATTTTGCTTCAAAAAATTGAGGAATTGACGCTTTACACGCTTCAGCAGCAAAAGGAAATAGACGCACTGAAGGAAAAAATTTCAGAAAAGTAAATATGTTGGCAGTAATCAGTTGCAGTTTGAAGTAATTCAAATTACTTTTGTCCCTCGACTCCGCTCGGGATAGATACATTTAACCCAAAACCTATACTTAAAAATGGCCGATACCGTATTATTTTTAAAAGATGCTTCCATTTATCAAGGTGACAATTTAGTACTTTCCGATGTTTCCGTTTCTGTGGATAAAGGCGAATTTGTTTACCTGATCGGAAAAACCGGCACCGGAAAAAGTAGTTTTATGAAAACGCTTTACGGCGATCTTCCGCTGCAGGAAGGGGAAGGCAACATTGTGGGATACGATTTGGCTACTTTGAAAGAAAAGGATATTCCTTTTTTACGCAGAAAATTGGGCGTGGTTTTTCAGGATTTCAAACTTTTGAACGATCGCACGGTTCGCGACAATCTCAACTTTGTTTTGACTGCAACTGGTTGGAAAGACAAAGCTGCAATGGAAAGCAAAATTAACGAGGTATTGGATAAGGTTGATATGAAAACCAAAGCCTTTAAGTATCCGTACCAACTTTCGGGCGGGGAGCAGCAACGTGTGGCTATTGCCCGTGCGCTTTTAAATGATCCAGAGCTTATTTTGGCAGATGAGCCCACCGGTAACCTCGATCCGCAAACAAGCGTGGAAGTAATGGAGGTTTTGCGCGAAATAAATAAAAACGGCAACACCATCTTAATGGCAACCCATGATTATGCATTGCTGCTGAAATATCCTTCCAAAACTTTAAAGTGTGATGAAAACCAGATTTTTGAAGTAGTTCAGAAAACGGTTTAATATTCTTTAATAGTTAATCATTCAAAATACTTGGGTCACGAAGTTGTAGATTACATTCTTTTTTAAGGAATGGGTCTATTTTGAGATGAATTTTTCCTTTGGAATTAGGTTTCAAAATCGTGTTATTAGAAATTACAATTCTTTTTTTGGATGTTAATTCCAAGGTTGAATTTTCTGTAAATTCTTGGTTTTGCATCAACACGTCAGAAATAGCTGTGAGTTTAAAATCCCACCGACTGAATCGCTGGTTTTCAATTTTTACTGGTTCTTTTTCCGCGAACATATCAAAAACCATTTCCACGGCTCGGCCCGTATTTAACATTCCTGCACCGTACATTCCCGCATATGGTTTATTGGGCTCCACGTCGTCTATATTGGTAGAAGTGAATTTTAGGATGGTTTCAACCTCTTCCGCGGGAAGACAGGGATAAAGCGAAAACATAAGCCCAATACTGCCCGTAACCAATGGTGCCACCCCTGAAGTTTGGTTAAATTGACTAACGTCGTCAAAACCGTTGAGGGCTCGTTCACCGTATCTATAAATACCCTGTGAAGGAGCTACAATGTCAATTTCACTATTCAAATTTCGGATGCTGATAGGATACAAATGCGGAACCTGAGTAGTATCATTATTTTTAAAACCACCGGTAAGCCCCACATAATAGCGAATATTTTTTACGTAATACAAGCCCTTATCTTCTTCAATCTGAATATTTTCAGAATAATGTGCATAGCGGTGCGAAGCAGAAGAAACCGCAATAACTTTATCATATGAAGCTGGATAGTAAGGTTTTTTTCCTTTTGTTTCTGAAAAAGGCGGGTTGTGGCCTATTGCAACCACTACTGTACCATTGTTCATCATTTCATAAATAGCCTGCTGTGCAGTTTCATAATAGTGTGCAAGCCCCCAACTACAATTGATAACTTTCACTCCCAATTTGGAAAGCTCAACGAGTTGCTCCAAATTATTTATGTGTCTATAATTGGTGGAATAAACACTACAATCGTAACATACCCCCGGAATGGCATACCCATTGTCTCCCTGGCCGGCCGCAGATTCAGCAACAGAAAATCCGTGGCCTTTTGCCATAAAAGACTCCCTTATAATCTTACTTTTTCCTTCAAATTCCTTATCGTCGGTTTTTATGGAACCATCCGAAATTCCAACAATTATATCGCGCGAACCCGTTGTGTAATACCAAGCTTTCGGAACCTCCATTACGTCAAGATAATCCAGATTAACTTGCGCTCCCAAATTATCGCCTATGGTACTTGTCAATCCGTAATCATTGGGTTCAAAAATTTTTTTGTCCTCTTCGGCTATCAATTCGCCAAACTCAAAAAGATGGGAAACATTCTGCAGTAAATCCGTCATCATTGCTTCCTTATCGGCAATCACAAAAAAGGTCTTTTTTAGATTTTGCTTTTTAGCGTGTTTCCAAGTTTTTTTGAAGATTTTGATTTTATAGTTTTTTAAAGCTGCTTTCAGCCTTGCATCTTTACCCGAATAGCTCAAATAATCTCCTTTTTTTTCAAAGGAAGGCACGAAAGAAGTATCGCGCGCACGCAGATAAAACCAGGCCTCTTGTTGGGAGTAAGCTGAAAGTGTAGAAAAAACAACAAAAACTAAAATAAATATCCGCACAGCTGATTATTTTTTTACAAGATACATTTTTTTTAATTTTTTTTTGAAAACGATTTTTTATGGACCAAATAGAAAATCAAATTTCCCGCATCCAAAAAGATTACTGTATTTTAGCCAGATGTACCAAACCTTAAAAAAAGTGGCACTCACCTTTGTTCCAAAAAAAATTCTTTTTGAGAACGAGGTTTTTTTTCGTTCCATTTTTGCTTTTCACCTACGTGGAAAAAATCACGAATGTACGGTTTGCGGTCATTTGGTTAAACGATTTATTAAAATTCCCGATGGCGACCTGCTTTGTCCCTTTTGCGGGAGCCGTTCCAGAACAAGAAGACTTTATTCCTATATTAACGAAAACGATTTAGCATACGGAAAAGTGCTCCACTTTTCACCTTCGCGAAGTGTTTACAGATTGCTGAAGAAAAATCCGAGCATCACTTATTTCAGTACTGATTTTGAAGATGAATTTCTGGCGGATTATCAGTATGATATCACTAAAATTCCTTTGGAAGACAATTTTTTCGATCTGATAATCTGCTATCATATTTTGGAACATATTGAAGACGACAAAAAAGCAATGGAAGAATTACATCGCGTATTAAAACCCAATGGCAAGTGTGTAATCCAAACTCCTTTTAAAGAAGGAGAAATATACGAGGATTTTTCAAAGAAAACGCCCGAAGAACGAATAGTAGCCTTCGGGCAGGAAGACCACGTACGCATTTACTCTGTGGAAGGATTAATGCGCAGATTGAAAGAAAACGGCTTTCAAAATGTGGAAATCAAAACTTTTCCGGCAAATGAACGTTTTGGATTTATGAAAGAAACTGTACTTATCGCCAAAAAATGATTTCAATCCTTATCCCTACATACAATTACAACGTTTTTTCATTGGTAGAAAACTTGCAAAAACAGTGTGAAATCGCAAATGAGGTTTATGAAATCGTGGTTTTGGACGATGCTTCTACTGACAAAAAATCGTTGGAGGAAAATTCAAAAATAAATTTGTTGAAGCAGTGTAGTTTTCAAGCTTTGGAAAGAAATATCGGCAGAAGCAAAATCCGAAATCTTTTAGCAGAACAAGCAAATTATGATTGGTTATTGTTTTTGGATGCGGACACCTTTCCTTCAAACCCAGAATTTATTGCGAAATATTTGGTTACTATTTCAAATGAAGCTTCGGTGATTTTTGGAGGAATTAAATATCCAGAAAATAATTCTGAAAAATATAGTTTAAGGCATAAATACGGCTCAGAACGTGAAAGTCTGCCGCTCGTAGAACGCCTTAAAAATCCATACCGCAGTTTTATAACGATGGGGTTTGCTATTAAAAAAGAGATTTTTGAAAAAATAAAATTCAATGAAAAACTAACTGGATATGGTTATGAAGATTCCGTTTTCGGTTATGAACTTAAAAAAAATAATATTCCACTGACACACATTGATAATCCGGTGATCCATTTAAATTTGGAAACCAATGAGGCTTTCATAAAAAAGTCAGAATTGGCACTTCAAAATTTATTGAATTTTCACAACACTGGTGATCTTGATAAGGAAACCGTGAAAATTCTGAAAACATATTTGAAACTAAAAAAAAGAAACTTATTGTTTGTAATGCGAATATTCTTCAATGCCTTTAAAAAACCATTGCTGAAAAACCTAAATTCTACAAATCCATCCCTTTTCCTTTTTGATTTGTACCGCTTGGGCTATCTTAGTTCTTTAAAAACTAAGGATGCCTAAATTTTCGGTAGTCATATCGGTCTTTAACAAAGAAAAGTACATTGCTGATACGTTAAAAAGTGTCTTGGCCCAGACCTTTACTGATTTTGAAGTCGTGATTCTGAATGATGGTTCTACCGACAACAGTGAAACTGAAATATTAAAATTCAAGGATCCGCGCATTCGTTATTTTTCCATGGAAAACAGTGGCGCATCGGCTGCGAGAAATTTTACAATACAGCAAGCAGAATCCAAATATATAGCCTTAATGGACGCTGATGATTATTGGTATCCTTTTTATTTAGAGGAACAAAATCGGTTAGTAAATGAACACCCCAATGAATCCGTTTTTGCTACCGCTACCGAAATAAAACGCAACAGAAAAACTTTTAAAAACAGTTACTCTATCCAAACCATTGGAAAAGATTCAATTATTGTTGATTATTTTGAGTCTAGCCAATTAGATTCAGTATTGTTGAGCATTTCCACTGTTTTAAAAAAAGATGTGTTTGAAAATGTGGGTTGGTACGATCCAAAAATTAAAAGTGGAGAGGACACAGATCTTTACGTTCGAATAGGTTTAAAATACAAAGTTGTTTTTAGCCCAAAAGTCTGTGCAACTTATATAGTTCGGAAAAACAGCTTGTTCCAAAGTGTAAAAAATATAGAAGAAAAAGCCAATTATGAAGCCTACGAAGTTTTCGAAAAAAACAATCCCGCTCTTAAAAAATTTCTGGATTTAAACCGTTACTCACTGTGTGTCTTAGCAAAAATAGAAGGCAATAAAGAAGCTTTTCAGAAAAATTTCAAAAAGATAAACCAGGAAAACCTAAGTAAAAAGCAACAATTTCTACTTCGTCAAAACAAAACCATTTTGAAGTATCTTTCAAAAACGAAGAATAATTTGGAAAAGCTCGGACTGCGGTTAGGTACTTTTAAATAACTTGAAATCATTGTATTCACGAATGTAATCGTCTTCATTATATTCTTCACTAACCAAAGAAAGACAAACAGCGCCAGAAGAAAAATCTTCCAATTCACGCCAAACCCCATTCGGAATTAGCAAACCTTTATCGGGTTTATTAAGAGTTATGGTTCTACGGGTTTTTCCATTGTCCAAAACCACGTCAAAACTGCCGCTTACAGCAATCAAAAATTGCTGCAATTCCTTATGGGCGTGGCCGCCACGAGTGGAAGAGCTTGGAACATCGTATAAATAATAAACCCGTTTTATTATAAAGGGCAAAAAATCCTTTTCAACCACTGAAAGGTTTCCGCGACCGTCCGGATCGCTAATTTTAGGAATTTCCCTCAGTTCTATTTTATCCAAATCAACGTATTGCATGCTGTAAAGTTTGGTTCCATTTTTCAGAAATGGCCTGCATTGAAAACTGTTCTACGGAAGGTTTTGCGTTCGCTTTCATCTCATTATAAAGTTTCTCATCAAAGCATATTTTTTGCAATGCTTCCGCAAATAAAGGTAAACTTCTTTCGGCAATCAGCAAACCATTTTTTTTGTGCTTCACAATTTCTGAAGGTCCTGAAATTATATCCAACGAAACCACTGGCGCTCCCAAAGAAAGTGATTCTACGAGCACCATTGGGAAGCCTTCATATTTACTTGTCAGTGTTACACAATGTGCGTTTTTAATGATTTCGAAAGGTTTTTTAGTGAAAGGGAAAAATAAAATTTGATCACAACATTCTTTTGAAGCTGCCAGTTTTTGAAGCATTTCCTTGTCTTTTCCATCACCCAAAATAACAAGATGAAAATCCTTTTCCCAAACTTTCGATTGTGAAAAAGCTTTAATCAAAAATGAAAAGTCCTTTATGGAATCGTCCAATCTGCCATAGGAAAGTATATATTTTTTATTTTGAAGTATTTGGGGAAACTCGCTCTTTTCTTCAATCCAAGAAGGATCGAAAGCATTGTGGATTGTTATGGAATTGTCTATTCCTTCCTTCTTCAAAATTTCGTTTTCTATATATTCTGAAACGCCAACGTTCAAAAGGTTTTTTTGACAGATTTTTGAAAAAGCGGAGGGATTCTCAGTCAAGTATTCCGTTTTTTTGGAACTGTGCACCACATAAATTTTGTTGAGCTCTCGATAAATAAATTTCGAATAAAACAATTCCCGCTCAAAATTATTTTTAGGTCGGTGATCAATTATTACATCAAAATTTTCCTTTTTTAAATAATTTCGAAATTTCCGAAAGCGCAGCAAACGTTTCACCATTGAGTCTTTTTCCGCTTTCAGTTTTCCTAAATTAAACAATTTTCCGCTGTAAGGATAATCAACTTCATCGTTCAAAATTACCAAATGCACCTCATGACCTTTTGCTTCCAGCATTTGTGAAAGCATAGCGCACGAGCGCTCCAACCCACCTTTTGCAAGCGAAATGGAAACCAAACACACTTTGAATTTCTTTTCAGCGTCCATCGCTATATATTATGTATTTTTGGTTGCACAAGGCAAATATAGCTTTTATGCAAATACTTTTAGTGGGCGAATACAGCAGGTTGCACAATTCCTTAAAAGAGGGATTGTTGGCGATGGGCCACGAAGTAACCCTTGTTTCCACTGGCGATGAATTTAAAAATTTCCCCTCAGATATCCTTTTAAAGCGAAAGTATGATTCGGGGATTTCAAAAAAAGTGAAGGTTGGTTTATTCAAACTTTTTGGCTTGGACATTTCTTCTCTTTCCTTAAAAAACCAATTTCTTCAGCAGCAAGAAAAATTTAAAGGTTTTGATGTTGTGCAATTGATAAACGAAAGTCCGCTTGGGATTTTGCCAAAACACGAAAAGGAAATCATTTCATTTTTAAAGGAGAACAATAAAAAACTCTTCTTGCTTTCCTGCGGAACGGATTATACGAGCGTTAAGTACGCTTATGAAAAAAAATTTCGCTACTCTATTTTCAATCCGCTTTTTAATGGAAAAATTTCAGAGCAAGCATTTTTCCCAGCTTTAAAATATTTAAAGCCAGAATACAAAGATTTGCACGATTTTGTTTTTGAAAATGTTGATGGTGTAATCGCTTCCGATTTGGATTATGACATTCCGCTTCAAGGAAATAAAAAGTATTTGGGAGTAATTCCAAATCCTGTAAACACTGAAAGGCTGAAATTTAAACCTCTGGTTCCTGAAGAAAAGATTATCATTTTCCACGGCATCAATCGGGCGAACTATTTTAAAAAAGGAAACGATTATTTTGAAGCTGCACTTGAAAAACTTCAACAGAAACACGCTTCAAAAGTTGAAGTAATTACAGTTGAAAACGTTCCATATTCCGAATACATTGAAAAGTATAATTCGGCACATATTCTTTTAGATCAAGTGTTTGCGTATGACCAAGGCTATAACGCTTTGGAAGCGATGGCAAAGGGAAAAGTTGTTTTTACAGGAGCCGAAATCGAGTTTTTGGAATGCTACAATTTAAAGGCAGACGAAGTGTGTATAAATTCACTCCCAGACTCAGATTATTTATACGATAAGCTTGAAGATTTAATTTTAAATCCTGAAAAATTGACTTCCATTTCTGTCAATGCCCGAAAATTTATAGAACGTGAGCACGACTATGTTTCCATCGCCAAAAAATATTTGGAAACTTGGGAGAAATTGCTAGAACGGTAAATCAATAGATTCTGGATTGATAAAATCCTTTGAATATGGATTTTCAAGAAAGCTAAGTGGCGGTTTCTGAAATTGAAGAATATCTTCCCTTTCAATGCCATACACGCTCCAATAATTGGCGAGCAATTGGGCGAATATATCCTCATCCCAAAACCCAAAAATTGGTTTGCTTCCCTTTTTTTTTATAGGAAGTGCTTCTATAGTAATTCCGTTGTCCTGATTTTCAATTTTGTATTCCGGTTTATACTGCAAAATATAATCTGAATAGTGAAACCGTGCGTACAGCTCTTCAAATTGAACAGGGTGCAATACGTGACCCTTAATTTTATCGAGCAACTCTTTTTGCTTCTCCCCTATTACACCATTGTCCTGCAAACAAGCAATAAAACCGAAACCATTCACCCCAAACGAAAACATTAAATTGATGGCATCATCGCGATAGCTAAAAATATCTGCAGAATATTTAAGTGGGAAAACAGCGATGCTCCAAGGTTTTTTTCCAATAAAAGAAATAGGCTCAATTATGGATTGAAGCATTAAGTGAAAACGGCCAAATCTTTCCTTGAGATGTGCGGAGAGTGCAAACTCCTCGCCTAACCTTAACAATCTGTCTCTTTCATAAAGCATTTCATAATAAAGCAGCCCATAAACCATTCTGCCTGTCCATTGAAAAAGCAACTCTTGGTCGAGTGATGCCATTCCTTCAAAACCATTTTTATAAGCGGCTTGAATTTTTAAATCCAATGTTTCAAACGCTTGCTTTACTTCAAAAGAACAGGGTAATTCAAGGTCGGAATAAATGTAGGATTTGGTTTTATCCATCATCTCAATCTTTTCGTCACCAAACTTAAAATGATCCATCAACCACTGTGGGAAAACAGTAATTTTTTCAGTAGTCAAAGCTCCTGAAAGGAAACAAAAATGTTCGTCGAAAATTAAATCCTTGAACGGATTAAAGAGTTGTTGGGCCATATGAATTCAGAATAAGGTAAGCTTTGAATTTTTTTGCAAAGATAGCCATAAACTATTGTTTGCTTTTAGCTATTATTCGGTTGTTTTACGCTTCTTTTTGAAATAACGGAACACGAGGAAAAACACTACAAAAAAGTAAACCACATATCTTAAAAAGTGAGCCATTACAACCCCTTCAACGCCATAAATTCCAGCGAAGTAATAAGAGAATCCGTAGAAAAGCGCAAGCGACAACACTTCTGAAAAGATAAAATTACGCACCATTTTTTTCGCTAAAAACTGGTATCCCAAAACAATAGCTGCCAAACGTACAAAATCTCCTAACAGTTGCCACTTAAACAGTGGTTCCATCCCGAGAAAATCTGGATAGATGATTTGGATAACGTAGTCCCTCAAAAAATATATCAGTAACATTCCTACTCCAAAAAGCGGCAATAATGTTTTGTAAATATTGAAGAGTTCAGCCTTAAAATCAGTTTTATTGTGAATTCCAGCAAATTTTGGAAGTACGTACAAAGTGAAGATGGCACTCGAAAAAACCATGTAGTTTTTAGAAATATTGGTCATCGCTGTCCAAATTCCTGCATCGGCCATTGTAATTTTGTTTTGGATCATTACACGAATATCAATTTCAACATAATTCAACAACACAGTGGAAAAAAAGGACATCAGTGAAAATGCCAAAAGCCCATTAGCCATAGGTACTTTGAATGTAAGTTTTGAAAACTGTACATATTCGCGAAGCACTTTTATAAAAATATAAAGGAGCACGAAAAACTGCAGCGCCGGAGTTATTGCAATTGCTATCAGCGCGCCATCAATATTATTTGTAAGCAACAAAACAACAGTAAGAATTGCACTTAAAATGTAACTGAAAAGGTCTATTCCAGCCAATTTTTTATACAATGAGAGTCCATTCACAATACCGTTAAAAACGCGGTACATACTTATAAACGGCACAATTACTGCCAATAATTTTATAAGATAAATATAATTGGGAGAATCAAAAATAGTGGTGCTTAAGTAATCTGCACCAAAAAATAAAACCAAGGAAACAACTATGGTTCCCAAAACTGTAAATACCAATGTGGTGGAAAACAGTTTCTGCAACTGCTCTTTGTCATCTTTATATTCTGCCACATATTTTACAACTCCACTAAAAATACCAACTGAGGCAAAAGAGCTAAGCATTTCCAAAAGATTGCGAAGGGAGCCGATTTTGGCAATTCCAGCCTCGCCAACAATTTCAGCCAGTAAACGCTGAATGAACAATGAAATAACCAACCGAACGCCGATAACTCCGGCATTTAAAGAAGTCATCTTTAAAAGTAAATTACCGCGTATGGATTCGGGAATTTTCAAATTAATAACTGTTTAAAACTGAAATAACTCTTTCAACCTCTTCCTCGGTCATTACAGGACTCATTGGGATGCTTATAATTTCGTTGTGTATTTTTTCAGCATTTGGAAAACTTAAATGCGAAAAATCTGAAAGTGCCTGCTGCTTATGGGGTGGAATTGGATAGTGAGTTAAATGGCCAATGCTGTTTCGGTCCAAATGGTCTATAAAAGTATTTCTGTTTTTTACACGAACTACAAAAAGATGGAACACATGGTTTTCATTGCCGTCATATTCGGGAAGAACTATTTTATCGTTACTAATTTCAGAAATATAATTCTTGGCGATCGTTCTTCGAATTTCATTATCAGCATCCAAAGTCGGCAACTTTATATTTAAAAATGCCGCTTGCAATTCGTCAAGCCTTGAGTTGAAACCTAAAAACTCATTAACATATTTAGTTGAAGTTCCGTAATTTCTGAGTTTTCTAATCACTTCGGCCAAAGCATCATTATTTGTCGTTACTGCTCCCCCATCTCCCAAAGCACCAAGATTTTTGGTAGGATAAAAACTGAAACCCGCAGCATCACCTATATTTCCGGCAAATTTGCCAGCTTTGTTCTTCGCGCCGTGAGCCTGTGCAGCATCTTCAATAACGAGTAGATTGTTTTCTTTTGAAATCTTCAAAATTTCTTCCATTGGCGAAAGCTGTCCGTAGAGATGGACGGGCATAATAACTTTCGTTTTTTCGGAAATAGATTTTTTTAGTGCAGTTAAATCGAAATTATAGGTTTCCAAATCTGCTTCTACCAAAACTGGTTTTAAACCTGCCTGTTTTATTGCCAAAATAGTTGCAATGTATGTATTGGAAGCAACCAAAACTTCGTCGTTTTCTTTTAGCTTTCCTAGTATCTTATAACCTTCCAAAATCAACCGAAGCGCATCCAGACCATTACCAACACCTATACAGTGGGTTGTTCCGCAATATCTGGCAAAATTACCCTCAAATAATTTTACTTGGTTTCCCAAAATATAATATCCGGAATCTAAAAAAGTCTGGAAACTTTTCTGAAATTCCGCTTCATAACGTTGGTTTATTGCTTTTAGATTTAAAAACGGAATCATATAAAAATGTCGTTTAAAAGTTTGTGATTCTCGGTTTTGATTTCATAAAAATCGTGCACAATACTTCTGCCACCAAAGGTTTCTTTCCAATGCAAAAGACCTTTATTTACCTTCATTCCCTGTGCTTCATTGCTTATTCCAAAATCGAAATAATTTTTATTTGAATAATGCTGCAATAAATGATTGAACAGAAAATCCAAACCACCTGTTTGTCGCCCTTCTTCATTTGCTGAAATATATTGTGCGTGCGCTACAGTAACAGTTTCGAAAATTGTTGCTCCTGCAACTATCTCGTCATTTTTATAAACGTTGAATTGTTTAATGTTTTTAGGGAAGCGGGATTGCAACAGCTCAATTTCTTCCAAAGAATGAACTGGCTTTTGGTTGTGGACTTGCTTTAAATTTGGTTCCAAAACTTTGCTCCAAAATGGTTTGAAATTTACCTCTTCACTAACTTTTAATTCGTTTTTTACTCCTTTTTTAATTCCGCGCAAGCGATTTGAGGAAGCTATTTTTAAAGAATTTTCGTTAAAAACACAACTTGTAAAATCTTTTCTGATTAACGAAGCTTTTACGAGAAATAGTAAATAATCAATTTCATCACTGGGCATTTGATGATAAATTTTCGGAAGCAATTTCAGTTTTAAAACAGTAAAACCTTCACTTTTAAGAAAAGTGAGCAGACTTTTAAAAATATGTAAAGTTTCTTCAAAAGTGGCCTGTTTGCCCAAAACTACGCCGCCGTAACTAAGGCCTTGGTGGGAATGTAATTCAGAACCTGAAATATTTGCAGGAAGCACTGCAACCAACTTTTCGCCTTTATATATTAAAAGTGAGTGGTCCGTGAATCTATCGGAATGGTAATCCATAAAATCGCGTTGGAACAAAAACGTAGCGTTTTTTGCTTCTTTCACAAAGCTATCCCACACCGATTTTTGTGATGGTTGATATTTTTTTATCTCGTAAATGTCTTCCAATATTTATAGTTTCAGTTTAGTTTGTAGTCACGTTTCCGCTGTCATCAATCACGGCTCGCACCGATTTTGAAAAAGCGCCGTTCTGCAAGTTATAACTTGAATCATCCTCCAAATATTTCAAATATTCGGGATTATTGCTTAAAATGGAAAACAGTACGCGAAAAATATTCACGTTGCTGTTCAATTCAGCATCCATTCCTTCCTTTAAATGACCGTTCCATTTTATAGCTGCTAAAGTAGAATAAATGGAACGTATTTGCTGCGGATCATTAGTTGAGAACATTTCGGGATAACTGCCCAAACCAACCCAGCCGCCATGGTCCGCCAAAATAATAACGATTGCGTTCGGATCTTTTTCAGAAATATAATTTATTGTGCTTTCCAACCACCCGTTTACTTCTTTTATTTTTTCGATATAGGTATCGCGTTCCTCCTCTTTGGAAGCCGCAAAATGTATGTGGTGTGGCAGCAATTTTTCAACAAAATAAAACCGTGGACCATTAATATTCACTGTATCCATCGCAGCTTTCAAATCATTAAAAACCACTTTTTTTACGTTGTTGTCATTGCTGAAATAAGGGATTTCGTCAGGATTCAGATTGTAGTAATCATACTCCAGTTTTGGTCTGTTTTGCTGAAAATATTCGTCCTGGACGATAAAGAAATTTTTATAGCCGTTGTTTCTCAGCGTGGTGATTGTCGTATTATTTCCAGCAATAATATCGCGTGAATTTGGCATATCAATTGACGGAAAAAGAACATTTCCAAAACGGTGCTGTTTCATGGAAAACATTGAAGAATTCGAAGTTAAACTCGCTGGATAATTGCTTCGAAAATCGTCGTAAATTTTGAAGCCATTATTTTCCAGCCACCCATAAAAAGGATTGTTGAAATTGTACAAATCGCTCTCCATCATATCCCGCCCCACATAGCCGTCCGGTTGTATCATATAAATATTGGGGGTGGTTTTGAACTTAGCATTTTCAATTGAATCCGGAAGCGCTATCCATTCCATTTTCTGTTCGTGTTCCACAATTTTTATAACGCAATTAACTGTTGGAAGTATGCTCATCAATAAAATAATGACAAGCAGTTTTTTAAAGTGCGCATGCATTTTCCAAGCTGCTAAAACTGAAACAATCAGCAGACCCAACAGCATTTTCTTTTTAAGCGTAAGATACATTGCTTGTGACATCAAGGTTGCCACGGTCATAATTATCAACACGAAAAGAATGCGTGTTCTGTATTTTGAAAGCGTTTCAGAATACTTAAAAAATAATGAGGCAATTGTAAAAACCACTACTGGAATTCCTATAAAAAATAATAGAAAAAACCCTAAATGTTCCCAAGAATTGATTGCCGAAAAGTTATTTGAAAAATAGAAAACCAACGGATAAAATCCACAAATAAGGCCCGTAAGCAACGGATTGAAATTTTCTTTAAAGTATTTTGTGAAGAAATTACCCATAACCTTTTTAAGAAATTATACTTTTTTGAAAACGATGTTTCCGCTATCGTCAATGTATTCATAAACGCCAGGCTCGGCGCCTTCCTTTATAATAAGATAGCTACCATCTTTTTCCAAATGCTGTAAATATTTTTGGTCATTGCCCAAATAGGAAAACAAAACCCTGAAAACATTTACACAACTTTTCAATTTTGAATCCATTTCGGGAGCTTCACCATTTGGCCATTTTATAGCCAGCATAGCTCCAAAAGTAGTATAAATAATCTCGGGATTGGACGTTTTGGTATAAACTTGGCGCGTATAGTCAAGCCCCACAAAACCGCCGTGGTCTGCCATAATCATTATCAAGGCCTCAGGATCCTTTTCGGAAATTAGATTGACCATTTTTTCAATCTTTATGTTTGCTATTTCCAGTTTTTCAAGCCATTGCTCCCGCTCTGCTACTTTACCTTTAGAAGCCTCTTTTGTAGTGGAAATATGGCCTGGCTCAAAAATTTCGATAAAAAAGAAATTTCCACCATCGTTTTTTGAAGCAATTGTCTTTTCCAAATCTGGAAAAACCTCTCTTTTAACATTGAATCCAGTAGTGATATAGGGAATTTCACTGTAACTGAAATTGGTATAATCAAAACCTATTTTTGGCCGGTTGACCATTAAATACGGATGCTCACTAATAAAATGGGTTTTGTAACCGTTGTTTTTAAAAATGGAAAGCACCGGATTTTTGGACATAATGTTTTTTCGCGCATTCAGCATTTCCGAATAATCCCTACCTTTGTTGTAATAGTGGTGCTTCATCATAAAAGTAGCACTATTTGAAGTGATGGTCGTGATGTAATTGCTTCGAAAATCTGGATAATTTTTAAAGCCCTTTTCCGCTAAAAAAGCATCAAAGCTTGAATTATCCACTTTATAATAATCACTCTTCAGTTCTGAAAAACTTGGATAACCGTCTGGTTGGATGTAGTAAATATTTGGTTTTTTCTGAAAAACAATTTCTTCAATATTGTCCGGTTGTTGCATCCAGTCTGAAGAATAGTTTAAATATTTTATCAGCATCGGCACCAGACCAATAAACCCAATCACAACTAAAATTAGCTGCAAAACAATCCATTTTTTGAAATGCTTGTAAAGAAAAAAGGCTATCAGCGCTGAAATGATAAAAATCCCTAAGATTATTTTCCGTTGGACATCTGCGTACAAAATAATTTTAATGTAAAAAAGAAATAGAAAAACACTGAAAAAAGGAAGCAGGTATTTTCCCCATTTTGAATTAAACGATAGGTTTGAAAACCACTTTAAAAATGAAAAGAACAGTATAGGAAGCACTAAAAAAAGCAATAAAAAATACCCAAACTGTTCCCAGGAATTAATCATTCCAAAGTTTCGGGAATAATAGAAAACCAATGGGTAAAGGCCCACGCCGAGCGCTATCAATAAAGGGTTTTCTGAAGTAGCTCCAAAAAAATATTTAAAACCGTTTTTTGATTGTTTAGACTCCATTAATGCTTTTTAAAAACCACATTTCCTTCTCCATCCAAGTATTGGTATGTTCCTTGTGTTGCCCCATAGTAGATGATAATATAACTTTCATCGGGCTGTAAGTTTGCAAGATACAAATCATTTTCACTTAAATAAGATGTCAAAATGCGAAACAAATTCACAGAAGTTTTCAGTTTATTGTCAAATTTCGGTGCTTCACCATTGGGCCAATGAATGGCGAGAATGGAACTGAAAATTGAGTTTACAAGATCTGGATCTGTACTTTTTGTGTACGAATCTTCCACACTTTTCATTCCCACAAAACCACCGTGATCCGCCATGATAATGATCAGTGCCTCTGGATCTTTATTGAGGATTGTTTTTGTAAGTTCTGTAAGTTTCTTGTCAGCTTCTTTTAAACTTTCAATATAATGTTCCCGCTCTCCAGCAATACCTTTTGATTTCGCTTCTCTATTAATAATATGCCCTGGGTTGAAAATCTCCACAAAAAAGAAATTGGGTCCTTCGGAATACGTTTCCAGATAATCCTCAAATGGCTTAATTACATCCCGAGGATTTCCAAGACCTGTGGTTACAAAGCTGATTTCTTCAGTTGAAAAATTGCAAAAATCATAGCCCAGTTTTGGTTTATTGGTCAAAAAATAAGGCTGCTCTGTGAGAAGGAATGTACGGTAACCATTGTTTTTTAAAATACGGAGCACACTGTTGTCAGAAACTATAACAGTACGCGCATCGATGGTTTCTGTGAAATCTGAACCGTTGTTGTAATAATGATGCTTCATCATAAACAACGAACTATTGGTAGGCAAAGTTGCTCCGTAATTGCTTCGGAAATTTGGATAGTTTTTGAAGTTATTATCCGTTAAGAAAGTTTCAAATGCTGTGTTTTCAATATTGTAATTTCCCTTTTTCATTTCTGAAAAATTCACATACCCATCGGGCTGGATGAAATAGATATTCGGCTTCTTTTTAAAAACAGCAGTTTCAATGCCATCGGGTTGTATCATCCATTCCTTGGAATAATTCAATTGCTTAATAATTACGGGCGTTAAAGTGAAAATACCGATTACAGCAAGTATAAACTGAAAAGCGATTATTTTTTTGAAATGCTTCCAAAATAAAAAAGTGAGCAGCGAGGCAATTACAAAAACTATAAATGTCCTTAACCAGCTAAACCCTGCATAAAGTGCTATGTTCAGAAAGAAAAAGAAGAAGAAAAAGTTTAAAAAAGGAAGCTTAAAGGACCGAAGTCTTCTAAAAAAAGTAATTTCTGAAACTTTATTTGCAATGAAAAAAACCAGAATCGGCAGCAATATAAATAATGAAATAAAATACCCGAAGTGCCCCCAGGAATTTATCAATTTATAATTGTTAGTGTAATAAAAAAGCAGCGGATATAAGCCCGCCGCAATTGCTGATATTATTGGAAAAAGGTTGTCCTTTTCAAAAAAAAACGAGAGAAATCCCTGTTTTTTTTTAGCCTGCATAATTTTTGTTTTTCAAAAGATACAGCAAACGTTTGGTGCCTTTTACTGTTTCCTTTTTTTCAAGGGTAAAATATTGCTGATAGCCATTTTCAAACTCGGTTTCGTTGTAAAAATCAAAATGGTTTATGAATTCGCGCTTGCGAACCAATAACGATTGCGCCCAGGAATCCTCACGGGTTGGAAACTCGATGATTAAATTCTTCGAAAAGGAAGCAAAAAACGAAGCCGATTTTTCAAAAGGCACGTTTCCGGAAAGCGTGATGTGGTGGATTAATGCCAAAGCCATAGTAACATCCGGCGCGTATTCTGCCAAACGTTCAATCAAAGAATTGCGCTCCGTATTGTTGAAACCGATGCCCGGTGCGGGTTGCAGCACATCGCAAACAAATGGAAGCATATTGGTTTCCTTGTTTTGCTGCAGTTGTTTGTAGTTATAGTCAACAGCGTTGCTGTCAATATCAGTAACAATGATGTGCGGAACGCTATCAATCACGGTTCGAGCAAAAGTGCCGTCGTTTCCGCCCACGTCAATCAATTTTTGTGGTGCCAATGGTTTTATCCACTCTTTTATCAGCGTTTTTTTTGCTTCAAAAGCGGTTTCATCGTAATTTGTTTTGTTGTAATAATCTCCCCATTCACTGGCTTCTTTCAGCGTCAGGCCTTTTATATAATCATAAAGGCTTTCAACAATGTTTTCCTGTGATTTTTTTGAAAGGGTCGCAATTTTGGTTTCGGCTTTGTAATCCTCGCTGTGTTTGCTTTCCATTTTAGCGAGCAAGTGAATGTTTGGGTAAATAACCGAACTAAGCTTAGTACGTGTTGGCAGCAATGATGAAATCAGTTTCACGGGAATTCCATCAATGTGCGTTTGCATCATTTTGAAAACTTCGGTGCCGTGATATTTTGCCAAAACCAACGGCCCAAAAAAGTGGGTGATGAATTGCTTGTAAGCGCGCCACGGTGTTCCTTCTTCGTAAAAGTCAAAAGAAAGCGTGTCTATAAAAATTGGTTTCCCTTTGTGGAAAGTAACGTTGTAAGCAGAAGCATCCTTCAAAATAAAGCCTTTTGAAAGTGCGTATTTCTGGATTTTCAGGGTGTGGAGCGCAGCGTGTTTGTATTGCTCAAAGCTCCATTCGTACGGATTTGTAATGAAGGGAATTTCTTCGGGAGTAATGATTATTTCTTCCGAAGAGACCGAGGTTTCCTCATGCGGAATCAAAAGACCATTCGAAATTAGATTTTTAAAAAAACCGCTGTCCTTCAGTTTGTTGTATTGCGGAAAATATATAGGTTTGATGGCCCTTCGCAGGATTTTTCCATCATAAAACATATAACCCGAAGGGTCGCGAAAAGAGGCTTGGTGTGCGTCAGTTTTTTTTGTCATCAGTATCGGTGTCTTGCTCTTCAATGTCAATTGAATCGTAAGTATCTTCCTCTTCTTTTACCAATCCGAAAAAAGATTTCACCTTATACATAACGTTTTTTGAAAAAAGCAAAATGCCAGCCGCCGCCGCCACTACCGCCTGTACTATCATAGCTCCCAGCCCTGGATCGAAATAAAGAAAATTCATACCTATTGTTTTATTCTATGTTTGCCTTTCGGCGACAACAAATTAACTAAAAATCGCCGAGTTTATTGAGTTGCTCAGCGATTATTTTAAAATTGACTTAGGACTAATTGATGTAAGACATCTTTTAATATCATTTCTGCGCTCGTCCTACGTCTTATGTCTTACTGTCTTATATCCTCTTTTAAATCTTGTTTCGCTTGCGGTCTACTTCCTTCAAATATATTTTTCGAAGTCTTAAATGGTTTGGTGTAACCTCAACATATTCGTCCTTTTGGATGTATTCCAACGCTTCTTCCAAAGAAAATTTAATAGCTGGAATAATACGCGCCTTATCATCAGCTCCTGAGGAACGAACGTTCGAAAGCTTTTTGGTTTTAGTGATGTTTACGGCCATATCATCCTGACGGGTATTTTCACCAATAACCTGCCCTTCGTAAATATCTTCATTAGGATTCACGAAGAAACGTCCGCGATCCTGTAATTTATCAATTGAATATGGAATAGCCTGACCGGTTTCCATGGAAACTAAACTTCCGTTCTGTCTTTCAGGAATTCCACCTTTCAAAGGTTGATATTCAAGAAAACGGTGCGTCATAATTGCTTCCCCGGCAGTAGCGGTAAGCAATTGGTTACGAAGCCCGATAATTCCGCGGGAAGGAATGATAAATTTACATACCATTCGCTCACCTTTTCCTTCCATGCTAATCATTTCGCCTTTACGGATTGTAACCATATTAATGGCAGTTCCACTTACATCTTCCGGTAAGTCGATTGTCATTTCCTCAACTGGCTCACATTTTACGCCATCAATTTCTTTAATGATTACCTGTGGCTGACCAATCTGAAGTTCATATCCTTCGCGGCGCATAGTTTCAATCAAAACTGAAAGGTGCAAAACGCCACGGCCGAAAACCATAAATTTATCGGCACTATCCGTTGGCTGCATGCGCAACGCAAGGTTTTTCTCCAATTCCTTTTCAAGACGCTCTTTAATGTGGCGTGAAGTCACAAACTTACCGTCTTTCCCAAAGAAAGGGGAATCGTTGATAGTGAAAAGCATGCTCATTGTTGGCTCATCAATAGCAATGGTTTTAAGTGCTTCCGGGTTTTCAGCATCAGCAACTGTATCACCAATTTCGAAACCTTCCAAACCAACTAGGGCACAAATATCACCTGCTTGTACTTCAGTAACTTTTTTACGGCCCAAGCCTTCAAAAGTGTGAAGTTCCTTTATTTTTGATTTTACTTTAGTGCCATCGCGTTTTACCAAAGCTATCTGCATTCCTTCCTTTAAAACTCCTCTTTGCAAACGCCCTATGGCGATACGCCCTGTAAAGGAAGAAAAGTCCAAAGAGGTAATCAACATCTGTACGGTACCTTCCTCAACTTTTGGCGATGGAATGTGTTCCAAAACCATATCAAGCAATGGCTCAATATTATCAGTTTGGTTTTTCCAGTCATCACTCATCCAATTGTGCTTCGCAGAACCATAAACTGTTGGGAAATCAAGCTGCCACTCTTCGGCACCCAATTCAAACATTAAATCAAAAACTGATTCATGAACTTCGTCTGGGGTACAGTTTTCCTTATCCACTTTATTTATAACCACGCAAGGCTTTAAACCAAGTGAAATCGCCTTTTGTAACACAAAACGCGTTTGCGGCATCGGCCCTTCAAAAGCATCAACCAAAAGCAAAACACCGTCTGCCATATTCAATACGCGCTCCACTTCCCCACCAAAATCGGCGTGACCAGGGGTATCGATAATATTGATTTTTGTGTCTTTATATACTACGGAAACGTTTTTTGAGGTAATGGTAATTCCTCTTTCACGCTCCAAATCGTTGTTGTCCAGGATAAGTTCGCCTGTGTTTTCGTTTTCACGGAAAAGGCTACAGTGGTGCATAATTTTATCAACCAGCGTGGTTTTACCGTGGTCAACGTGGGCAATAATGGCGATGTTTTTGATTTTCATAACAATGCTCCTTTTTTTAAGAGGGTGCAAAAGTAGTGTTTCTAAGTGGATTAGAAATAAAAGTTGTGATTTTATTTTGTTTGAAAAAATTGAGATTTTAATGTATAAAAAGGATATATTTATGTTAAATATTTAGTTATGAAGACAAAATTACTATTCACATTATCAATCTTCTTTGCTGTTTCTGGGTTTGCACAACGGTTTGGCCAACAGCAAGTTATTTCTACGGAAACTATAAAACCTTATTTATCAATTCCTTTTGATATAGATAATGATGGCTTTATTGATGTTTTAACTGCTTCTGCTGAAACCCATGAGCTTAGCTGGTATAGAAATCTTGATGGTATGGGAAATTTCGGAAGTGAAAATGTGATTGATGGAACTAGTGCCTTATATCTTTCAGTTGAATTTGTTGATTTAGATACTGATGGAGACAAGGATATTCTCTATTTAAGAAATAACCCACGACAAGCTGTATGGGTTGAAAATCTGGATGGAGCAGGGAATTTTGGAACTGCGCAAATTATATTGGAAGAAGACTTTATAACCTCCATTACTCCTATTGATATGGATGATGATGGAGATCAGGATTTGATTATGGTATTAAACATTACATCTAGCGGAGGAATAGCATGGTATGAAAATCTGGACGGACAGGGAACTTTTGGCGATAAAAATTTGTTAATTGAAAGCAATTATGATTATGTAAAAATTTTACTCGAAGATATTGATAATGATGGAGAATTGGACATTTTAGCTACTGATCAAGTTTACGCCCAAGGTAAAATTTACTGGTATAAAAATATGGGCAATGGAAGCTATGGTGCAGAGCAAATAATTTATCAATTTCTATATATTCAATCTGGAGGAACTAATATCACTGAATTTCAATATGCTGATATCAATACCGATGGGAAAAAGGATGTTATTATAACTTCTGTAGATGACAATTCCTTTATAAATACCTATTGGCTCGAAAATTTAGACAATCAAGGAAACTTTGGAGACCTCCAATTCTTGATTGATAACGGCGACCAATATCTTTTTTATGATCTTGACCATGATAGCGACAATGACATGTTGTTATGGAATAGATATTCAGATAAGATTTCTTGGAAAATAAATGAAGACGGACAAGGAACATTCGGAACGCCTAACATTATAAATGCAGCGGCTGATTTTGCAAGCGATGCGAAAGCAGCAGATATTGATGGCGACGGTTGGCTCGATATTGTTTCGGCATCTGCCGGCAATAATAAATTGATTTGGTATAAAAACAACACTTTGGGTATTTCAGAAAACGAAATTGTCAACTACAGGATTTATCCAAACCCAACCAGCGGCCTACTTTATATAGAATCAAAGCTACCAATCTCTAAAATCTCTGTTTTTAACATATTGGGACAAAGCATTGAAAGAAACCAAAACTCTACTCAAATTGATCTATCCAAAGTAGAAGTGGGAGTTTATCTTTTAAAGATTGAAGATAGAAACGGTGATTCCCAAACCCATAAAATTGTGAAGCAGTAATTTTTAGAAAACTTCCGTTGTGTATTCAAAGTTGAGGGAAAGAAGCTTTTAACTACCTTTGCTTTAAAATAAGCTTTTACGATGCAACTGAATAAAATCCCGAAAATAAAACATACAAGCTCGAATAATTTCTTCCTTCTTGCCGGCCCCTGCGCCATTGAAAGCGAGGAAATGGCACTGCAGATTGCCGAAAGGATTGTAAAAATTACCGACACCCTTGAAATCCCCTATATTTTTAAAGGAAGTTTCAAAAAGGCGAACCGAAGCCGGATTGATAGTTTTACGGGAATTGGCGATGAAAAAGCTTTAAAAATACTCCGAAAAGTTTCCGAAACTTTTGACGTTCCCACCGTTACCGATATTCACGAAGTAAGCGATGCCGCAATGGCTGCTGAATATGTAGATGTTCTGCAAATACCCGCATTCTTAGTACGTCAAACAGATTTGGTAGTTGCTGCTGCAGAAACCGGAAAAGTAGTAAACTTGAAGAAAGGACAATTTATGAGTCCGGAAAGTATGAAACATGCTGTTACAAAAGTAACTGACTGTAATAATGAGCAAGTGCTCATTACCGACCGCGGAACTATGTTTGGCTATCAGGATATGATTGTTGATTTTCGCGGAATTCCAACAATGAAACAATTTGCTCCTGTCGTGTTGGATGTTACTCATAGTTTACAACAACCTAATCAGAGCGCAGGTGTAACCGGTGGAAGACCCGAAATGATTTCAACAATTGCCCGCGCAGGAATTGCAACTGGCGCTGACGGAATTTTTATTGAAACCCACTTTGACCCCGCAAATGCTAAAAGTGATGGTGCTAATATGTTGAACCTAAACTTGCTTGAAAAACTATTGACAGATCTTGTAGCAATACGGAAAACTATAAATCAATTATAACTTAAAGTTATTTGTAAAAATAAAGTGCCCTGCCAACAACAGTTGGCAGGGCACTTTGGCTAATAACAAAACTTTATAAAATAAGCATCGTTAAATTTTTTATAAAAAGACTGTACCCTTTTGGGGCACAGTCCTTAACCTCATCACTTATAAAACTCCCCAATTAAATAAGTATTCAAATATCGTACTTAATCCGTTAACAGTCAACAGGGATTTCCCCCTTTTTTATACAGGATTTTTCCTGTTTTTATCACTAAATATCCTTAAAAAAGGAAAAGCTGCTTCTGAAAAGAAACAGCTTCTAACCTCGTGTCAAAAATTAACTCCCCAATTAATTTGATATTGTAAAGATGCGAAGAAGTGCAATACCAGTCAAGAGGAAAAACCCTGAATTTGAAGGGGGAAATCCCCCTTTTTTTCTGTGTGTAATTTCTTACTTTTTAAAATATTAAATTTCACGCCCTAAACATTATCAAAGATTTATTTGGTTTGAAAGAATTTTTACATTTACTTTGTTTTTCAAAGTACTTTATTATGAGCGAGCAAGATTATCTAAAAGACATCAGCGAAATCAAAAATCTAATGAACCGTTCCTCACGGTTTATTTCACTTAGCGGCCTTTCCGGTATTTTTGCAGGCATCTACGCTATCATAGGAGCAGCTATTGCCTATGCATATCTTTTTCCTAAACCCGGGGAGTTTCTTACCCTCCACAGTTGGAATTTCAAATTGCTACTCGTTCTTTTGGCCTCTATACTCTTGCTCAGTATAATAACAGCTTATCTGTTAACAACCCGAAGGGCAAAAAGAAACAATGAAAAAATTTGGGATACAACTACCCGACGGTTACTGATCAACTTTTTAATTCCTTTGGTTACCGGCGGAATATATATTATTATAAAACTCAACAGCCAGCATTACGGCCTCACCGCCTCACTGATGCTTATTTTTTATGGACTTGCACTCGTGAACGCTTCAAAATATACCATTGGCAATGTAAAATATTTGGGTTATGCCCAAATTATCATTGGTCTTATCTGCGCCGCACTTCCGGGCTATGGATTTTGGTTTTGGCTATTAGGGTTTGGGCTTTTCCATATTATCTACGGAAGTATTATGTACCTTAAAGAAAGAAAAAGTTAAGCGTGGGCATTATAGACAACATAAACAAACTTTTTGATCATCGTATCCGTTTGGGCATTATGAGCATATTGGTAGTTAACGAAGATGCCGATTTCAACCGATTAAAGGAATTGCTGGACGTTACCGATGGCAATCTGGCGAGCCACATAAAAGCGCTGGAACAGGCCGAGTATATCTTGGTGGAAAAAAGTTTTGTGGGAAGAAAGCCCAATACAAATTATACAGCAACAACCCTTGGAAAAGCAGCCTTCAAAAAACATATTGAAGCTTTGGAAAAGCTGATTCAAAAACCGAAAACATAACAATTATATTTTTTTATTATTTCACTTTGAAAAACAAAGTACTTTAAAAATATGGAACTACGGAAAAAACTTATTGAGAAACTCTTTGAATGGTCTCAAAAAATTTATTTGAAATTCAAAAAGAAAGAACCCTGGGGAATCAGCACAGCTGAATTACTTGAATTTCCAAATGACAGCTTCGGAAAAAAATTAGGCACATTTCTCAATAAAAATGGTTTCGAACTTATTGGGAAAGTAGAACGACACGATGCCTATCACGTATTGTCCGGTTTCGGCACCAATGTGGAAGACGAGATTGCGCTTCAATACTTATGCTACGGCAACGGCAAACGAACGCCTTATTTAACGGGAGTACTTTTATTGGGAACCACCCTTCTCCCAGAATATGCTTCCTATTATTACAACTCCTACTTGATTGGCAAACAGATCAACACCTTCCACCACTTTGACTTCAAAAAATTATTGCACACAGATTTTGAAGGGTTTAGAAAAGTAATTTTTTCCAAAAAACAATTATTGAAACTTCAGAAACTTCAATATCAATACAATGAATTTCAATACAGTCCACAAACAATTAACTAATGGCATTTAACCTTTAACACAAAAATTATGGAACAGAAAAAAAGTAGATTCCGCAATTGGATGCGCAACTCCATCACCGCGCGCATGCTCGTGGTAGGATTTTTATTATTGGTTTTATTGATTCCTTTGGAATTCGTAAAATCACTAATCAATGAACGGGCATATAGACAGGAAGAAGTTGTGCGCGAGATAAATCAAAAATGGGGAAACGAGGTCTTGCTCTCCGGCCCCATCGTCAAAATTCCTTATAAAGTCATTTCAGAGGAAAAGATTTTCAACGAAAAAAGCAATGCCTATTATACGAAAACGAAGGAAACAATAGAGAACGCTTACTTCTTTCCGGATAAATTGAATATTACATCAAATGTTGATACGAAACCGCTGAACCGAAGCATTTATGAATCGGTGGTATATTCCGCTGCCATTGGCGTAAAGGGAAACTTCCCCACAATTAATTTTTCAGATACTGATATTCCCGAGGAAAATATTCTTTGGGAAAAGGCGACCGTTCTTCTAAAAACCACAAATTTAAAGGGAATAAAAACCACTCCGGTTGTAAACTTAGCTTCAGAAGCACTTTCAATGACGCCTCAGTATTCCACGGAATATTTGAACACTATCCAAAGCAATTACATTGCAAACGCCAAGGAAATATTCGCTGCGCCGCTACCCTTTTCCTTCGATTTAAAAATAAACGGCAGTGAAAGTTTGAAGTTTTTACCCATAGGGAAAGAAACCGATGCTACGATGAAATCGAACTGGCACTCCCCCAGTTTTGACGGCAACTTTTTGCCCGAAGACACCAATAAGGAAATCAGTAAAGATGGCTTTACGGCTACTTGGCGTATACTGCAAATAAACAGACAATTTGAGCAGTCATTTTTTAGGCATCTTCCAGACCTTTCTGCTTTTGCTTTTGGTACGAAACTCATCATTCCTGTAGATGAATACCAAAAAAGTGAACGTACAGCCAAATATGGCATTTTGGTTATCGGTCTAACGCTGTTGGTGTTTTTATTGATCCAATTGGTTAGCAAAGTTTATATCCATCCGTTTCAATATATGATGATAGGTTTGGCATTGGTGATGTTCTATACGCTACTCATTTCCATATCTGAGCACAGTAATTTTTTTAAGGCATATGCCATCGCAGCTTTTTCGGTGCTCGCATTGATAACGGTCTATTCGCGCGCTATTTTGAAAGGGTTTAAGTTTCCGTTGCTCATCTGCGGTTCGTTGGCTTCGCTATATGGATTTATTTATGTGATTATCCAATTGGAAAACTATGCGCTTTTGGTAGGCAGCATTGGCCTATTCTTAATCTTAGCAATCATAATGTTTGCCTCACGGCGAATTGATTGGAATAACGATTGAAAAAGATGAAAACACTTTTCAATAAAATTATAAAACTTTACAAATGGGCTTTATTGCTAAGCCCATTTGTATTGTTTGCCATTATTTGTTTGGACACTTACGTGCTTTTGGAAACGGAAAACCAAACATTTCAAAGTACCGAAGAAATTCCGCATAACAGGGTAGGTTTGGTTTTGGGCACTTCAAAATTTATGGCCTATGGCGATATAAACCTGTATTATCTATACAGAATAAAAGCGGCCGAAGAACTTTTTAAAGCTGGAAAGATTGATTTTATTTTAGTGAGCGGCGACAATGGCAGAATAGGTTACAACGAACCCTTGCTTTTTAAAAAAGACCTCATTCTATTAGGAATACCCGAAGAAAAAATAGTCTTGGATTATGCCGGATTCAGCACTTTGGATTCTGTTTTAAGGGCCCAAAAGATATTTGGATTGAACAGTTTTACGGTTATTTCACAGAGGTTCCACAACGAACGCGCAATTTTCTTGGCAAAACAAAAAGGAATTGCCGCAATAGGTTTTAACGCCGAAACGGTTTCGGGAAAGTATTCCGTAAAAACAGAACTTCGGGAATACTTGGCGCGAACAAAAGCCTGTCTCGACATTGTTTTTGATTCGCAACCAAAATACTTGGGAGAAAAAATAGCAATACAATGAAGTTTTATATTTCAACAAAACATATTTTGGCAACAAGCATTCTTTTTGCAACAGAGATTGCCATTGCCTATTTTCATTTCAATCATTTTATCAGAGGTTTTTTGGGCGATGTGCTTGTTATACTGCTAATCTATTATTTTATAAAAATCTTTATAAGAAACCATGCTCTCAAAACTGCCGTTTCCGTATTGGCTTTTGCCTATTTTGTGGAACTGCTCCAATTATTCAAGCCCGCTGAAAAACTCAATATCCATTCACAAATACTACTGACCATTTTAGGCTCCGTGTTTGATTGGCGGGACTTGGTTGCCTATACACTGGGCTTTTTACTTATTTTATTAATCGAAAAAATATACATCAAAAATGAAGACCCTAAAAACATTTCTCTTTGATCGTTTCAACATCTGGTTTCCTCTTTTTTCATTGACGGTTTTTAGCATTTTCCTGCTTTCCGTTCGTTTAAAAATTACCCATTCCTTTTTCTATCTCTTTTTGGTATGGAATTTATTCTTGGCTATGATTCCTTTTTTCATTTCCACTTATATGAAAAACCAAAAACAAATCAAAAAGCTTAAATTGTCCTTTTTATTAATAGTTTGGCTATTATTTCTCCCCAATGCGCCCTATTTATTGACAGATTTTATACACCTGCGTCTAAGCCCACTGGAATGGATTGGCTTTGACAGTTTGATGATTGCGGTTTTTGCAGTTACGGGACTCGCTTTTTATGTAGTTTCCGTTAAGGAAATGAAACAATTGTGCTTTAAGCATTTCAAACAAAAAATAGTTTTAAAATCCCTGATTATCCTTCCTTTTGCCGTAAGTTTTGGAATGTATCTCGGGCGCGTATTACGGTGGAATTCCTGGGATATTCTTCACAACCCACTACGTCTTTTTATGGATGTGTTCACAATAATAACAAACCCCATTGAAAATATGGAAGCGTGGGCATTTACAATATTCTTCGGGCTGTTTTTAAAATTGGTTTATTGGATTTATGAAGAATTCCTTTTTCGTTTTATCGGTATTTGATCATTTTGTATTTCCAATATTTATTTTATTTTGCGAAACTCAAATAAGCCTCAGCCACAATTTATGCTTTCTAAAAAAATCGCTTTAATTTTCTTGGTTTTCAACCTATACTTTTCCTATTCACAATCAGATCGTATTGACGAGTTTGGAAAGCCCAGCCAAAAGGATTTTGATCTTAAAAGTTATGAAGCCGAACCGGATGCCACAGGCGTAATACTTTACGAATCCGGAAAATATTATGCAGTACCAATAGTTAAGCGAACGTCCGTAAGATTAGTAAAGGAAATACATAGAAAAATTAAAGTTTTTGATGCCAAAAAATTTGATTACGCCACTGTAGAAATACCATATTATGAAGGAAATGAATATTATGGCGAAGAAATAAAGGACTATAAAGCCGTAACCCATAACGGGGCAGTTCAAAATTTTGTACCTAACAATTCATTCTATAAAACCCATGAACCTGGGGTCGGGAATGTTCTAAAGTTTACTTTTCCAAATGTACAGAATGGAAGCATTTTAGAATATTCATACACCATTGTAAGCCCTTACTTTTATGATTTGGATGGGTGGGAATTTCAACACGAGCTGCCAACACTTTATAGTAAATTCCAAACCGAATTACCACCACATTTTAGATACAACCGAATTCTTTATGGGGACAAAAAGTTAGCGATTGAAAAAGCAGTGGTTATTAAAGATGCTTTTAAGCTTCCTTCAAATAATGGACATATTGATACGGAGCTAGATACATATGTAATGACTGATGTCCCTTCATTTAGGGAAGAAAGCTATATGCTATCTAAAAAAAATTATGTTTCCAGGATGGTGTATGAACCTTTGGCATTTAAAGCATTTTATGGTTTTGATCAAGTCTTTACGCGAAACTGGGAAGATGTGGATCATCGTTTTGAAATCCGCAGTGATTTTGGCGAACAACTAAACAAAAAAAGTTATTTTAAAAAAAAATTACCCAGCTCCATTCTTGACATCGAAGATGATCTAGAACGTGCTAAGGCAGTATATAGTTTTATTCAAGATAGCTATACATGGAATGGGAGGTATTTTAATTATGGCATTAATGTAAAAGATGCTTTTGATGATAAACTGGGCAGTGTAACGGCCATAAACATTTCATTGGTAAATGCACTTGAAGCTGCCAAACTCGATGCTAAATCCGTGATTCTTTCCACCCGAAACAATGGATTGCCCACTGAGATGTACCCAGTACTTTCCAATTTTAATTATGTGGTTGCGGTACTAATAATAAACAATGAAAAGATACTGCTGGACGCAACAGATAGACAAGCCCCATTTGGCATCATTCCATTTCGGGCCCTAAATATTCAAGCGCGCGTATTAGATTTCAAAAAAGGAAGCTATTGGATGCCCATTGAACCTTATGAAAAAAATATCCACTACGTAAATGCCCAAATAACTGCTGATAAAAATGGAAACTTCACCGGAAAAGTGAACCAATCAAATTACGGCTACATAGCACTGGAAAAAAGAAATAGCATTGAGGAAAAAACCCTCCCAGAATATATTAAAGACCAACAAAAAGAAAAGGCAGGTATTGAAATAGAGGAATATCAAGTAGAGGAAATAAAGAAAATTGAAAAGCCGCTCAAGGAAAATTATAACATTTCCATAGAACCTGAAACGGTGGGAGACAAAGTAATTCTTTACCCTTTTTTCAACAAAACATATCTCAACGAAAACCCCTTTAAAATGAAGGAGCGTAGTTACCCAATGGATTTTGGCTTTCCGTTTTCAAACACCTATTTAATTTCTATAGATTTAGGAAATACATACGAAGTGGAGCAACTGCCCACCAGCCGAAGCATAAAATTGCCCAACGATGACGGTGAGTGTTCTGTAACCTATGTTGCTGAAGGCAGCAAGATAAACATCCGTTTCAACATGAAACTTAACACTTACCGATTTCCTTCAGATGCTTATCAATCTCTTAAAGAATATTTTGGGACGATAATTACTATTTTAAAGGAAGAATCAATTGTTTTAAAGAAACTATAACAAATCATTTCAAAACAAATTATCTATGAAATTTTTAAAAATTAGTTGTTTCATTTTAGCCCTTACCCTTTGTGGTGTTTCATTTTCTCAGCAACGAGAAACGGCAGACTTTGGCAACCCAACCGCAGGAGAATTTGCGCTACAATCATACTCCAAAGATCCAGAGGCTGCGGGTGTGGTTTTATTTGAAAAAGGTAATTATTATTTTGAATTGGTTGAAAACTACGTGAAACTTATAAAAGAAGTTCACGTGAAAATGAAGGTTTTTAACGCTAAAAATTTTGATCACGCTACTGTTGAAATTCCTTTTTATAATGAAAAAAATAATAATGAAGACGTCACCAAAATAACTGCCATCACTCATAATGGTACAGTAAAAACATTTATAGATGAAGCCAATATATTCGAAACAGATGAAAACCCGTATTGGTCCTTAAAAAAATTCACTTTTCCAAACATTAAAGACGGCAGTATCCTAGAATATACCTATAGAATAGAAACAAGCCATTTATCAAATTTTGGCGGGTGGCGGTTTCAAGGATCACTACCCGTAATGTATTCTGAATTTCATACCGAACTGCCAGGAAATTTTAAGTATAACCGTACATTATATGGCAACCTACCGCTATATATCAACAAAGCCGAAAAGACAAAAGGTTGTTTTGCCATTGAAGGGTTTGATGTGCAAGCAGATTGTGAAATAGCAACCTATGCCATGAAAGATGTTCCTGCCGCTAAAAAAGAAAATCATATGCTTTCGTCTAATTATTATCTGGCAGCAATGGTTTATGAACTCATAGAATATGTAGATTTTGCAGAAAACAAGCATTCCTATACCCGCTCCTGGGATGATGTAGATAATTATTATAGATACGACAAGGACTTAGGTCGTCAATTAAAATATGAAAGTTTTTTTAAGGATGTCTTGCCTGCTTCAGTTTATTCAACTGGGAGCGATCTTGAAAAAGCAAAAGCAATTTATTATTATATTCAAGACCATATGACATGGAACGGCAAATACCGTATCCTATCTGATGTGCGTGTTAAAGAAGCTTTTGAACGTAAATCCGGTAACAGTTCTGAAATAAATCTTGCTTTGATAAATGCTTTGGAAGCCGCAGGAATGGATGCAAAAATAATGCTTATTTCCACCCGTGATTTTACCCCACCCACAATGCAATATCCCGTAATAAGTCCTTTCATCTATGCCCTTGTTTATCTTAAAATTGGGGATGAAAAATATCTTTTGGACGCTACCGATAAACACACTCCCTTCGGAGTATTGCCATTTCGTGATCTCTGCCAGCAAGGTCGAGTAATGGATTTTAAAAAAGGTAGTTTTTGGGAGCCCATTGATCCTATAAACAAAAACATGCACTATGTAAATATGCAATTGGCACCAAATGAACAAGGCATATTTTCAGGAAAAGTAAGCGAAGTTTCAACGGGCTATATAGCCGTTCCAAAACGAACCGAAAATAATAATAGAAGAAAAGAAGATATCATAAAAAGAAAGCAAAACAGAAATGAAGCTTTAGATATTACCAACCTTCAAATTGAAAACGAAAAAGATTTAGAGCAGCCCTATAAAGAAAATTATGATATTTCCATACATGAGCAGCCCGTGGGCAACAAGCTTTTTGTATATCCTTTTTTAATGCAAACTTACTTTTCCGAAAATCCATTTTCAAAAGAAACCCGTAATTATCCAATAGATTTTGGTTTTCCGGTTATCAACAATTATTTGGTTTCAATTGATGTGAAAGACCAATATGAAATAGTAAAGGTCCCCGAAAACAAAATACTGAAACTTCCAAATAATGATGGCGAGCTTTCGGTTGTTTATGATGTTTCGGGCAGCAGGGTAAATGTTAGGCTAAGTGCAAAATTGAACACAACTAATTTCCCGGTTGAAGCCTATCCGGCATTGCGACAATTTTTTGAAACGTTGATAAAAATTCAATCGGAAGAACCTATTGAACTGAAGAAAATATAAAACCTTAAACCTCTCTGTTTTTTTCTTGAATTCGGCGTATAACAGCAGTAGCTGTGCGGCGCGATACAAATCTGGGCAATTTGGACAGTAGCTTATTAATGTTTCCGGGAATGGCTACTATCTTCCCTTTTCGCATTGCTTCATAACCATATTCGGCAACAGCCTTTGGGCAAGCAATATTGAATTTTATTTTATTCTCAGAAGCTTTCGATCCATTGGCCACCACATCCTGAAAACAAGTCTTAGTTTGCCCAGGGCATAGACAGGTCACGGTAACACCCGTATCCTTTAGTTCATTGGCTATAGCCTCTGAAAAAGATAGAATATATGCCTTGGAGGCATAATATAAAGACATCAAGGGCCCAGGCTGAAAAGCAGCAAGTGAAGACATGTTCAATATTTTTCCATGGCCGCGTACAACCATTCCCTTCAATACTAATTTTGTTAAATGTGTTGTGGTAATTACATGTAAGTTTAGCATTTCTGCTTGTCGCTCCCAATTTGTCTCGTGAAAGGTTCCATAAATACCAAAACCTGCATTGTTCACCAAAACATCAATGCGTTTCCCCTCAATGGCTTTAAATATCTCTTCTGCCACGTTTTGCTGGCTCAAGTCCTTATGCATCAATTGTATTTCAGAAGAATAAAGAGTTAGTATATCTTCTTTCGCTTTTTGAAGCTTTTTGTCGTTTACATCTACTAATACCAGCTGATATCCGTCTCTGGCCAAAAGCATGGCCAATTCAAACCCTAGACCGGAAGCAGCTCCAGTAACAAGTGCTGTTTTTTGTATTTCTTTGGTTAAATTCAATTGCTAGGTTGTTAACAAAAAGTTAATTTGCTAGTCGGCAATTTCTACATAATCCTTTAAATATGCAAATCTAGGAGTTAATTTTCCGTCTGCTGTAGTAATTTTTGCCCGTTCCAAAATGCCATCCTCATCTCCGTTAAAAAAAGCAGGCATTACGTTTTCTAAAAACATATCACCAAAACCTTCGCTTGCATCCTTAGGTAATTCACATGGCAGGTTATCAACGGCCATGACAGTGATACTGCCGGGAGCATCAAAGCTGGTTTCGCTTTCTGTCTGCGGATCATATCCATAAAATGGTTCAGCAATTGTAGAAGCTCGTAAGGTACTGGCCACAGGACCATCAACATCACACGATATATCAGCCACTAAATTTATTTTGAAGTCAGGGCTCTTGGCATCCTCTCGCGTAAATAAGTAAGGAGCGCCATTTCCAAAAAAATGGCCCGTGATAAACATATCGCTTACTTTGGCATATTTCATAAAATCACTTTCGTACTCTGAAGGATCATTATAAAATTCCCCTTTGTTAAAATCGCCACCATCCTTACGTCTATTGTATTCTGAAACGTCAATAAGACAATATACAGGCTCATTATAATTTTTTGAAAGATAATCGGCGTCGGTAACTTCCCTAATCTTTAAATGATGTAAAATTTCCTTTGCCCCTCGAGTAACTTTTCCTGTTCCTGAAAGGACAATCTTTAAGTTTGGAAGTGTAATTTTATCCAATTCAGTTTTTACAGCTTCTAAGTCTGGAAGATTTTCCACTTTTGGAAGGCTAAACAGCTTATCGCGCAAGCCCAAACCCCTAAATCCATTATATGCGCCCACAAGACCTGCATAATAACCAAAGCCAATCAACCTATGTTTATCGGCATTCACGATAGTTTCGTGGTCAAACATTTCAATATGTTTAGCGAGCATTGCCTTTAGCAATTTACGGTTGTAGGGTTGCTTTTTTATGGTATGGCTAAAGTAAAAGTATTTTTTATTCGGAATCAATGCATCCACGGGCACTTCCTTTACGCCCAGCATCACATTGGCCCCGGAAACATCATCAACCACCTCAAAACCGGCTTCGCGATAAGCATGATCTGGAAAAATACGAACATCAGAGGCTTCAACGATTATTTTGGCATTTGGAAACATTTGTATGACTTCTTGGCACTTTTCTGGTGAAAATACTACTCGCCGGTCCGGCGGGTTTTTGCGTTCTTTGATAATTGCAAAGGTTATGGGCATTTGGTATGTTTTTTGTTCCGTTAGCTATCGGAATAATTGCGGTGGCAAAGATAGGGTTTTTCATGTATCTTTGCTTCCCGTTTGAAGTCGCAGGCTGTATGTTAATGTAACCACTGCATACTGCTACTGAAACTTATAAGGGGCCGACTGGTTTTGACAGCGGGTCTAATTGTATTGTAAGCATGCCGAGCGCTGGGATATAGCTCGTTAATATCATATTTCACACTTTTTAAACGGCGAGAATAACTACGCCCTAGCTGCATAATCCGAATCATAGTAGGATGTGCCTCGGCCCACAAGGTGGGCAAGCAGGAAGTCACTCAACGGCCTTGGTTTACGGCGGTTGATATAGTGGCTTCGTAAAAGTAAACCTAGCGATGCTAGTGCTTTGATGGCATCGTGAACCTCAAGTGAAGATAAGGAGTGCGTTGGTAGTTTTCAACCGGCAATCTCTCGAAAACCTAAATGAAAACTAAGCATGTAGAAAGCAGTATAGTTGCGCGTTTGGACGGGAGTTCGAATCTCCCCGGCTCCACTACCGCCCTCCGGAATTCCGGAGGGCATTTTTAATTAAACCATTTTCGTAATAAGCTGCCTAGAGCTTCGATGAACATATACATTTTTACCCTAAAAGGCTTGTGTAACCTCACACTAGGGCCACAGCACTATTTGGATTGGCTCCTTTCGCAATTCACGATTTCTTTTTTTTTTGAAACCTCACTAACTTTCCTTTCCATCTATTTCTTTATCTTTACCTATATATAACACAGGTTTTTTTAATCTTTAAAATCTTTTATTATGGGTGTAGGAAATCTATTTGTGGCTACAGTTGTCTTGATTTTGGTATTGTTCATCATCAGTTATCTTCACGGACGGAAATAAGAAAAGAGGTGCGAAATTCTTAATTAGAAGGAGGAAGTTCAGCACTAAAATTTGGGTCACGCCAAAATTGTGATATCAAAACAATACTTGGAACGAAAAGTTGGGTGTAATGCCCAAAGAAATTTCCTCTACTTTGTTTACCGAAACCTGATTGTTTTCATCGCCTATCAAAGCGTAGCGGATGTTTAGGGTGTTTTCGGTATTCAAAAGATTTAAAAGTGCAAAGTTTATCTTTGCGTCAATGGTAGGTGATAGTTTCCAAAGGTATTCTGCCGAGAAATCCGTTCTAAAATAATCCGGAAGTCTTTCGCTATTCGGCACATCATACTGAATGGTGGTTATGCCCCCTTCCGTTGTGGTCTCAGCATTTTTTAACGGAACCGTATAAGGTTTTCCGCTGTGCCAATTTACCCCCAAAGCAATCTTTAAGGCATGCCACGAATAGCTTCCTGCAACGGTTGCCGAATGCTGTATGTCCAAATTATTCGGAAAGGTGGAAGGCATAAGGCTTTTAAACCCATAATCATTTTTACTGTACCTATAACTGGCCCAAAGGCTGACGGATGCTGTTTTTTGGTTGATAACAAATTCGCCACCCCTCACGGTATAATTGCCCGTGGCCCTTGAAAACCGAAATTGGTTTTGAAACCCTTGGTTTGCACTGTTTATGTCTTCCACTATTTTATAAAAACCCTCAGCATTGATAAACAGTCCGCGCCTGTTGTAAACAAGCCCAGCAGAGGCCTGTTTGCTTTTAATGACGGGTGTATTTTCACCATCGGCCAAAACCCATCGTCTCTTTTCGATACCGAGAAAATCACTTTCAAAATCAATTCGCTGCGTGGTACTTTGGCTTTTGAATTCGCCCAAGACCTCTACCGCAAAACCGTTGCCGAACTTTTGGTGCAGACTCAATCGGGGCTCTATCAAAACTTCATCAAACTTGGTAAAATAACTTCCACGTAAACCACCAGCAACAAAGGTTTTTTGATTTTTAGATAGATAATTCAAACCCGCAAAAACCACATGGGTTCGCAAAACATCTTTTTCATGATCCCTAAACCGCGGCAGATTTACGTCCTGTGTGTTCGCTATACCTATTTCTGAAAATTGATACCCAGTTTGAAATTTTAGCTGTTCCGAAAGCAGAACACCGGCATCAAGCTTAACGCCAGTTTCCAAAACTTCATTTTGTTGAATTTGTTCTTGGGTCGTGAAAATATCTCTATTTATAGCATCTAGCAAATAGTGGGTACCATAAACCAAAGCCGAAGTTTCAATTTCAGTATTCCACTTACGCTCCCACGAAATACCGCCAAGCAAACTGCGCTGGTCCAACTCACTAGTTTTTGACTGGGAAGTAGTTTCAATGGATTCGGTAAAATCGAGAGAGTTATCTATGGCTAAAAAATTTACACCTATTTTGTCCTTTTCAGAAATGTTCCAAAGCAATTTAGCGCCAATATCATAAAAACTGAAATCTTCGTTAGCATTTACGGTGAAGTTATCGTGGTTGCCTTCAACATTGGTGATTTCACTATCCTGAAAAATGCGCTTTGTGTAATTCTTATACACGGGCGACTCCCAAAGGTGGTTGATGGATTTTCGGGCAGCAACCTGAATGCTCGTTTTATCTGAAATGGGAAGGTCTAAAAACCCGTTTCCGTTTATCAGATTAAATCCTATCCCCGATCCGGTTTTTGATGAAATGGTATTTTTTGAACGCATATCCAAAACGCCCGAAACCCCTTCGCCATAACGGATGTTGGTTCCGTTTTTATAGATTGTAACTTTTTTTGTGATGTCTGGGTTAAAGGCAGAAATAAGCCCGAAGAAATGTCCGCTTTGATACATTTTTATGTCGTCCCAAAGCAGCAAGTTTTCATCATGCGTTCCCCCGCGAATATTGATGTTTGAAATGGTTTCATCTACACTTTCCACACCCGGGAGGGCTTGTGCAATCTGTAGCACATCGTTTTCCACTTGGCCAGGCAACAGTCCAAAATGTTCGGTGGAAAGCAAAATGGAACCGTCCAGATTTTTGTCAATTCCTTTAGTGAATATATTCTCGATTAAAACGGGCTCAAGCGCCGAAACAAAAGGGAGCAAAGGCAGCACAGGACATTCATTAGATAAATCTGAAGTATTACTTGTGATTTTTGTATAACCTATATACGAAACAGTAAAGTTTATGTTTCTGTCTTGCAATGGAATATGGAAAAAACCTTCTGCGTCCGTAATAGTGTTAAACAAATTGTTTTCAAAGACAATTGTCGCACCTTCCAGCGGCAATTGGGTCTCAAAATCAATTATCCTTCCGCAAAGGTTGTTCTTATCTTCTTTGAAGGTAATCGTTATATAGCGTTCGTTGATGCGGTTGTAATTAAAAGGTGTGTTTTCCCCTAAGTACAAAAGAATATTTTCTATGGAAACTCCATCTTTTGAAAGTGGCTTCAGGCTTATTCCATCTATTTCTTTATGAACAAAGGAAAAACGAACGTTATGCTCTTTTTCCAAAGTTTCCAAATAAGTCAAAAGAGTAGTTTCTTCGGTTTCCTGTGCTATGGTTTTGGCTCCACAAACACAGAACACCCAAAAGAAAATAAAAATTCTGCAGCTACTTGCTATGTTTGGTTTCAATGGTTACTACTCCGTTATTATTAATTTTATAGTTTAACTGAAGGGGCTCACAAATTGATTTTAAGGCAAGATCAAGATTTTTGTGGGTAAAGGTGCCTGTGAATCTTTTTTCGGTATCTACATCTTTAACAGAAATTTTAATTGGGTATTGTCTTTCAACTTCTTTCAAAACGAGCGAAAATGGAACATTTTCAAAATTGCTTTCCTTTGAAAGCCATACAGGTTGCGGGTTTTCGGCAGCACCATTAATTGTCGACTTTCCATTTTCAATCTGCACCTTTTCCCCAGCGGGCAACTTTAAAAGAGTATCATTGAAAGCAACGCTAACCAGACCTTCATAACAAACAACCGTAAACAACCCATCTCTTGCGCAAACATTAAACTTGGTGCCCAGCACGGTAACAATACCTTCAGAAGTTTTTACGCTGAATTTGTTTCCTTTGGTTACTTTAAAATACGCTTCGCCGTCCAAGAAAAGTTCGCGATCGTGATTCCAATTTTTTTTGTTGTAAGTAATTTTTGAGCCTGAATTCAATATTACTTCGGAAGCATCGGGCAACGAAAAAGTTTCAGTTTGCGCAATTTCAGTTTTAATGGATGTATCTAAAGTTGTGGTATAATAATAACCCGCCAGAATCAATGCAAATACGGCAGCCACTTTCCATACAATTGAAAAAACTTTCGGTTTGTTCAATTGATGGACGGATTTCGTTTTATTGGAAATAGCTTCAAAATTAGTCTCAGCATTCATCTCGGGAATCTCAAAATCCGAACTGGCATCAGCAATTTGAGCATAGGAAGCATATTCAGGGTCAGCTTTCAACTGCTCCAGTTCTTCCTCTGTGGCCTCGTTGTTAAGCCATTTGTGCAATAAGTGATCATTTTTCATTTTCATTGTATTCATAGTTGAAACAGTTCAACAATCCATTACCCTACCTTAAATATTAAACTTTTCCTATTTCCTCCCGGAGGGCAGCTAAGGCTTGGCTCATTCTTTTTTCTACGGCCTTTACCGTAATATTGAGCATTTCAGCAATTTCGGTATATTTTTTTCCTTCAATACGGTTCAAAAGAAAAGCAGTACGCTGTGCTTCGGTAAGATTTTCAATAGCGTTTTTTAGCTTTTCGCGAAACTGTTCTTCTTCCATCAAAAATTCCGGAGATTGAAAATTCGCTTTTTCTGACTGTCTTTTGGCATGTTTTAAAACTACTTTTCTGTGGGCCACCTCGTTCAAAAAAGCATTGTTACAAACGGTATATAAAAAGGATTTAGCCTTTTCTTTCGTAACTTTCGCACAGTTTTGCCATAGTTTTATGAAAGCTTCCTGCACCAAATCGTCTGCTTGAGCTTCATTACCACATTTAAAATAGATAAACCGCCAAACAGGTTTTCCGTGAGACTCGTACAGATGGTTGAAAGTTTTTTCGTTACAAATGTTTTCGGGTTCTTTCATATAGGAATGCTGATATTCAAATATATTTAAAAAGTTTTTCAACTTGGTTGGTAGGGTAGTTTTTAATTAGTTTGTTATTAATATAAAGTAAAAATCAAGAATTTGAATAAAGTATACTTCTTTCGTTTTTTTATATTGCTTTTTATAAGTGTGTCCTTTTTTTCATGCCAAAAGGAAGAAGAGGAACATATTGATGAAACCCAAGATGAAGAGACTATTACCGCCAGTTCACCCCTGACAGGGCTCTTGTTGCGCACCTCACAAAATCCGGGCGCTTATGACGATATTATTGACGGTAATAGCTGCACGGCGGTGGTACTGCCAGTGACTGTTATTGCCAACGGACAGCAGGTGACCATCAATTCTCCTGAAGATATAACTATAATTCAAGAAATATTCAACCTTTTCCCAAACGATACCGATACTTTAGAAATCTTTTTCCCAATAAATTTGGAGCTGTTTGACTACACCCAAATAACGGTAAACACCCAAGCTGAACTTGACGCTCTTGCCGACACTTGCGGCACAAACGATGTTGAAATTGGCTGTTTGGATTTTGTATATCCTATTTCATTTTTCACTTATAATTCAGATCAGCAACAGACAGGAACAGTTACCATTAATAATGATTTGGAATTGTTTGGCTTTCTGCAAAATTTGGGCCCAAATGATTTCATCAGTCTGGATTTTCCTATTTCGGTGATTCTTGAAGATGGTACTACCGTGGAAGTGAACAGCAACCAAGAGTTACAAACATTGATTGATGATTGTGTGGCCAACACAAATAACGACCCTATAGATATTTCACAGTTTGAGGAAGATCTGACAACGGGTGTTTGGTATGTTGATTACTTTTTTGATGATTATGATGAAACTGACAATTATGCCGGATATGAGTTTACGTTTGCCCTGGACGGAACCGCACAAGCCATAAAATCAGGAATTGTTGTTGACGGCACTTGGGCACTCGTGGACGATTTTAAGTTTGATCTTTTCTTTGGAATATACCCACCGTTAGATGAGTTGGATGAAGACTGGGAAATATTGGAAGCAAGTGCAGACCTTATAAAACTAAAACACATTAGCGCAAGTGACGGAAGCACAGACTATTTGACCTTTGGTCGCAATCCGAACACAGGAGGAAACAATACAGAACTCAACCTTTTTATTGAAAACTTGATAACGGGAAGTTGGTACTTAAACTTATTGGAGGAAAACGGCATAGACCATACTGCAAACTTCAATGAGTATGAATTTACTTTCTATGGAAACGGTTCTGCCACAGCGGTAAGCAGCAGTAATACCATTAACGGTTTTTGGACCGCACAAATAGACAGTGGCAATCTGGACTTCATTATGAATTTTGAAACCAATACAAATGCCGATTTCGGTAAATTAAATGATGATTGGGATGTGCTGGAAGCCACGCAAACCATAATCCGACTTTCGGATGTAAGCGGGGGAGGAAGCGGAACGGACTATCTCTCTTTTGGCCGAGAACCAAGCGGCGGCGGCGGCCCTGACCCACAAGAATTGCGAGACATTCTTGAATCGGGAACTTGGTATGTGGAGAAATTTTTAGACGATGGCAACGATGAAACGTCTGAGTTTAATGGGTACGATTTTAACTTCTATAGTAACCAGACCGTTTATGCTACCAATGGTACGGAGTATGTTTATGGAATTTGGATAGTTACCGTCACCGGGCAAGAACTCAATTTTGAGTTTGATATGGACAGTCCCATTAATGGAGCCGATGACGATGAATACAAGACATTGCAATATACAACAACGTCAGCAACCTTTATTACCCGAAATAGTCAAGGAGAAATTGAAGACACCTTGATTTTCAAAAAGAATTAACTACATAAATAAAAATCAAAAAAAAATTAAGCTATGAAGATTATCACAAAAATAATACTCGCATTTTTTATATACACAGGTTTGGCAATGTCCTGCGACAAAGATGATGATAACACTCAGCAACTGGAAACTACAGTGCAACAGACCCAAAACACCGCCCAAAGTGGGTCATGGAAAATAACTTATTTCTTTGATTCTGATCAAAATGAAACAAACCATTTTAACGGATTTACGTTTACATTTAATGAAAACGGTTCTTTGGTTGGGGTAAACGGAAGTACTACAATTACGGGAACATGGTCTGTAACAGACAGTAATTCCAGTGACGATGATGGTGGCTCAAGTGATGTTGATTTCAATATATTCTTTGCTTCGCCACCAGATTTTGAAGACCTTTCAGATGACTGGGATATTATTTCTGTAACTAATTCCAAAATTGAACTCACTGATGTAAGCGGAGGCAATGGAGGTACAGACTTTCTCACCTTTGAAAAAATTTAGTTGTTTACTTAGCTCCCCACGATTAGGCCACGGTTTTCCGTGGCCTTTTTGATTTTGTATGGTAGGGTTTCTTGCTTTTGAAATGTTTTATAAATAGTTAAAAGGAAACCATATAATACTTTATGAAACGTCATTTACTCTTCATTTTTTCTTTTACGCTACTCGGCTGCACGAGCAGTACTTATGATGACATAGAAGACCCAGCTGAAGAAAATCAAACAGAGCTGGTAACCTTTCAGGACGTTGCATTTGTGTTTGAAAACAACTGCATTGTCTGCCACAACAATCCACCGCAAAATGGGGCGCCAATGTCGTTGACCAACTTTTCCGAAGTGAAGGATGCCGTTGAAAACAGAGGGCTTTTGGATAGAATAAGCAGAAATGAAGGTGAGCAGGGATTGATGCCCCTGGGTGGTCCACGGTTACCGCAACAACAAATCGATCTTATAGTACAGTGGAACCAAGATGGATTGCTGGAAAATTAATATCCATTAAAATCTTAATAGAGATGAAAACCATAATCGTTTTATTGATTTTTTGCCTAGCCTTTTTAGTTACAGCTGCGGGCCAAGAAAAGTACAGTACCAAAACTGGGGAAATTACTTTTGAAGCTTCGGTTCCTTCTTTTGAAGAAGTAAAGGCAAAAAACACTAATGTAAGTGCCGTTTTGGACGCTGATACAGGCAAATTTGCGGCTCTTGCACTTATGAAGGGCTTCCGATTTAAAGTGGCCTTAATGGAAGAGCATTTTAATGAAAACTACATTGAATCTTCAAAATATCCAAAAGCTACTTTTAAAGGAACCATTCAGGATTTTGACGCTTCAAAAGCTTCGGAAAAACGCGAGTATTTAATCAATGGAATTTTTAATCTTCACGGTGTTGACAAAAAAATGGACGTGCCAGCTGTTATTTCAGTCAATGATGGAGTCGTTACGCTCACCGCCCAGTTTGTGCTTAAGCCAGAAGGGTTCAATATTAAAATTCCATCAATTGTAAGCAATAAAATCGCGGAAAACGTGAATGTTTCTGTGACATTTCAGTTACAAAAATAATAAAGCCATGAGCAAACATAGAAAAATCCTGATCTTAATTATACTACTATCAGTAGGCTATTTTGGATATAATTATATCTACCAAGATCATAGAGATATTAAGTCTGAAACCTCACAACTTGAAATCACCGCCTCCTATTTACTGGAGCGCTTTAAAACAAATGACGGCAACGCCTTGTTGAACCAAACCATATCGGTAACTGGTGTAATTACCAATTTGGAAGATGGAGCCATTACTCTCGATGAAAGCGTATATGCCACATTTGATGAAAACATTCCACAATTAACAACCAATGAGAAAATAATGATTAAAGGCCGATGTATTGGTTATGACGAATTGTTTGAAATAGTAAAGTTGGATCAATGCTCACTTATTAAATAGCACAAAGGATGAAAAAAATCACCTTTTTAGTATTCTTTATTCCTTTTGCTTTTTTTTCGCAAGAGGATTTGCTGAACGATCTGGAAAGTGAAGCAGTATTTGATAAAACAGTTATTGCTGCTTTTAAAGGACTGAAAGTGGTAAATTTTGAATCTACCAAACTTGCAGACAAAAAAGACTTCTATTTTATTGTGGCCCATCGGTTCGGGTCGGTAAAAAATGGATTTGATGATTTTTTCGGACTGGACAATGCCGTTACACAATTAAAATTTATTTATGGTTTTAATGATTGGTTGAATATTGGTATTGCGCGAAGTTCTTTTCAAAAAAAATATGGAATTCACGCTAAATACAGATTGATACCTCAGGAAACCGTAGGTTTTCCGGTAACATTAGTAGGTTATAATTTGATTACCGTAAACACTTCTCTGGGACAGGATGAATACCCAAACCTCGAGTTTGCAGATAGGCTCACTTATACTTCCCAGCTTTTAATTTCAAAAAAATTTAATGAATCATTTTCACTATTGGTAGCGCCAACTTTTATACACGAGAATTTGGCAACCCGCAGCAGGGAAGTTCTAAATGACGGAACCACCTTGAACTACGATGAAAAAAACAATCAGTACGCCTTAGGATTGGGCGGAAGGTATAAAATTTCAAACCGTGTGAGCATTAATGTAGATTATGGTATCCATTTAAACCGCAACAAAAATTCCAATTTCAAGAACCCTCTGTCAGTGGGTGTAGATATTGAAACCGGCGGCCATGTTTTCCAAATGCATTTCACCAATGCCCAAGCAATGTTTGAAGACGGTTTCATAATTCAGGGGCAGGGAGATTGGACCGATGGCGATTTCTTCTTCGGCTTTAATATAAGCCGCGTCTTTTAAGTAGCATTTTTAAGAAAAGATCGCTGAAATATAAAAATTAACAATGAGTATATATTAACCTAAAACTAAATATTATGAAAAAAATCAAACTATTTTTTGTGATCTCGCTAACCGCTTTTATGGCAACTGCGCAAACAACTTTTGACCTAGACTGGTTCGTCGGTGTGCCCAGTGGAGATGTAAGCATAACCGTTGGACCGGGCGATACGGTAAGATGGACTTGGACAGATGAAGTGCCCCACTCCGTTACTAGTGAATCTGGCAGCCAAGAAGATTTTGACAGTGGTATTCTCACTGGCAGTGGCTCCCAGTTTTCTTATACATTTACACAAATTGGTATAAACGACTATAAATGCGATGTACACTCTAATATGGAAGGCACGATAACTGTAGAAGACATTGCTTCTGTTGAGGATAAATTCAGAAAAAATATCTCTTTCTATCCCAATCCTGTACAAAATGAAGTAACCGTAACCTCTCTTTATAAGCTGGACAATTATAAAATTTACAATACTTTGGGAAGTCTTGTAGCGCAGGGGCCCGCGAATGGCAATATCACTGAAATTGATATGTCCCAGTTAGAGAGCGGATTGTATTTTATAAACGCAATTTCTGAAGATTTACAATCAACTTTTAAAGTGATAAAACGGTAAAAAAATTACACCTTTAATGAGAGAGGCTGTTTAAAAGACAGCCTCTTCTATGTTAATCTGTTTTGACAATTCCAAAAAAAACTCTCAATATCTAAAAATAAGTATCTTTATATATAAAAGATTATATGAGCCGAGGATTTGTAAAAGAAGGAGACCAAGAAGAAACACCCATAATACCTCCACGTGCCGCACTGCCAAACGGAGCAACGAATTATGTAACTCCGATGGGAATGCAATTGTTATTGAACGAACGCAAACAACTGGAACAGGAGCGTACCACGCTTCCTACCAAGCATGAACAACAACGCCGAATAGAGTTGGCCGTAATAAATGGCAAATTGGATTTACTAAACGAACGCATTGCCTCCGCAAGAGTTTTAGAACCAACCCAACAACCTAAAAATGAAGTGCGTTTTGGCGCCACGGTTACCTATAAAATTTCCACTTCCACCTCTGCTCAAACATTTCAGATAGTTGGTGTTGACGAAGCTGATGTTGCGAAGCAAAAAATTGCATTCGTTGCTCCCCTAGCGGTTGCCCTCACAGGGAATAATGTGGGGGACATTGTGCAATTCAAACTGGGTAAGGAAGTTAGAAAAATAGAAATTTTGAATATTATTTATAAATAATCACACGCTAAATAATTCGAAGCAATTTTTCAAAAATCATTCACTAATTACTTACTTCCAAAAATTAAAGTGCTTATCGCCTTAAGGAAAAATGCCCTGTAAATCTTGCCCCTATAGGTGTAGCAATTTCAAACCAGTAATCGCTGGATGGCATAGGCCTTCCATTATAAGTTCCGTCCCAACCAATAATGTTATATGGTTTAAATCCGAAGATTTTTTTACCGAATCTGTCATAAATTGTTACAATTGTTTCTTTCTGCAATTTCTCTGAAACACCATAAATATTCCAAAAGTCGTGAATACCATCTCCGTTAGGGGTAAAAAAATTGGGAAAATTAATACTGCCCAAGTCCAAAGTGTATTTTACGCAGTTGCCATCCAAAAAGAAATTTGAAATAGACGTACATCCATCATCATTGGTCACGGCTACAAAAATCTCATACACACTACCTTCGTCAGAATAAAACAACTTTGGAATTCTATTATAACCGTTTTGGGCATCTGAAAAGGAACTATAATATTTCATAATGTAATTTGAATTACCATCCATCACAAGTTGTTCATACATTTCATCAAGCATAAAATAACCCCTACCACTTGGAGTTATATAGCATTGGCTCAAGCTACGCTCTGTCCTATTGGTGACCAAAGGTGCCAATTCTGGAGAAGACTTTACAATTAATTGAAAATTCGTTACGGCATAGCAATCATTATTTCTGTTTTTTACCCTAACAAAAATAGTTTTTTGCGAAACATCCATTTGAAATAATACTGGGAGTGGGTCTGTTCCAGAGTCGGCGTGTTCTGGAAGTTCATGGTAGCTAACCACTACACTTTCAGTAACGTTTTGCAACAGCTCATCTTCCACAAGTTGCAGATCAAACGTGTTCACTTCATCATCGCTACACTGCATTAAATTTTCGGGCTGGGTAAGCTGGGGAGTATTATTTACAGTAATAATTACTGGGTGTATTACGTACTCCCCAGTGGTTTCATTTTCTATACGCACATAAATAGTTTGTTGCCCACTCTGGGTATTGGTCCAAAGTGGTGGAAGAGGGTTTGTATTGTTATTGGCATCTGAACTACTGGAAAAAAGTGCCGCATTGAATATCATTCCTTCGTGTAGTCCAGCTGCTCCGTACCAGTCCCCGTTTCCGAAGGTATTATAAATTACAGATTCAAAAGTATGAGTGTCTAGTCTTATTCTGTAGAGCCAGTCAATAGTTACGCCGTAAAGACTCCCAAATTCACTAGCCAACCCGTAGGTACCTTCTGGCAGTTCCATTTTATCTATATGCGATACGTAATTGTAATTTGCATCTACCGTTACCTCATAAAGTCTATTAAAAGATCCGTCGTCCCACGAAATGTAAAGCTTGCCATCCACCATCACGAAATCGCCACCCGCATTGCCCTGTCCAAAATCATGCCATACATAGGGATCTGTCAAGCCATCGGCATCATATCTATAAACCTTACTGTGATCTGCAAAACCAAAGTACATATTTCCGCCAGTATCAAAAGAAAGCGAGTTTAAAACTTCACCATAAATCACGGGAAAGACCGAGCTATAGGAACAATCTGTGGCATCCATTTTATAAATAGATAGAAAGGTATTTACAAATACATCTCCCACATCATTCACAGCTATATCGGTAAGGGGCCCAACCACTTGGCATATATATTCCAAGGTAGGCTCTTGGGAAGGATTGTTGAGCTTCACGTATGAACCGTCACTGTTACAGATTAAAATAGCTTCAGAATCGTTAGGGTCCAAACCATAATAATTAAGCGCTTCCTGGGATATTTGTTCAAGGTTCAGCTCAATTGTACCATCACCATCAGGATCACAATACTTAAATTGCAATGTAGGTGGCTGCGGCTTTAAAGCAGAAGATGCCAAGATTGTGGAAGCTTGAGTAACTAAAGTAGTAGAAAGAAACTGGCTTAATATCCAAACCACATTGAAAATCCAGGACATAAAAAAAGAGAATTATAACGTAATAGAACGCTAATATAGTTCTTCCTTCATAATAACGATATATTTTTAAAACGTATTATCAAACGCATTCTGAATATCTATTTAGCATATTGTAGCAATTGCAAAACATTCAAAGAAAAGTGTGAACGGTGGCATTGACTGTACATACTAGGGGTGAAATTGTTCTATATAAATATAGGTGCCGAAGTAAAAATATTGGAAATTATTTCTATTGAACACAAAAAAATCACCTTAATAAATTTCAATAACTTTTGAAACTATATTTTTCTAATTTATTAACAATTAATTCGTATATAAGATACCAATCAATGTGTTTTATCGATAAAAGATTACATTTAATCGATTATTTTAATAAATAAAATTAAATGAATAGTTTTTATTTACCTTTGACTTAACAACCTCTAAACAAATAAATTATGAAAACAAAATTACTCATTCTTTTTTTAGGTATAATTTTCATCTCCAGTTGCTCTAGGGATAACGAAAATGATAATCTTTTGATCAATCAACCAGATGATATTGTGGCTTCAAGAGAGGAACCTACGAGTGACGGTTATTGCATTCAAGTCGATCTTATGGCAGGACAACATTACGATTCTGGAAATGTAGAGGTTGCAATCTACGGAGACAACCTATTGGTCACCTATAGCATGGAAGGGGACTGGATACTTAACGCATCACACCTTTTTGTAGGAGATTGTTCCCAACGGCCATCCAATAAATCCGGAAATCCACGTATTGGACATTTCCCTTACTCGGCAAGCCATCCGAACGGAACTACAACCTATACTTACAGTATTCCTTTATCCGATTTACCAAACTGTCTATGTATTGCAGCGCATGCGGAAGTAAATGGCCCAACAGGTTCAGAAACAGGCTGGGCAGCAGGTCTACCTTATGGTGGCAATAGCTGGGCTATGTATTTTGAATACTGTTTAGATGACTGTGGCCTCTAATTAAACTATCAAAAACTAATTTAAATGAAGTCCGATTTAAAAAAATCGGACTTCATCCGTTTTATAACATACCGTCAAAAACGTTATCAATATTTAATTTGTCGTTCATAAATATTTCTATTTAGTATATTGCAACAATTAAAAAAACACTCAAATGAAACTTTTCCGACTATTTTTTATTCTTCTATCCTTTCCTCTTTTTGCACAACAAGGCGGCATGTGGATTCCTTCGCTCTTAGAAGGGATGAACGCATCCGAAATGACAAACCTCGGCATGAAAATGACCGCTAAGGATATTTATGACGTTAACAATGCCAGCCTAAAAGATGCCGTTCCGCATTTTAACGGCGGCTGCACTTCCGAAATTATAAGCAACCAAGGACTTCTGCTTACCAACCACCACTGCGGGTATTCGCAGATCCAAAGCCATTCCTCTTTGGAAAATGATTATCTCGAAAATGGATTTTGGGCAATGAGCCTGAAGGATGAACTTCCCAATCCCGGCGTAACGGCCAGCTTTATGGTTCGTATTGAAGACGTAACCGAACAAGTGCTTGAAGGTATTAACGAAGCAATGAGCGAGGCAGATAAGCAAAAAAAGATAGAAGAGAATATCGCTCTCGTGGTCCAGACTTCGCCCAAGGAAGCTTGGCAGGAAAACCGTGTACGTACTTTTTATGAGGGCAACCAGTATATGCTCTTTGTAGTGGAAACTTTTAAGGATGTGCGTTTGGTGGGCGCTCCGCCCTCTTCCATTGGAAAGTTTGGCAGCGATACCGACAACTGGATCTGGCCACGACACACAGGCGATTTTTCACTTTTCAGAATATATGCAGACAAGAACAACCGTCCGGCGGAATATTCCGAAGACAATGTACCCTATACCCCCAAACACTTCTTGCCAATTTCCTTAGATGGTGTGGAAGAAAACGATTTCACCTTGGTTTTTGGCTATCCCGGCACTACGGATGAGTATTTACCTTCCATTGCCATAGAACAGGTTATAAATACAGTAAACCCCGCCCGTATCGCCATTCGCGATGCCGCTTTGGCCATTCAAGATAAATATATGCGCGCAGACCAGCAGATAAAAATTCAATATGCTTCCAAATTTGCCCGCATTGCCAATTACTGGAAAAAGTGGAAAGGAGAAACGCTTGGTTTAACGAAAAGCAATGCTGTAGGCATTAAAAAACAACAAGAAAACGAACTTACCGAACAAATTAACAAAAAAGGAAAGCAACAGGAGTACGGACAGCTTTTGCCAAAATTTGAACAATACTATACCGAAATCGAGCCTTATGCCTTGGCTAGGGAGTACTTTTTAGAGACCGTGTTACGCAATGTAGAATTGCTGCGAATGGCATACCAAACCTATCAATTGAAACAGGTGTATGAAAACCGCGGAGCACAATCTTTTGAAGACCGAAGAAACAATCTTATCACAGGCGCAGAAAGCCATTATAAGGATTACAGCAAGCAAGTGGACCAAGAGGTTTTTGAAGCCTTGATTGCACTGTATGCAAAAAATGTACCTGCCCAGTTTTTGCCTTCTTCCTTTAATAATATAAATGCCGCAATGCTAACCAAAGATGTTTACAGCAATTCTGCATTTGTAGATTATGAATCCTTAAAAAAATTATTGGAAGGAGATGCTGAAACAGTTATCGCAAAGTTAAACAACGATGCAGGTTTTAAAGTGGCACAGGAAATGGCCGATGCGTATTTTGATAAAGTAGCCCCAAAATATGAAGAACTGGAACTCAATATCTCCGGTCTTCACCGCGATTATATGAAGGCTTTGCTGGAATTGAGTCCGAAAGATGCACGCATTTTTCCAAATGCTAATAGAACCCTTCGCGTAACCTATGGAAAAGTTGCTGGCTACTCCCCTGCCGATGCCATTTATTACGAACCCGTTACACATCTTGAAGGTGTTATGCAGAAATACGTACCAGGTGATTACGAGTTTGACGTGCCCCAAAAGCTAATCGATCTATACAAAACAAAAGATTATGGACAGTATGGCGAAAACGGCAAGATGCCTGTTAACTTCATTGGAACTAATCACACTACAGGAGGAAACTCTGGAAGTCCCGCCATTGATGCCCATGGAAACCTTATAGGCTTGAACTTTGACCGTGTTTGGGAAGGAACCATGAGCGATTATTATTACGATCCTGCCCTATCCCGCAACATCATGGTTGATATTCGTTATGTACTTTTTATAGTGGATAAATATGCTGGCGCAACCAACTTAATTGAAGAGTTGAAGTTGGTGCATCCTAAGAAAGAAAAGTCGAAAAGCAAAAAGAAGAATTAAGCATCAAATCACTGTATTAACTACGAATCCACGAAGAGTTTTAAAACTATTCGTGGATTCGCAGTTTAATAAGCTATTCCTTTTTACTTTAATCCTCTTGCTCTTAGCATTGGCGCAATTTTTGGATCACTACCGCGCCAATTCTTGTACATTTCCTCAAGATTCATCGTATTTCCTCTAGACAATACCATATCACGGAAGCGCTGTCCATTTTCACGGGTCAAACCTCCATGGGTCTCAAACCAATTGTAGGCATCGTGATGTAACATTTCTGTCCACGAATAGGAATAATAGCCCGCAGCATATCCTCCCGCAAAAATATGTGAGAAATAGGTGGAGCGATATCTGGGAGGCACCGCGTGTACCACATCGAGTTTGGTGTTGTGCAAGGCCTCTTTTTCAAAAGCGTTTACATCGTCTATTTTTTTATCGGAAGAAATGGTATGCCACTGCATATCCAGATTTGATGCAGCCAAGTTTTCGGTCAAGCTATAGCCTTGATTAAAAGTTCCCGAATTTTTGATTTTATCGATCAAAGCTTGTGGAATGGGCTCTCCCGTTTTATAATGAAGTGCGTAGTTCTTAAGAATTTCTGGATAAAGCGCCCAGTTTTCATTGAACTGGGAAGGAAACTCCACAAAATCGCGAGCCACCGAAGTACCGGAAAGCGATGGATACTGCTGGTCTGCAAAAAACCCATGCAGCGCATGCCCGAACTCATGGAACATGGTTTCAACTTCATCATAGGTCAACAAGGCAGGTTCGCCATTTGCGGGTTTTGGGTAATTGCAAACATTATATATAACGGGTTTTTTGTTGTACAGTTTGGATTGCGTTACAAAATTATCCATCCAAGCGCCACCACTCTTGCTTGGGCGCGCAAAATAATCTGTATAAAAAAGTCCCAATGGCTCCCCATTTTCCTCAAAAAGTTCATAGACTTTTACATCTTCATGATATGTGGGTATATCGGTTCTAGGTTTATATGTAATGCCGTATAGTTTTTGTGCTGCATAAAAAACGCCCTTTTCCAATACATTATTAATTTCAAAATAGGGTTTTATCTGGTTTTCGTCCAAATCATATTTTTCCTTTCGAACCATTTCTGCATAATAATTCCAGTCCCAAGGTTCTAAAGTGAAATTTTGTCCTTTTGCTTTAATCATTTTTTGAATTTCACCAGCCTCAGCTTGTGCTTTTGATGTAGCCGCTGCGATAAGACCACTAAAAAATTCATTTACTTTCTCAGGGGTTTTCGCCATGGTTTTTTGAAGACTCCACTCGGCATAATTGTTAAAGCCGAGAAGTTTTGCTTTTTGTGCACGCACTTCCACTAGCTCTTTTATAATTTCGCTAGTATTATTTGCTCCCTGATCTGCCCTATGCCACGCAGCCTTAAAGAGTCTTTCACGACTATCTCTATTTTCCATTGATTGCAATAACGGTTGCTGGGTAGTATTTTGTAGTGGAATTGTCCAGCCCTCGCCATCTTTGTTCTCTTTTGATTTCAAAAAGTCTTCATTCACACCTGCCAAATCTTCTTTATTGGTAAAGTTAACTGCTCCGTCATTGTTGGCATCCAAAAGGGTTTTTCCAAATTTAGTAGTTAGTGTAGCAATCTTTTCATTGTATTGCTTAAGCTTTTCTTTATCTTCCGAAGAAAGATTAGCGCCCGCTATTTCAAAATCCTCATAATATTCTTCCAAAAGTTTTAAAGATTCAGCATCTAGATTTAGCGTTTCTTTTTTATCGTGAAGAGTTTTAAAATGCTTGAACAGTTTATCGTTCAAATAAATCATATCATTTTGGGCAGCAAATTTCGGAGCCATTTCTTCCTCTATCGCCTGCAGGGCTTCATTGGTATTTGCACCTGCAAGTGCATAAAATATTTGTGAAGATCTATTCAATAATTCACCACTTTTCTCAAGGGCAATAACGGTATTCTCAAAAGTGGGTTCATCTTCCGAATTGGCAATAGCTTCTACGGCTTTCTTTTGTTGTTCTATTCCTTCCAGCATTGCCGGCTTAAAATGTTCATCCTTTATTTTGGAAAAATCAGGTGCACCATAGGGCAAGGTACTTTCTGAAAGTAATGGATTTTCAATCTCATTCATTTGTTCTTCAGTTTGATTCGGGTTTTCTTTTTCTTTGGAATTGTTACAAGCCACAATCATAAGGGCTAACGCAAATAAAGGAATTGCTTTTTTCATTTTATTGATTTTTAATAAGAAACGTAAAGATACATAATTGGTAAGATGTATACAGTGAAATAGCTATAATCAAAAACCCCCTCAGCAAAAGCTGAAGGGGTTTCCTTTTTGGTTGGTTATTTGGTGATTACTCTTTTATCAAGCGCTTCACAGTGCTTGCATTGTCACCAATAATCTGAACAACGTAAACCCCGGCAGCAAGCGATGAAACATCTACCGCTCTTTCACCTTGCATGGTGCGAAGGTCTGCCTGGTTTACTAGTTTGCCGTTTATGTTATAGATCATCATTTTCTCTAGGGAAATGTTGGTCTTGTTAACAAGGTTCACAACATTGCTCGCCGGGTTTGGATATAGTGCCACGCCAGCGTCCAAAGAGTTTTGGCTCACACCAAGCACAGACTCAACCGTAAGCTCAAAGCTACAGGTTGAAGTGTTTCCGTACTCATCGGTAGCGGTGAACGTAATGGTGTGGACACCATCGGGCAACGCCGTACCGGGAGCAGGGTCTTGGGTCGTATCTGTTACAGGGTCTGTACAGTTGTCATCCGCGATAGCTTCGCCAGTTGCGAAATAATCCGGTAATATATAGAATATGTTACCTGGTCCTGGATCAACTGTCTGGTCTGCTGGACAGGTTAGTTCCGGGGCAAGCCTGTCTACCACACTTACCTCTGCAATACAAGAAGCAATATTGCCGCTGGTATCACTAACAAATACAGTAACCATAAAGGTACCTCCTATATCTGCACAACTTACTGTTGGCACATCTACAGCAATTGTAGCGATACCACAGGCCTCATCTATATTAGATACAAGACTGTAAGGATCTACAGAGGTAGTTCCGTCAGGACCCAATTCGATTTCCACTACGTTGCTCGTTGGAACAATAGAATAGTTAAGCTCGAAATTGTCCACACCGGCACCCCAGGCCCAACCGCCTTCATCGTCATATGTAAAACGAACTTGGAAGTCAGCATTTAGGTAAGTTGCCAAATCAATGGCTCCTGTATTAGTCGGGTTGGTGCTCACATCAACAAAAAGAATCTGTTGCCATGCGGCCCCATCATAAACCTCAACGGTAAGTGTACCATCACCAAGGAATTCCTGCATTGCATAGTCAAAAGACAGCGAGGCAGTAGAAGCAGCGCTTATATCGTATACCGGAGAGATAAGCGTAGCGTTGTTTACCTCACCGCTACCAGCTGCGTCGTCATCAAAGATAGCTGCGTTTGAGGCGAAGTCAGTTCCTATTGGCATATCGCCAGAACCAAATGTCCAATCCTGTGAACCTGCGTTGATTTGTGTAGTCCATCCAGAAGGTATAGAGCTACCTTCAAAATCTACTGTTTCTGATACAGTAGTCACAGGAGGACCACAGGTAATCACAGGTGCAATGTTATCAATCACATTTACCACTGCCATACAGGT
>NZ_JCATIG010000007.1:0-89827 GCF_059693805.1 Aequorivita sp. CRS11
AAAGCTTGTGAAGAGTTTTTCCTGATAGTTTTTCTTGCCTTGCATAGGCATGAAATTAAGAAACTTCTCAATTTTATACAAGCCTTTTGCTATATTTGAAGAGGTGGTTGTGCAACAGGCACAACAACTATACTGCATACCCTACGGGTTACGCAGCATAGCTAAACAGTTGATAACACTATGAATCAAACCAACAACATAGAGAAAATCAAATCTTATTTGATTAATTCGGGTATTAACTATAATATAAAAGCATTCAAGCCAATTCTATGCCGACTGTAAGCCGATTGCATGCCGACCATAAGCCGACTCCATCCGACCACACTTCATAGATACTCCCTAGATACTCCTAGTATATCCCCACCATACCCTAGAGGAGGCTAGGACTAGGTAGCCAAGAAAATCTCCCATTTGCAAATTCACATCCGCACCCCTCCCATAGCAATTGCCCATTATGGTATTTTAATTAGTTTTAAGTAATTTAGACCTGAAAACCAACCAACTAATTAAAAAATTATGAAGTCCAGAAATATATCGCTGCTCGCTGGGGTGAGCTATCTAATCATTTTCTTTGCCGCTATCTTTGCCAATTTCTTTGTCCTGGAATCCATACTTCAGGCCCCCGTGGAGACCATTCAGCAAAATTCCCTTACCGTCCGTTTTGGCATCGTGGCCTTTTTGGTAACCGTGCTTTTTGATGTAGTAATTGCCTGGGCTCTTTTTGAGCTCTTCAAAAACCATCCCTTAACGCGTTTGAGCACCTATTTTAGATTGATGCACGCTGCCATTATGGGAGTAGCCATATTTGCACTTCCCTTGGCCTTAAGCAAAAACACAGCTGAAGAGATTCTTTATCAAGCAGAAATATTCAATACCATTTGGCTTATCGGCCTTTTCTTTTTCGGAATGCATTTAATCCTTCTGAGCAAAATCATAAAAAGACCTCTAATTATTTCACTTTTTCTGATGATTGCCGGCGCCATGTATATGATCGATACGCTTGCCCATTTTCTACTTGAAGATTACGCCTCGTACGCTACCATTATGTTGACTTTGGTAGCCGTTCCGAGTATTTTTGGGGAAATGGCTTTTGCGATTTGGCTTTTGGCTAAAGGTGGAAAAAATGAAACTTTAAGTGCTGACTAGAAATGAAATTCTTTAGAAAAGTTAGACAAAACCTACTCACTGAAAACAAGTTTACCAAATATTTGGTCTATGCGCTGGGGGAAATTGTTTTGGTAGTAATAGGTATTTTAATTGCATTGGGCATCAACAATACCAATGAACAACGAAAACTTGCCGCTGTGGAGCAGACCTATTTAGTGGGTCTTCGGGACGAATTTCAGACAAGCAAGCTAAAATTGCAGGAGTTGATAAACGTAAACCAGCAGAATTACCTTGGAGCCAAAACATTGTTAGGATATATCGCCAACCCAACCCAAAGTCCCACCGAACTACAATTTTCCAGCTTATTGTACACCACTTTTTCTGGAGCAATAGATTTTAATCCCAATAATTCCCTTCTTTATGAAATGGTGAATTCGGGCAATTTAAAAAACATCTCCAATGCCGAGTTGCGCAGGCAACTCACCAATTGGATTTCACGAATGGAAGACATTTCGCGACAGGAGGCAGAGCTGGGAGTGCAGCGCGAAAAAGTTTTGGATATGTTCAAAAACGATGCACACAGTTTGGGCACCATTTTTAAGCACGCAGGCGTTTACAATGAATTGGGTTTGCCGAAAACCGAAAATGAAACAAGCAACCTGCGCTTATTGCAATCCACTGCCTTTGAAAATAACATTCTAATGTTTATCATCACCAGCTATGCAACCGAAAAAGCCCACTATGACCCATTGATGAAGCATCTGAATGATATTCTAAGCTTGTTGGAAAAAGAAATAGAGTGCTAATTGACTATTTTATATTACTTTAGAAATACTGAGAGCTATCTTCTTCCTCTACCCTTACTCGATTTGTTATTTTGGCTTCTAGCGTGATTATTCACTTTTGTCCCAGAATTTCGTCCCCTGCTGTGACGCTGCGCCTTTTGGCGTTTCTTTTCTTCCTCGGCTTCTTTAACATCGGCCAAGGTTTCGGTAGGTTGAAAGTTTGGAAGGGTTTTGGGTTGAAGACGCTCCCCTATCAATTTTTCAATATCCTTTAAATAGCCAACTTCATCGAGGCTTACCAAAGAAAGGGCTTCGCCACTGGCTCCCGCCCTGCCGGTTCTTCCAATACGGTGAACATAGTCTTCAGATACATTTGGGAGTTCAAAATTGATAACGTGCGGCAACAAAGGAATATCCAAGCCACGCGCTGCGATATCAGTTGCAACCAAAACGCGCACTTTCCCTTCTTTAAATCCTGAAAGCGCTCTTGTACGCGCCCCCTGGCTCTTATTTCCGTGGATGGCTGCTGAAGTGATTTTTGCTTTTTCCAGTTTTTCACTTAAACGGTTGGCACCGTGCTTTGTTCTTGTAAAAACCAAAACCTGTTGCCAGTTTCCTTCTGAAATAAGTTTTATAATGAGATCCGTTTTTTGGGCTTTATCAACCCTGTAAACCGTCTGTTCAATTTTTTCCACCGTTGTATTTTCAGGGGTGGCCTCCACCAAAACGGGGTGGTGCAAAAACTCGTTGGCAAGTTTTTTTATTTCCTTTGAAAAAGTAGCAGAAAACAAAAGATTTTGTCTTTTAATCGGAAGCAAGGCAAGTATCTTTTTAATATCGCGCAGAAAGCCCATGTCGAGCATTCTGTCTGCTTCATCTAAAACAAGTATTTCTACTTTTGATAGTGTAAGGGCTCGTTGATCTACCAAATCCAACAAACGTCCAGGGGTAGCTACCAAAATATCCACTCCGTTTCGCAACGCGCGAATTTGTGGATTGGCACCCACGCCACCAAAAATCACGGTGGAACGAAGGTCTGTAAACTCACTGTATTCCTTAAATTCATCCTGCACTTGTGCGGCGAGTTCGCGGGTTGGGGTTAATATCAATGCGCGAACGGGACGTTTTCTGAAAGCTGGCTCATTATTTAAAATCTGTAGCATTGGCAATGCAAAACCAGCGGTTTTTCCACTTCCGGTTTGTGCTGAAGCCAGTACATCTTTTCGTTCTAAAATTAAAGGGATTGCTTTTTGTTGAATTGCCGAAGGCGTTTCATATCCTTTTTTGCTGATAGCTTTCAGCAGGGCATTGGATAGCCCAAGTGATTTAAATGACATTTTTTAGATATTAGATTTTAGACATAAGACTTAAGACTAAATGACTTAAGACAAGTGACCAAAAAAATGAATATTATATAATTTGATTATTTGTGACCGCTGCGCTTGGAGATAGTATATCGCGGCGCTTTTAGAATTCGGTCTTTTTTAAAAACCATTAAAACTAAGAAGACGGTTTTAATAAGTGGCGAAGGTACGGCTAATTTTCTGCGTGGGGGATTTTATAATCAAATTGAGAAGTTTTGCTATAAAAATAGTATTATTGAAGTTCAAATTATATCTATGTTCGGTGGCTTTGGAAGTATAAACCATATGATTGTTACAGTTCGTAACAACAAAAACTTGCTTCCCGCAAAGCGCTCTTTATTTAAGAACAGAGATTACAGCACTATAAAGAACGAGTACTTCAATACCGTGGGCGATGCTTTCAATATAAAAAAGGCAACTCCAAAACAGCTACTTGCAATACGAAAGGAGATTATCAAAAAGCGTAAAAATGAAGCCCGCAGATCTATTCTTCTTTTAGGCATTGGTATTCCGCTGATTGTTTTGGGGCTCTATTTTACTTTCCATAATTTCCGGTTTGGCTTTCCCAATGTAAAAACCACCCAAGAAATCTCCCTTGAAAATGATGATGAGGAAAAATATTATTTCTATTTGGAAGATGGCGACAAATGGTTACAAAAAAGAAATTACTACAACGCAGTATTTCAATATAAAAAGGCTGTAGCTCTTTATCCTTCAGATTTTGAAGCCAATTACAGATTGGCATTGGGTTACAGTTACCAGTGCCAGTACGATTTTGAGAATTGCGATAAGGGAATGCAACTTATTTTAAAACTGGAAAAGGAGTTTCCCGACAATAAAAATATTCAGGACGTAAAAGCCATTTTTGTGCATTGGGGAGAGTAATAGATTTGATTATTGCATTAATCTCCCTATCTTTATAATCAACTAACAACCAATCATCATAAAAATGAAACGACTATTACTCTTAGCAGTACTAGCTTGCGTTTCGTGGAGCAGTCTTCCCCAAACTTCTTCCCAGACACAAGAAGACACGCTTAAAACTTCCGCTTCGGAAATAATTCCAATAGCTGAAGATACCCTTCAGCAATACGGAAATTTCAAAAAAACTATTCAACTTTCCAAAAAGAACAAGGAGTTTAAAACCCTGGGCGAAGCCTATATTGGTTTGGCGCAATGGCACGAGGACCACACCGTGCTGGATTCTTCCATCATTTATTTGAAAAAGGCCATTTCGCTTTATGAAAAACAGGAAATGACAAAAGAGTTGGCCGAAACCTACCTTTTATTGGTAACAAACTACAGCGGCACCGCTGAATATGACAAAGGATCAGAAACTGTTTTTAAAGCCTTGGCACTTTATGAAAAATTAGGCGATCAGCAGGGCGTCGCACAGTGCTATACAAAAATATGCGACCTGCTTTATTATTCAGACAGTTATGCCGAAGGAGCCGAATACTGCAAAAAGGCCATCGCCATCCAAGAAAAAAATGGTTATGAGGAAGACTTAGCCCTCTCTTATCGGCGGCTTGCGGAAAACCAATTATTTTTGGGCGATCTGGATGAAAGCTTGGCAAACATGAACCAAGCCATCAATCTTTATAAAAAAATTGGCGAAACGGGTCCACCAATTTTAGCCTGCTATAACGGCCGCGGAAACATCTATAAATATATGGAACGTTATGAGGAAGCCATTGAAGATTACAATCGTTGTTACGAAGGCGCAAAAGCAATTGGGCTGGAACGCTATATGATGCCCCCAACGGCAAATATTGGGCACGTGTATTTATTACAGGGAAAATATGCCGAGGCCCTACCCTACAATTTAAGGGCAATAGAGATTATGAAACGCATAGGCAACTCAAAAAACCTGTGGGAAAACTATATGCACGTTTCAAATATTTATAGTGAACTTGGCGATTATAAAAACGCGCTGGAATACCACGAACTTTATGAACAGGGCCATTCAGAATATCTAAACACTATAATTGCTCGCAAGGACAGCGAACTACAGGTAAAATACGAAACTGCTCAAAAGGATTTGGCAATTTTGGACAAGGAAGCAAAAATTGCCCAACAACGAAAAACCCAATGGCTCTACATTGGCATTGCGGGATTGTTGGCTGTTATTCTCTTCGGAATGTATTTTACACTGAAAAATATCCGCAAGAAAAGAAAGGCACTGGTTGTTTTGAATAGTGAGCTTGACGCAAAAAATAGACAAAATGAGCTGCTACTTAAAGAAATACACCACCGCGTAAAAAACAATCTGGAAATGGTGAAAAGTCTCATCGCGCTGCAATCAGCAAAATTAGAAGACGGCGCCAGCAAAGAAGCTATGCTCGCCAGCCAAAACCGCGTGCAGAGTATGGGTATTATTCACCAAAAATTGTATCAAGGTGAAAACTTGGGCAGTATTGAAATGAAGGATTATTTCATCAATTTAGGCGAAGGTGTATTGGACACTTTCAATGCAGAAGAAAAAGTAAAGATAGAATGCGCAATGGACGATTTGAATCTGGATGTGGATACCGCCGTACCAATCGGGCTAATTGTAAACGAACTTTTAACAAATGCCCTGAAATATGCCTTTCCCGAAGGGGCAAAAGGACAAATCAACATTAGCCTCATTAAAGAGGATGATGATCTTTTGCTGAAAGTTACGGACAACGGCATTGGTAAAACTGAAGGCTCCAAACCCAAAGGAACAGGCTTTGGCACCCAATTAATTCAGTTATTGACACAACAATTAAACGGCACCGTTTCCGAAGATTACAATAACGGCACTGCAGTACTTTTCAATTTTAAAAACTTTAAAACCGCTTAATGGATAAAGTTGTAAAAATTTTGATCGTTGAGGATGAAATGGTTATTGCTGCTAATATTTCTTTGCAATTAAGTGAGCTTGGGTATGAAGTAACGGGAATTCTGCCACGTGGCGAAGAGGCCATTGCCCATATCCAAATAGACAAGCCAGACATAGTGCTTTTGGACATTCGGCTAAAGGGTGAAATGGACGGTATAGAGACTGCTCATGAAATTCAAAAAATTTACAACATCCCCATTATCTATTTAACGGCAAATGCCGATGATGCACATTTTAACCGCGCCAAGGAAACGCATCCGTATGCTTTTATTTCAAAACCCTTTAAAAAGTTGGATCTGCAACGTGCCATAGAATTGACGGTTGATAGAATTTCAATAGAAAACGATTCAGAAAATGGTATTGGAAACGGGAACGATTTAACCAATAATGGCAGTGCAACAGATTTTATACTAAACGACCGTATTTTCGTTCGCCATAACGAAAAGATGCTGAAAATAGACATCAAAGACATCTACTATATTGAAGCCGATCGCAATTATTGCCGCATTTTTTCGCAAGGCCGGGAATATCTTTTGGTTATGACCCTAAAGGATATTGACGAAAAACTTCCGCAGAATCATTTTCTCAGAATACACCGCTCTTATATCATCAATATTTCCCAAATAGACGAAGTAGCGGGCACACATGTAGTTATTGCCAAAAAAGCCATCCCTATGAGTAAAGCAATGCGCACAGAACTTCTTAAACGACTGCAGACTATTTAATTACCCTTCGGTAAAACAAACTTTCCCTTCGGACACAAATTAAGTGTGTTCGTCCTTAATCATTTTCAAATTTGTTTGATTGTCAGTTATTTAGATGCACTCCCCACGGCATTTATTTCAACTAACCCTTAAAACCAAATAAATTATGAAAAGATTATTCTTTTTAGGACTTGCAATAGTCCTTTCCCTTACCGCTTGCCAAAAAACAGAAAAGCGTTATACCCAAAAATCAGTTGAAATTGACACTTACAAAAAAGTGATCGATGCTTATGAAAAACAGGACTGGGAAGCCCTTATGAGCCACTATGCCGATACCGCCAAAATCATGAACAATGTAATTGAGAAAGAAGGCAAGACCATAGCCGAAGAGGTAGCTATTGGCAAAGAGGATGCTGCGCTATTTTCCAGTTGGGATTATGTGGACGGTGAATCTGAATATGAAATGGTTGTGACCGATAAAGGCCAAACCTGGGTAAATTTCTGGGGCATTTGGAAAGGTACTCTTGCTGCCAATAACAAAACATATACACTTCCTACACACATCACTGCCCAGTTTGTAGATGGCAAAGTAGTGAAGGAGTTTGGCTATTGGGACGTTTCAAAAATCATGATGGATATTCAAACAATGGAACAGGCAGAATTATCTACAATGAAAGATACAATCAATTAATAAAAAGAATGAAGACATGAAAGTAAATGGATACGCGGCCATGGAGCCAAAAGAAAAACTAACCCCCTATTCCTATGAGTTGGGAGCGATAGGTCCGGAACAGGTAGATATTAAAGTTTCATATTGCGGCATTTGCCATTCCGACTTGAGTATGATAAATAATGATTGGGGAATGACACAATATCCCATTGTCCCTGGTCACGAAATAATTGGAGAAGTAATCGCAACAGGCAATGCGGTTAAAAACGTGAAAGTTGGAGATAAGGTAGGACTGGGCTGGCAGTCTGGGTCGTGCATGAGCTGTGATCAATGTATGGACGGGCATCATCATCTCTGCTCACAAGGCGAGGCTACTATTGTAGGTAGAAACGGTGGATTTGCCGACTATGTTCGCGGACATTGGTCTTGGACCATCCCGCTTCCGGATGCTATTGAGATGAGTAAAGCTGGGCCCCTATTGTGTGGAGGGATTACGGCTTTCAGTCCAATAATTTTAGCAGGAGTAAAACCTACCGATAAGGTTGGCGTAATAGGTATTGGAGGATTGGGACACATGGCCATAAAATTCTTAAAACACTGGGGATGTGAGGTTATCGCATTTAGTTCAAATCCGAATAAAAAGAAAGAAATTCTGCAGATGGGAGCCAGTCAAGTAATCAATTCAACAGTACCTGAGGAATTAGAAAGCATTGCGGGCAAACTAAATTTTATTTTGAATACCACCAATGTAACATTGGATTGGAATTCATATTTAACCGCATTGGCTCCGAAAGGAAGATTCCATACTGTCGGAGCTGTTTTGGAACCTATGGAAATACCTGCATTCAGCATAATTATGGGAGAAAAAACTGTGGGTGGAAGTCCCATAGGCAGTCCTGCACTAACCAAGACCATGCTTGATTTTTGTGTAAGACACAATATTTATCCAGATGTTGAGGAGTTTCCGATGGCAAGGGTAAATGAAGCAATTGAACACTTAGAAAATGGTAAAGCTCGATTTAGGGTAGTGTTGAAAAATTCATAGTTGTTGTTGAAGAAACAGTAACACCGAAGTAATGTCTCCATGGCTCCACAGGCAGTGTAAGTAAGGAAATTTTCAACCTGTTTGGACTCTTATAAAACCATTTAGCCTCAATTTAATTTTAAAATTCGAAAATATGAAAACTGTAGGTATAATAGGCGGTTCAGGCTTTATCGGAAGCTATACGACCAAAAAATTTCTGGAAGAAGGATACAATGTGAAAGTATCTGTTACCGATATCAAAAAAAGTGAAAAGTATCAACATCTTTTCAGTTTAGAAAATTCGGACAATCTAAATATCAGCGCACTGAAAGTAGAAGATCTCGAAACTTTAAAAGACTTCATCAGTGATTGTGAAATTGTAATACACGGAGGAACGCCTTTTCAGCTAGATGTAAAAGATCCACAAAAAGACCTTTTTGACCCAACCATAAAAGGGACCGAAAATTTTCTGGAAGCCATCCAACAAGTACCAATGATTGAGAAGGTCGTTTTTATAGCTTCCGTTGCGGCTTATAACACCAATTTTCCATTGCCCGCAGAAGGTAAAAAACCGAATGACACTTTTAGCGAAAAAGATACACCTTTTATGAGTGAGGAAAGTCACCCGTATGCACAGGCCAAGTTTATCGCTAATCAAACGGTGGAAAAATTTATACAGGAAAATCCAAAACTTTCCTTTGAAATTACTTCGGTTTCGCCTGTTGGGGTTATGGGCAAATCGCTGTCAAATAGGGAAGATTCCACCTCAACCAGCTTGCAGTTTTTATTTAAAAACAAAATTGCTCCCAATCCATTTGTACAAATGCTGTATGACACAAACGCAGAAATGGCAGTAGTAGATGTTAACGATGTTGCGGAAGCAGTTTTTAAAGCTTCAACAACTACTGGGCTCCACGGCAAAAACTATTTGTTGAGCAGCGAAAGCTATCCAGTTAGCGATATGAGCCTTATGCTAAACCACCAAGCCCCAAAAAACAACGCAAATGTAGTTTATCAAAACACTCTTGCAATGAACGATTTGGGAATGAAATTCAGACCTGTTCAAGAAACTTTAAATAACTATTCAAAGTAAAAATCAAGAATATTAACCAAATAAATATATAAAAATGAAAACAAAAATTCTCTCGGTAATGATGCTCATAGCATTCATTTCCACAGCGCAAAAAAAGAACGGAACTGTCTACATAGAGCATCCTGCGATAGATGTAGTACAACAATTTGTAGATGCAGGCGTAGCAGGCGATAAGTCTAAAATGGCAACCTATTTAACGGACGATTTTAGAGCTTTTAATGGCTCAACGAATAATATGAGCGATAAAGGGATGAATAAGGAGGAGTTCCTTAATAATCAAATGGTCTATTTTAACCAACTGGATTATTATTCCGTAACTCCCTTTCCGGGATCCTACCCAGACGCCATTGAGTATAAAAAAGATAATCCAGATGGCGAGGTTTGGGTGCAAACTTGGGATTTGCTGAAAGGCGTCCACAAAAATACAGGCGTTAAAATTGATGCTGCCTCCCACCGTCTATATACACTTACAAAAAACAACAAAATCAAGAACATTATTTTTTATAACAACGGAAGTGTTATAGATGAAATACGTGCCAGTTTTACGGATAGGAAGAATGGCACCATCTACAACCACCACGATTATATAAATACCGTCCGCAAAATGATGTATGCCTTTGAGAAAAAAGATTTTGAGAAAGCCTACAGTTTTTATGACGATAAGGCTGAATTTGTAAATTCCAGTTCACCCACTTTTGAAAGCAGACCATTGGCCGAACAAAAGGAAATTGACAAACAATTATTTGAGAAATACGATATTGAAAACGTAGAAATGGTAGGTTATCCAGACTATCTGCATTATGAAATGGGCGATGCCCATGTGGTACAATCATGGTGGAACATTCACTTAAAGCGCAAAGCTGACAAAAAAGCAATTGTTGTGCCTATACACTACCAAATGTATTTTAATGATAAAGGTAAAATAACTTCAGAAACCGCTTATTACAATCCAAAACTTCTGGATTAATATATAAATAGCAACCTCCCCAATTAATTAAAAATATTAATCATTATAAACCAGTCCGCTTTTGGCGGGCATAAATTAAGAATCATGAGAAAATTAATCTTTACAATGCTCTTATTGCCACTTTTGGCAATGGGACAAGAAACTACCGAATACGGCGTATTTGAAACGGCAAATTTAATGCCCAATCCCGCTCAAGTAAGTCAATTTGAAAAAGGATTGGCGGCACACAACAAGAAATACCATGGCGAGGGACCTTACGGAGTAAGAGTTTATTGGGTTGCCAATGGACCAAATACAGGCAGTTACCACTGGAGCATGGGGCCATTCCCATGGAGCTCATTGGACAATAGACCAGAACAAAAGGATGGTCATGACACAGATTGGAACAATAATGTGGCTCCATATATGGCGGCCAATAGTGGAGCACAAAGTTACTGGCGCAGCCAAGCGGAACTCTCTCGATTTCCAAAGGATTTTACTATAAAAAATATGGCTGTGGATTATTGGGACATAAAGAGAGGTAAATATGAAGAAGCTATGAATCTTGTAAAAAAAATCCATAAAGTCTATGCCGAAAAATCTCCTGATGATATTTATGGTATTTACACAAATGAGTTTATGAGCACAAAAGAAGGTCGAGATTTGGCCGTCATCTCCTTTTTCGACAAATCAGCCTGGTTGGGTCAGGACCACGGTATTGATAAAAAATATGACGAAGTGTACGGCACCGGAAGTTGGACCCAATTTTTAAAGGATTGGATGGAAGTAACCAACGGCGGTGAAACGGAAATTTGGATTTATCGCCCCGATTTGAGCGGTATTAGCGGTGATGTAATAGTTGCAGAAAGGAAATAAAAACAATCTTGAACAAGTGTAAGGTTCGGCTATGCACTGCCTTACACTTTGTTCTTTATAAATTTTCAAATCATTCTTCACACTAAAATGCAAAGAGATGAAAACAAAATTACTTAAACTCCTAACCTTTCTTTTTATAGGCGCATATTCTCTTCATGCACAAAATAATGATCCGCACGGAAGTGCAGAATCTGCAATCACAGGAATAATTTCTTCAGAAATTAAAAATGATAAAAATATAGAGAAAATTGGCAACTATCGGAAAACAGCGACCTATGAAAAAACCTGGGATAAAGACGAAGCAGCTGTAAAAGCAACCATTGAACAATTTCTAATTGTGGCAGGTAATTACAATCTGGACGCCATGGCAAAGATGATATCAGACAAAGCAAGTCTCGCAATCGCAAGATTAAGGGATGGCAAATGGACTACCGAAACTATGCTTTTTACTGAGTATTTTGAAATGGCAAAAAAAAGAACAAACCGTCCTTATTTTGAACCCGTTAAAGAATACACCATCCATGTAAGTGATGGACATTTGGCGTTCGTAAAAGCCGATGCTGTTTTATACGCTTTTGGAGTTCCACTTTTACACAACATAGATTATTTCACTTTGATAAAGGAAAAAGAAGTTTGGAAGTTTATCAATATTTCGTTCACCTCAACCCGAATTCCAGCAGCTGAAAGAGTTTACGACCCAATTGTCTTCGCCAAAAGTTATGCGCAAGCTTGGTGCAGTCAAAATCCAGATTTCGTGGCTTTGTTTTATGCCGAAAATGGTTCATTAACTATAAACAATGGCACTCCATCAGTTGGAAGAAATGCTATCTCCCAATCCGTCAAAGCCTTTATGGATGCTTTTCCTGATGATATGATGGTCGCTTTTGACAAGATAGAAAAAACCCAAAATGGCATCGAATTTCATTGGACGTTAACTGGAACCAACACAGGCAATAATGGAACAGGTAAAAAAGTGAACATCAGTGGTTTTGAACTTTGGCAGATAGACGAAAACGGTTTGATAAAAGAATCTAAAGGCAGTTTTGATGCTGAAGAATATAGGCAGCAGATTAAATACGGCGTGAATGATTAAAAATATAAATAAAATCAACTATAAAAACCATTCAAAAATGAAAGCAACAAAACTTAAAATAATTGCAATCGCTTTGATAGCAGCAATCTCATTATCAAATTGCAACAAAAATACTAAAACAGAAAATACCGCAGAAAGGTCAGAACCCATTGAAACTAATGTTGCCGATGAAACACCAGACTATTTTCTGTTACGCCCAGAAGTTGAAAAAGCCTATGGTTATTCGCATGCCGTAAAAATTGGCAACGATATAAAAATCTCTGGCGCTGTAAGTATGGACGATGAAGGCAATCCCAAAGCAGTAGGCGATCTTGAACAACAAATGAAAAATTGCTATGCAGATATAGACAAAATCCTAAAACATTACGGTTGCACCTTTGACGATGTTATTGTAGAAAATGTTTTTACCACAGATATGTCCAGGTTTTTGGAAGTAGCGGCTTACAGAGCCGAAATCTATAAAAAACATTTCCCAACAGGATCATGGATTGGCGTAAAGGAATTGGCCATTCCAGAATTTATGATAGAAATTGAATTAGAAGTACATAAATCAAAATAAATTTTAAGAATATGAAAACATTTAAAAAGCATCTTTTATTACTGGCCCTTTCGGCAATAACAGTTAGCGTATTTTCCCAAGAAAATAAAACCAATCAGAATTTACTTTACAAAACCGGAAACCCAACAGAATGGCCTCTTGAACTTGATGCCGTTATCGCCGCTCCAAAAAACCATAAAATACTTTTGGAAAATGACAAGGTTCGGGTTCTCGAAGTTACCATGGCCCCAGGTGAAAAAGAAGCCTTGCATCACCACCGTTGGCCCAGTGTTTTATACATTCAGGAAGCTGACGATTTTGTAGATTATGATGGTGATGGAAATGTAATTTTTGATTCACGGCAAATTCCAGAGCCCTTGCCAATGCCATATACAATGTACAAAGATCCGGAAGCACCACATTCCGTTGTGAATTTAAGTGAAACGAAACCTATTCGTCTCATTCGGGTTGAAATGAAAGAAGCACATGCAAACCAAAATATTGCCATTGTTGATGGGCTCTACAAAGCTTTTGCGGTTGGCGATATTCCAACAGTACTTGGCGCAATGGAAGCCAACATTGTTTGGAACGAAGCCGAAAGTAATTCACTAGCCGATGGCAATCCGTATGTAGGGCCTGATGCTGTTTTAAATGGCGTATTTGCAAGGCTTGGTGCAGAACATGAATATTTTAAACTTGAAGACATAAAGCTGCATGGCATGGACAACAATCGAGTATTGGCAACGCTTCGTTATAATGCCAAAGTAAAGGAAACCGGAAAAACCTACAATGCCCAAGTGGCGCATCTTTGGACTTTAAAAGAAGGAAAAGTTAGTGCGTTTCAGCAGTTTTTGGATACCAAAAAAGTTGCCGAAGCAATGGAGAAGTAATTGTTCCAGCAAACGGGGCAGCGAAAAACGCAAAAAGCAGGCAATAATATAAATCACAATACCATGAAAACAGCAATTGTTCAACACGAAGTGAAAAACTTCACCGAAAGGAAAAAAATTTTTGATGCACACCTGCCCAATCTTGCAAAAATTGGAGTTCAACTCAAGGGCCTTTACAAATCAGATACAAGCGCAAATGACGTTACCATGAATTTTGAGATACCGGATGAATTGGGACTATTTAACAAAGTAATGAGCGACCGGCAAGGGCAAACCGATATGAATAAGGCTGGGGTTGTAAGTGCTCCGTCAGTATCAATATTAAAAAAGGTATAGCGCCTGAAAATAGATACAGGTTTCGAGCAGAAAAAACAGTTTCCCCATGTCACAAATAAAAGAGAAGAATTTTAAACCTCTTATTTAACACAAAAGCCATGGAAAAAGGAACAAGAAACAGAAAAAAAAGGTTGGGCAGAACCTTGACCGACAATGCCCTAACAAGATACATTACGTTTTCGGCACTTTATATAGCACAAGGAATTCCTGAGGGTATTACTTTCTTTGCAATACCAGCTTGGCTCGCTATGAATGGTAAATCAGCTATGGAAATTGCCGCCTATGTTGGTGTAATTGGAGTTCCGTGGAGCTTTAAAATTTTGATTGCACCGTTGATGGATCGATGGACTTTCTTGGCCATGGGTAGAAAAAGGCCATGGGTTATTTTTGGGCAACTAGGTTTAATATTAAGTTTTATTTGTATTGGATTGATTCCAGATCCTGTAAACAATACTATCGGGTTAATGACTTCCGGATTTTTCATCAGTTTTTTTGGTGCGTTTCAGGATGTGGCAACTGATGGGATGGCTGTAGATGTAATTCCCGAAAACGAACAGGCAAGAGCCAATGGCCTTATGTGGGGAACCAAAACCATTGGCATTTCATCTTCTTTGATCATCGGCACTTGGCTGATTAACAACTTTGGTTTCTCCATTGCAATTTCTTCACTCTCTATTGCGGTGGCAACCATTATGCTTTTCCCAATATACTTTAAGGAACGGACGGGCGAAAAAACATTGCCCTGGACGGCGGGTAGCGCCTCCCCAGATTCCAAAAAAACACAGTTGAGAAGTTGGAAGCACATTTTTAAAAGCCTCTACAAGGTTGTAAGATTAAAATCGAGCTTGGTGTTTGGTATCGGGGTTTTTGTCGTAGGTTTAATGTTCGGGCTTATAGACACACTATTGCCTATTTTCAGTATACAGGAATTGGGATGGACTAATTCCTTCTTTTCCAATGTATTCTCAATCACAACGGTAGTTGGAGGTTTTTTAGGCATGTTTATTGGCGGTTATTTGGTAGATTATTTTGGGAAAATTAAAATGCTTTCGGTGTATTTGAGCTTCTTAACAATTCTTATTGCAGTATTTGCTTCCCTAAATAATTTATGGGGCAATAATATAATTATTTATGCTTTCATCCTATCCTATTATACGCTATACACTTTTCTGTGTATTGCAGTGTTCGCATCGGCCATGCACCTGTGCTGGAAAACGGTTGCCGCTACACAATTTACTCTTTATATGGCACTTTCAAACATGGGTCGCGCGGCGGGAGCTGCAATGCTAGGTGTATTAAAAACTAATTTTAACTGGGAAATCGTCTTTCTTATTATAGCCCTTATGCCCGTTATTATGGTAATTCTTATTCAACTTATAAATTTTAAGAAACACCGTGTTACCGTAGATAGTTTTGTCATCTTGAAACATACAGCAGTGGCGCCACATGTATTGAAAGACTAATTAAAAATGGAAAATTCCTTGGAAGAAATCCACTTCAAATTTTAAAAGCGAATGAAACTAATAAATATAAAATCACCCATTATGAAAAAATTCAAGCAAATATGCATTTTAACCATCATAATCTTTTTTGCGGGACACAGTTTCCTAATATCCCAAAATAATAGAAGTCACAACGAATTAACCTTTAAATCGCCAACTTATATAGCATCTGCTATTTTTAATTGGCCGCCTTTAAATGAGAATAGCAAAGGGTATAATAATCTAGACTTTTTTTTAACTATTGAGCATGAAGCTTCCACTTTTTATTGGGCACACCAATTTGCTTTTAAAAATGGCAAAATAGGATATATGGGGCTTCAAACTTCAGCTTCATATAAAGGCGAGCAAAATACCAAAGTTGCTATTTTTTCAATTTGGGATGCAAAAAAGGCAGAAAGTCCCAATGGATATTCGGAAGCTTTCGGACACGAAGGCAGCGGGTATTCTTGCAGGATAAAATACAACTGGCACGAAGGACGCAAATACCGTGTTAGGGTATGGGAACTTGGCATTGCAGATGCACCAGAAAGTGGAACCTGGTGGGGAGCCTGGGTTATGGACATGACAACCGAAAAAGAAGAATTCATCGGAAAAATATTGGTGCCAGAATCTTGGCAATGGTTGAATTATACTTCGTTCAATTTTACGGAATATTATGGCGCGCAAGACGGCAACAGGCATCCTTGCGGTAGTATTGGCTATTCCAAAACCATTTACGATTCTCCTACAATGGGCAACGGCACCGTTATGCCCACTAAAACAATTTATGAAAGGAATGATGAATGTGCAACACTTACAAAAATTAATCAAATTGGGTCCAATACCTACCAAGTTGAAGCGGGTAATTAATCATCAAAACGAAAGAAATATTCATTAACAAACCAATATTATGAAAAACGAACTTTACTTTCTAATCATTTCCGCAACATTACTTTTAAGCTGTGCCGAAAAACAAGAAACCGCAAACGCTGAAACCGAATGCAAATCAACTTATTTTGATTATTCCAACAACGAGGATCAAATTACAGGCGGTATAAAATGATTCCCATCACTACCCCAAAAGGCACTTTTAATGTTTGGACAAAACGCATGGGCAACAATCCAAAAATGAAGGTCTTATTGCTTCACGGCGGTCCCGGTGGGACTCACGAATTTTTTGAAAATTTTGACGGCTACCTTCCAAATGAAGGTATTGAATACATTTATTACGACCAGCTTGACAGTTATTACAGCGACAAACCAAACGATTCCACGCTTTGGACCACCGAACATTTTGTGGAAGAAGTAGAACAGGTTCGTAAAGCGTTAAATCTGTATAAAGACAATCTTTACTTGTTGGGCCAATCGTGGGGCGGAATTTTGGCCATGGAATATGCTTTGAAATATCAAGATAATTTGAAAGGCTTGATCATTTCAAACATGATGGCGAGCATTCCCGAGTATGAAAAATATGCTGAAGTTCTGGGAGCACAACTTCCTCCGGAAGTCTATAAAGAAATTAAGGAATTGGAAGCGAAAGAAGATTTTTCAAATCCCAGATATGCCGAATTGGTGATGAACAATTATTACACGGAACACATTCTTCGCAAACCTTTGGATGAATGGCCAGAATTCATCAATCGCGCCTTTTCACACCTCAACCCAAACATTTACATCTACATGCAAGGTTACAGTGAATTTGGCGTAACGGGAAATGCAACTTTGAAAGGTTGGGGTGTTTCCGATAGATTAAAAGAAATTAAAACACCAACCTTAATGATTGGCGGCAAGTATGACACCATGGATCCAAAATATATGGAATGGATGAGCACAGAGGTTCAAAACGGAAGAAGCCTTACCGTAAATGCTGGCCACGTTTCACAATACGACGACCCAGTAAATTATTTTTCAGGATTGATAAAATTTATAAAAGATGTGGATAATGGTTCTTTCAAGTAAATAAAATTATGATTTCAAAAGACGAAGGATTAAAAAGAAGAGTTGGTGTATTCGGCTTATCAGCTAATATTGTAAACATCATCATCGGCTCTGGAATTTTTGTACTGCCTGCAATTGTGGCTAGCTATATGGGAGCGTCCAGCATCATTGCTTATCTGTTTTGTGGATTGTTAATGGCAATGGTAATGCTTTGCTTTGCCGAAGCCGGAAGTAAAGTAACAAACACCGGCGGGCCGTACACCTATATTGAAACCGCTTTTGGAGATTATGCTGGCTTTGTAGCTGGATTTTTTGCCGTTGGAAGCAACTTGTTTGCTGATGCCGCAGTTTCTAACGCTTTGGTAAATGTTATTGCTTCAGCATACCCAGTACTTGAAAACGGATGGCCTCGCTTCTTCTTTTTATTTATTCTTTTTTATGGTTTGGTTTATATCAATGTAATTGGTTTAAAACAAGGCATTGGTTTGGTAAAATTCAATACTATTGTTAAGCTAATACCATTGCTTTTACTAATTGCTATAGGATTTAAAGATGTATCGGCTAGCAATCTGTATTTTCTAGAAATGCCAAGCCTTAAAACATTAGGTGAAGCGTCGCTCATTTTATTTTTTGCTTTTCAGGGCTGTGAAACGGGAATTATTGTTGGTGGGGAAGTTGTTAACCCAAAACGAACAATTCCGAGAGCTATTTTAATAAGTATTACAACAGTTGCGGTTGTTTATATCTTGATTCAAACCGTTTCACAAGGTGTTTTAGGCGATACTTTACCAAATTTTACAGCGGCTCCACTAGCTGAAACTGCCAGAGTAGTTTTTGGCAATTTCGGATATATGCTTTTAATTATAGGTGCTGTTATCTCTATGTTTGGATATATGAGCGGCACTATTCTTAACAGTCCAAGAATTGTTTACGCACTTTCCAGGGATAATGTAATCCCTATAAAAGCGCTTTCCAGAATACACAAATCATTTGCCACGCCTTATATAGCTATTATTATTTATGCAACTATCGGTTTTATACTGGCTGTTTCTGGCAGTTTTGAGCAATTAGCAGTCATAGCTAGTAGTTCTATGCTAATTCTTTATTTAGGCGTAGCACTATCTGTAATGAAGCTGCGAAAATCTAAAAAAGAATATGATGGCGGATTTAAAATCCCAGGAGGTTGGGCTGTACCCATTTTGGCTATTGCAATAATCGTATACTTTTTATCGAGCCTTTCGGCAAATGAATTGATTGGCACAGGACTATTTATAGGTATATTAACGCTTATATTTTTCGTTATTAAGTATTTAAAAAAGAAAGCAGAATTATAAATTTAGTGAAGGTATGAATCAGTGTTTTAAGCATTTGGCCAAAAAGTGCTTATCGTTTCAAAAATGGTTATCTTTAAACTATTATCTGAATAATTAATTATGAGACTTATAACCTCTATTTTTTTATTGCTTCTTATAGTTTCGTGTAAAGAACAGGAAACCAAAAAAAATAATCTTGGTGTAGTGAATATTACAATCACTGGCAAGAAAAGTGCCCAGCCACATTTTGAAAAAGGATTGTTGTTATTGCATTCCTTTGAATATGAAGACGCTCGCGAAGCTTTTATAGAAGCACAAAAGGAAGACCCAAAGATGCCCATGGCCTATTGGGGCGAATCCATGACTTACAATCACAGCTTGTGGCAGCAACAGGATTATGAAGCGGCAACAAGTGTTTTAGCAAAACTCGACAATCTTAATCTAGAAAATAATACATCTGAAATTGAAAAGGATTTAATTGAATCTGTTCATATACTTTACAAACCAAAAACAGAAAAAAAGAAGCGCGATCAAGAGTATGCCCAATTTATGGAAGGGCTGTACAAAAAATACCCTGATAATCAAGAAATAGCTGCATTTTACGCTTTGTCATTATTAGGTTCTGTTGAAGAAGGAAGAGACGATGTTATTTACGGCAAAGGTGCAAAAATTGCAAAAGGTATTTTAAATGAAAACCCAAACCATCCCGGCGCATTGCACTATTTAATACATTCGTATGACGATCCCGATCACGCTACCCTTGCTTTGGATGCCGCCAATGCCTATTCCAAAGTAGCTCCAGATGCAGGCCATGCGCTCCACATGCCTTCGCATATTTATGTTGCGATGGGTATGTGGGATAATGTTATTTCTTCAAATATTGACTCATACCAAGCAAGCATTAATAGAATGGAAGAGAAAAAACTAGATAATGATGCACGCGGTTATCATGCTTTCCATTGGTTGCAGTACGGCTATCTTCAAAAAGGAAATTTTGAGGAGGCAAAAAAAATGGTATTGGATATGAAAAGTTATGCTACCGAGACTCCATCAAAAAACGCACGGGCATATCTGGTATTTTTAAAAGGAACGTATTTAACCGAAACCGATAACTGGGAAGATGAAGTGGCTAATATTCCTGTAAATATAACCGATTTAAATATTTCCGTGCGTTCCAAATATCACTTTCTGGAAGGAATGAAAGCCTATGAAGCCGGCAACACAAAAAAGCTGGATAGTATTATAGATACGATCGATCAAGACCACAAGCGGGAATCTTTTATTGTTGCGGAAGGCAGTTCCAAACTCTGCGCAGGGGTTACCCGCGATGAAGCCAGCCAAATGGATTTAAAAGAAGCTGAAATAAGGCAAAACCAATTAATGGCACTTCGCGCTGAACTCTATAATGACACGAAACTGGCAGAAGAACATTTTATGGAATCCATCGAGATTGAAAACAGCATAAGCTATAGTTATGGGCCACCGTCTATTCAAAAGCCCACACATGAAATGTATGCCGATTGGTTGCTCTCCCAAAAAAGAAATGAAGAAGCCGCAAAACAGTATGAACTTGCTCAAAAAAATGGCCCCGGCAGATTACGTGTTTTAAAAGGAATTGAAAACGCAAAACAAGTAATGTAAGTTCAAAGGCTTTAGCAACATTCACCATAAAAGTTTCAATTTTCACATTGTGGACACAATGGCTTTTCCCTATCTTTAAATTCTGAAATAAAACTTCAGGTGAACTATGAATATCGATCAAATTTTCAAAAACAATCAAGATTGGGTAAACGAAAAATTAGGGCTTGACCCTAATTATTTTAAAAACCTTTCCGAAGGGCAAAACCCCGAAGTACTTTATATTGGTTGTAGCGACAGCCGCGTTACTGCAGAAGAAATAATGGGTGCCAAACCCGGCGAAGCCTTTATATTACGGAACATTGCAAATATGGTTTCCAATCTAGACCTCAGTGCAATGAGCGTTATCAATTATGCCGTGAGCCATTTAAAAGTGAACCATATAATTGTTTGTGGACATTATGGTTGTGGCGGTGTAAAAGCTGCTATGCAAAGTCAGGATCTCGGCCTTTTAAATCCTTGGTTACGAAATATCCGCGATGTTTACAGGTTACACAAACAAGAATTGAATGCTATTAAAGACGAAGATGAAAAATACCGCCGACTGGTTGAACTAAATGTGCAGGAACAATGTGTAAACGTTATCAAAACCGCCGATGTTCAGATTGCCTACCGAAGTAGAAACCTTACGGTGCACGGCTGGGTAATGGATATGGGAACCGGAAAATTAATTGATTTAAAAATTGATTTTGATAAAGTTCTCAAAGACATTATGGAGATTTACCATTTAGATTAAAGATACCTAAAATTACATCCGCTCCGGAACGTCAATTCCCAAAAGGGAAAAAGCGCTTTTTATAATCTCTCCCACGGCTTTTGAAAGTTTTACACGGAATGCTTTTTCAGTTTCGTTGTCAGTAGCGAGGATTGGCACGTTTTGGTAAAAACTATTGAATTCCTTCACCAAATCATACGTATAATTTGCAATCAATGCCGGGCTATAATTTTCTGCCGCCAATTGGATGGTTTCAGGGAATTGTTGAATAATCTTTATGAGCTCCTTTTCCTTTGGATGCATTTCTACGGATGTCAGGTTGAGCGCAGTCGAAACCTTTTCTTCCGCTTTTCGTAAAATAGACTGAATCCGTGCATAGGTGTATTGAATAAACGGTCCCGTGTTCCCTTGAAAATCCACACTCTCTTCAGGATTGAAAAGAATTCGTTTTTTGGGATCCACTTTTAGAATATAATATTTCAAAGCACCCAAACCTATCATTCTGTAAAGCGCTTCTTTTTCTTCTTTTGAAAAATCGTCAATCTTGCCCAATTCTTCCGAAATAGTTCGGGCAGTCTCGGTCATTTGCGCAATCAAATCGTCTGCGTCAACTACCGTTCCCTCACGGCTTTTCATTTTTCCAGAAGGTAGATCCACCATTCCGTAACTTAAATGAAATAGATTTTCGGCCCAACTGTAACCCAATTTTTTTAGAATTAAAAACAGCACCTTAAAATGATAATCCTGCTCGTTACCTACGGTATAAATCATTCCGCCCACATCGGGATGGTCTTTTACGCGCTGTACAGCAGTGCCAATATCCTGAGTCATATAAACTGCAGTACCATCGCTTCGCAGAACGAGTTTTTCATCAAGGCCATCTTCGGTTAAATCACACCAAACAGACCCATCGTCCTTCATAAAAAAGACGTCTTTTTTTAAGCCTTCCTCTATAATATCTTTCCCTAAAAGATAAGTATCACTTTCGTAATAATAAAAATCGAAGTCTACCCCAATGGCTTTATAAGTTTCCTCGAAACCACTGTAAACCCAACCGTTCATTTTGTTCCAAAGCGCGACGGTTTCCTCATCACCAGCCTCCCATTTTCGAAGCATTTCTTGCGCTTCGTTTATAAGTGAAGCTTGGACTTTGGCTTCTTCCTCGGTTTTTCCAGCTTCTTTTAAAGCTTCAATTTGCTTTTTGTATTCCTTATCAAATTTTACGTAATAATTCCCAACGAGCTTATCGCCTTTTAAATCAGTTACTTCAGGAGTTTCTCCGTTTCCAAATTTTTCCCAGGCCAGCATACTTTTGCAAATATGGATTCCGCGGTCATTGATTATTTGTGTTTTGTACACTTTTTTTCCAGCAGCCTTTTCAATCTCGGCGACGGAATAACCAAGCAAAACATTCCTGACGTGACCTAAATGCAAAGGTTTGTTCGTGTTTGGTGAAGAATATTCCACCATCATCGCTTCTCCTTTTTGTTCCCCTTTTCCGAAACTTGAAAAATCTTCAATTGAATTAAAGAAATTTAAATAATACGAATCGCTCAAAACAATATTCAGAAAACCCTGCACCACATTGAATTTTTCAACTTCTTTTACATTTTCAACCAAATAGTTGCCAATGGCCTCGCCAATCTGTGCGGGATTTCCTTTCACCACGCGCAACATTGGGAAAACAACGGCAGTAATATCGCCCTCAAAATCCTTGCGGGTGGGCTGCAATTCTACCGATTCAAGTTTGGCACCGTACAGTTTTTCTACTGCGGTTTTAATTTGGGTTTCCAATGTTTGCTGAAGTGTCATACTCAAAATTTAAAGTGCAAAGATACTTTTTTTGAATTGAGCGATTAAAAAAAATAGATGAATGTCAGGTTTAGCGCAGTCGAAACCTAAATTAATAGTTTTTGAAGGTTCTCGACTGTGCTCGAACAGACACAGATAACCTTCATTTAAACTTTTGGTAAACTTCAAAAGCCAAAACAAAGCGTCCTTTGCCGAAAAAACCATGGATATTTTTTTATATGTATTTGCAGCACTTTTTTCGGTAATAAACCCGTTGGGAACAGTGCCCGTATTTGTAGGATTGACGAGTGATGAAAGTACTCAAGAACGCAATAAAACCTCGCTATTAACTACAGTAAATGTGATTGTTATTTTGATCATATCCTTTTTTGCTGGAACGTATCTTTTGGCCTTTTTCGGGATAAGCTTGAATGCTTTGCGTATTGCAGGCGGGATGATAATTGTAACCTCGGGCTTCGCGCTTTTGACGGGAACTTTTTCAAAACACAAAGGAATGAAGAACAAGCGGGTTCAAAAAGATTTGGACAAGCGTGAAAAATTTTCACTTACACCGCTTGCAATCCCAATGCTTGCAGGCCCCGGCTCCATTTCACTATTGATAACTTTTAATCAGGAATATCAAAACACCGCAGCTATTTTTTGGGTAATACTTGCAGTTTTAGCTGTTGGACTATCAACATTTATCATTTTGAGGAGTTCGCACTACATCAGTAAATTTTTGGGTGCTTCGGGCATCAATGCTATATCGCGAATTGTAGGTTTTATAGTGATTTCAATCGGTGTAGAATATATAAGCGCAGCTGTAATTTCAATTCTTCAAACAATAAATCTTTAAAAATTAACGGCGGTTTTTAAGAAGGGCGCCGGCTATAAGCGCCAAAACTCCAATGCCAATCATTCCCAAGGTTTGGTTGGTCAATCCTTCCTTTGCATTTACCTCCAAAGGGCCAATATCCAAAACCTGTTGCGGCACAAAAGCATTATAAAGTCCAAAAAATATCAAAACCACTCCTACAATTAGCAATACGACTTTTAAAATTTTCATGATGTTTAGATTTATTTGGTTGAAGTTTTAAAGATACCGCATTGCAAAAGATGCACTGCAACAACTTAACGGGTTTTTAACTTTTGTTTAGTTATTAAAATCTATCTTTAAACAAAATATTTTAAATTGAAAATTCTACTCACAGGAGCCAACGGATATATTGGCATGCGTTTGCTTCCCGAACTTTTGGAAAACGGACACGATATAATTTGCGCCGTACGCGATAAAAATAGACTTCCACTTGATCCAGAAACCACAAAAAAGGTTACCGTTATTGAAGTGGATTTTGCCGAAGAGGTAAATACAGCATCCTTTCCGAAAGATATTGATGCGGCTTATTACTTGATTCACTCAATGAGTGGCTCAACCAAAAATTTTGGTGAAATTGAAGCCCGATCTGCAGAAAACTTCAATAAATATATGGCTACAACTTCCGTAAAACAGGTCATCTATTTAAGCGGAATTATAAATCAGGAAGAACTTTCAAAACACCTTTCTTCCCGAAAAAAAGTAGAGGAAATTTTATATAAAGGAAACTATCACCTTACCGTGCTACGTGCTGGAATCGTAGTGGGAAGCGGCAGTTCTTCTTTTGAAATTATTCGGGATTTGTGTGAAAAACTGCCAATAATGATCGCTCCAAAATGGTTAAAGACCAAAATTCAACCCATTGCCATTCGCGATGTGATTGCGTTTCTTTCTGGCGTTTTGGACAACGAAAAATGTTTTGATAAGTCTTTCGATGTTGGTGGTCCCGATGTATTGACCTATAAGGAAATGCTGATGAAATATTCCAAGATCCGAGGACTGAAACTTTGGATAATTCCAGTTCCGGTTATGTCGCCACGACTTTCTTCGTATTGGTTGTATTTCGTGACCTCCACTTCCTATAAATTGGCGGTAAACCTTGTGGACAGTATGAAAATGGAGGTTGTGGCAAAGGATAATAAATTACAGGAAATTTTAAATATCAAACCCATTTCTTACGAAGAAGCAATAAAAAAGGCTTTTCTGAAAATTGAACAAAATCTTGTGATTTCCAGCTGGAAAGATTCTCTGGTTGCGGGTAGAATTTCGAATTTGAAAGAGTACATTCAAGTACCTAAATACGGTTGCCTGAAAGACAAAAAAGTGTTGAATGTTGACAATCCCGAAAGAGCGCTAAACAATATTTGGGCAATTGGCGGGAAACGCGGATGGTACTATGGTAATTCACTTTGGAAAATCCGCGGATTTATGGACAGGCTTGTGGGCGGCGTTGGACTAAGACGCGGACGAACACACCCAGACCAAATATACACTGGCGATGCGTTGGATTTTTGGCGTGTGCTCTACGCCGACAGGGAAAGTAAAAGACTGCTGCTGTTTGCCGAAATGAAGCTTCCCGGCGAGGCCTGGTTGGAATTCTGCATAAATGATAAGAATGAATTGATACAGACCGCTACTTTCAGACCCAAAGGTTTGTGGGGGCGCTTATATTGGTACTTGATGCTTCCCTTTCACTATTTTATTTTCGGGGGAATGATCCGGAACATTGCGAAAACAGAAACCATGGCTTAATTACGCCTTTGGCAGAAAAACCTCAGCCATCATACAGCGCGCGCTACCGCCGCCACAGGTTTCGATGGTGGTAAGATCGCTACTCAGGATTTCGCAGTGTTTTGTAATCGCTACAATTTGCTCTTTATTTAGACTATCATGCGCAGCCGCGCTCATCACCAAATATTTTTTTTCCTTGCCTTGAAGCTGAAGCATATTGCCCGCAAAATGGTGCATTTGCGCTTCAGTAATTTTTATGATTTCCTTCCCATCTTTTTTTAAATGCTGAACCACGTTTTTCTTTTCAGAAGCATCGTCAATGGTGTCTAAACAAATCACACAGAATTTTTCTGCAAGACACATCATTACATTTGTGTGATAGATGGGCAAGCGCTTGCCGTCCACGGTTTGGTTTGCGGTAAAAATTACAGGTAAATATTCAAAATCCTCGCAGAATTCAATCAACAATTCTTCATCGGCACGTGCTGAAAGTGCGCAATATGCTTTGTGGTTTACGCGGTCTAAAAGAAGACTTCCGGTTCCCTCCAGAAAATATCCTTCGTCTTCCGCAGGAGTATAATCGTAAATATTATTGATTATGAAACCTTCATTCTCCAAACGAATCAAAACCTCCTCACGTCTTTCGCGACGGCGGTTTTCAGCAAACATAGGGTAAAGCCCGATATCGCCATTTTCGTGAAAACTAATCCAATTATTTGGAAAAATGGAATCTGGCGTGTCCATCCTTAAATCATCATTTTCAACAATCACGTTAACGCCCACTGAACGAAGTTTTTGTACAAAAGCATCAAATTCTGCCTGCGCTTTGGCATTGATTTCAGCGTTCTTAAGCGCGAGGTCTTCCTGAAAAAAATTGTTGACTGCCGTTTGCTCATTCATACGGAAAGCAACCGGACGAATCATTACGATGGTATCTGTGATCTGTTTTGCCAATTGAAAGGATTTTAGGCTGCAAATTTAAGGGAATTTAGAATTGAAAAAATGATTTTATTTGGTAAATTGGGTTAGCAAAAAATTAAATCTGGTTTATGGCAAAGTTCAAATTAATATTAGCTTTAATGCCATTTCTTTTTTTTCAATTTTCTTTCTCACAAGAAGGAGTATTGGATTTAGGTTTTGGTGACCAAGGGACCACGAGATTTGCCTATATGGATAAAGGCGCAAGGGCGATAGACTTACTTCTTTTGGAGAACAATTCAATAATTTTAGGCGTAAATAGTGAATTGAGACAAAATGGAGCTACTTATAATCGTGGGTTTTACATTTATAAGTTAACAAATAATGGGGAAATTGACACTTCATTTGGACAAAATGGCCAATTATATTTTCCGAACAACGGAACCAACACTTCCTATTTCAATTCCATGCTTTTACAATCTGACGGAAAAATATTGATTTGTGGCTCCATTGAAAGTGAAGCGAAATTAATACGAATTGACCAAAATGGCAATCTAGATCCAACATTTGGAGACGGAGGAATTCAATCTATTTTGGGAGGAAGTAAAATTGACCAACAGTCAACTGGCAAAATAATTGTCCAGAGTCAGTTCTTTGATGGCTTTAACAATATGTACAGTTTTTCAAGGCGAAACCTAGACGGAACTTTAGATACAACATTCGGGGATAATGGCACCAAAATTACAGACGTTACAAATTATCGTTTTGATCTTTGCTTTGCTATTAAAATAGATTGGGAAGACAAAATACTTGCTGGAGGCCCTTCCTATAATAATGGGGATGATTACCATCCTGTTATAACGCGGTTTAATGAAAACGGAACCTTGGATACTTCATTTGGAAACAACGGAACTGTAATTACTACGTTCGGACCAGATTCAAACTTAGGAGAGGTAGATGATATAGCTGTTTTGGGTAATAAAATAATTCTCGGAGGAAACTACCAGTATTCCGGGGGCACCGGAGGGTTTGGCGGAATTAAACCAGCAGTTGCAAAATTTAACAATGACGGCACACTGGATCTAACTTTTGGACAAGATGGAAAAGTAGTTATGGAAACTTATTTTGGAGCCAATGATCGGCTTAGAAGTATTGCAGTTCAGCGCGACGGAAAAATTATTTTGGGTGGCGGTGCCTCGATGCCTTTTCCTTTCGAGCAAACAGATTTTTTCGTAATCAAATTAAATAATGATGGTAGCATCTATTCAGATTTTGGAGATAGCGGAACTTTTATAACCAACTTTGGCGGTTCAGACACAAATTATGTTACTGATTTGGCATTGCAAGCAGACAATAAAGTTTTAGCCTTTGGCGTCACCGAAGATGCAAACAATATACATAGAAACGCAATTGTATGTCGTTTGGACAATGAATTTTTAGGTGTACAGGATTTATTGGCCGAAAATAAAATTCAAGTTTTTCCCAATCCAACAAATGGTTATTTCAAAATAAAAAGCAAAGACGCAATCCGAAAATTGGAAATCTATAATCCCTTGGGACAGCTTTTAGCAACTGAACTTTTTAACAATAATGCTGTTGAAATAGAATATGATTTTAATAGATTCCAAAATGGAATTTACACAATTGTGATTGTTTCTGGAGATGAACACACTATTTCAAAAAAAATAATAAAAAATTAAAGTTTTTAGCAAATACTTTGTTCATAATCTTTAACACTAAATTTGAATTACGAACGTTTTAGGAAATATTAAACTTTCCTGATGAAGAAAATAATCCCCTTAATTGTTGCAATTGTATTTTCAATAACGCTTTCCGCCCAAGAATGGCATACCGATTTTGAAACCGCAATACAAATTTCTTCCGAAGAAAATCATCCAATAATCCTTGTTTTTCAGGGAAGCGATTGGTGCGCGCCCTGCATAAAACTTGATCGGGAAATATGGAGCACTGAGGAATTCAAAACCTATGCTAAAGACCATTTTGTAATGTTGCAGGCAGATTTTCCGCGGAAAAAGAAAAATGCATTGCCAGATGAACTACAACAAAAGAACAATCAACTTGCTGAAAAATATAACAAACAAGGATATTTTCCCTTTGTAGTTGTCCTTGATAAAGAAGGCGCAATTTTAGGAGAAGCAGGATATGAAAATACAACACCCACGGAATACATTAAAAAACTTGAATCGTTTATAAATTAGTTTGAAAAAAACAACATCCTTGGTTTTTGTGCTGCTTTGTGTGAATTTGACGTTCTCACAGGAAACTTTCAAGCGTACGCTAAAATTAATGGGCAGTCGATTTGAGATTACCGTAATTGCCAAAAATTCAACCGAAGCAAACAATTATATAGATATGGCGGTTGGCGAAATAAGCCGTATCGAAAAACTAATTTCCTCCTGGGACCCAGCTTCACAAACTTCAGAAATAAACAGAAATGCTGGGATCAAACCCGTAAAGGTTGATGAAGAACTCTACAATTTGATTGGCCGATCCGTTGAAATTTCAAAATTGACCGACGGCGCTTTCGATATCAGTTTTGCTTCGATGGATAAAATCTGGAAATTTGACGGCAGTATGACCGAAATGCCTTCCGAAAAAGCCATAAAACAATCCGTTGCAAATGTTGGGTATCAAAATATTATTCTAGATCCTGAAAATTTAACCGTTTTTCTGAAATTGGAGGGAATGAAAATAGGCTTTGGCGCCATAGGCAAAGGCTATGCGGCCGATAAGGCTAAAATATTGTTGATGGAAAGAGGAGTGGATGCAGGAATAATAAATGCTTCAGGCGACATGAACACTTGGGGAAACCAACCTGACGGTGAATTTTGGAAAGTGGCTATTACCAATCCAATGGATAAAAACAAAGCTTTTGCGCTGCTTCCTTTATACAATAATGCTGTTGTAACTTCAGGGAATTATGAAAAATACGTAACTTTCAATGAAATTCGTTACACACATATAATTGATCCGCGAACTGGCTATCCTGCAACAGGAATTATAAGCGCAACGGTGTTCGCTCCAAAAGCTGAAATTGCCGATGCTTTAGCCACTTCCATTTTTGTGATGGGAAGAGAAGTCGGGATTGATTTTACAAACCAACTACCTAAAATAGAGTGTATTATTATTGATGAAAAAGGTGAGGTTTTCACTTCAAAAAATATAGAAATTGAAACCATTAAAAAGTAAACGATACAGTTTGCAATAACAGCATGAAAATTATAAAAAACATAGTAATACTTTTGTGCCTGATGGGTTTATTAGGCTCCTGTACGGTTGTAAAGGAATATGAAAAAATAAACCTCAACGATCCTGATATGGTTTTGGGAGACAAACCTGTTGATAGATTTGAAATTAATGCACAGGCGTACCGTGAAGCCGCTTCTGGTGCTAACGGAGGTAAAACAGGGGGCGGCTGTGGCTGTAATTAATATTTTATGAAGAATCTATATGGCTTATTTATCTTTCTATTTGCGGCAACAATCTTTGCCCAAGATTCTACTTCCACATATAAAAAACGTGTGCTAGAAGCTCCAGAAGTTGATTTTCTTGTAAGCTACTACAATCAAGACGGAGAAAACGCTGCAGTAAGTGGTGGTTTTGGAACAGAAAAACTTACAGACTTTACCCCTACTATTGTTGTCGCAATTCCATTGAATGATGACGATGTTTTAACGATTGATGCTGGTGTTTCAGCCTATACGTCCGCATCCTCAAGCAACGTAGATCCTTTTGATAGCGATAGCCCTGCCGACCCTTTTGTAGCGTCGTCAGGTGCTTCTGCAAGCGATCTTTGGGCAGGTGGGAATTTTGGCTATTCACATAGCAGCGATGACCGTAACGACATAGTAAGCGCCAAGATTTCCGTTTCATCAGAGTATGATTATTTTTCCTTAGGTTTTGGCGGAAGTTATACCAAACTTTTTAATGAAAAGAACACCGAATTAAGTGTCCACGCCAATGTATATATAGATACCTGGAAATTATTATACCCCATAGAGCTACGAGAGTCTTCAAATTTTATTGGCCTGGATAAGAAAAACAGAAATTCCTATTCCTTAGGATTTGGGTTTTCACAAATATTATCACAAAACCTTCAAGGGATGCTTTCTTTAGATATTGTTCAGCAACAAGGTCTTCTATCCACACCATTCCAAAGGGTTTATTTTAATGATATGCCAGATCGTTTTCGTGAAAATTTTCAACTAGCTGATGACATTGAAAGATTGCCGAACACTCGCTTTAAAACTGCTGTGGGCGGAAGGTTGAATTATTTTATTAATGAAATGTTCGTTTTAAGAACCTATTATCGTTACTATTTTGATGATTGGGGAATAAACTCGCATACAGCAAGTATCGAAATTCCTATAAAAATCACGGATAAATTCACGTTGTACCCGAACTATCGTTTTTACAATCAAACTGCAGCCGACTATTTTTATCCTTATGAAACAGCTTTATCAACTTATGAGTTTTACACTTCAGATTATGATCTTTCTGAATTTTCGGCAAACCAGTTCGGTTTCGGAGTTGGGTATACAGATATTTTTACAAAGCTGAAATTGGCAAATTTTGGGTTGAAAACTGTAGATTTAAAATATGACTATTATAAGCGCAACACTGGTTTGCATTACAGTCTAATTTCGGCAGGGTTTAAATTTACAGGAAATTAAATTAGGCGCTCATGGCATCGTCTTCGTTTGGAAGATATTCACCATATTTCAAAAGTAGTTTTTTATAAAAATTGGTTTGGAGATGACCATCTTCAATGCAACCATCAAGAGTCTCTTGCAAATCTGTATAACCCACCCAATCTGCAATAGCTTCATTTAAATCATAAAGCCGTAACGGATTTGTGGTTAAAGGCTTGGTATTCCAAATAGAAATCAATTTTTCTTGATAATCAATATTTACATCAACAGCGTTGAAATAGAACTTAAGCAAAGATGTATGCAGTTGTTGGAATTCTTTTGTGGGACGAATATCGAAGTTGCAACTATGTTCCACAAGCTTGCGTATTTTCAGTTGTACATTATTTTCTATTTCTTTCATAACCTTACATATCTATTAATTAAGATACGTAAAGTAGCTATATAAAATTTTTACACAAAACCTTTTTAGCGTGAGTTTAACTCATAATTGTATAATGAGTTAAAAAATTAGGAAAGCAATTAACAGATTTTTAATTTTTTTCCTGAAGACCTTGGCTTTCCCAATTTAAAAAGCCACCTTCCATATCGTAAATTTCTTTAAAACCCATTTCTTTCAATATTTGGGCTGCTTTGGCACTTCTTTTTCCACTTCGACAGTAAAGGTAAATTGGTTCGTTTTTATCAAGTTTAGCAACTTTTTCCTTAAAATCATCATCTGTCACGCAAATATTTTGGGCAGTTTTTAGATGATCTTCCCCATACTCATCTTGGGTTCGCACATCTACTAATTGCAAGTTTTGATTATCACGTACGGCGTCATAAACTTCCTCGGGAGATATTACCTTTATTTCCTGCGCTGTAGTGTTTTCTTTACAGGAAATAAAAAACAGTGCCATAACCAATCCAAAAACCAAAGCCAAATTCTTCATATTAATCTATTTTTTAATCAACTATTTCTCCTTCCCATTCCATAATCCCTCCTTTTAAATTGTAAGCGTTTTTCACGCCAACGGAGTTCATCAACATACAGGCCTGACCACTTCTGCCTCCGGAGCGACAGTAAACGTAATAACTTTTTTGGGGGTCTAATTCCTTAGCTTTTTTAAGGAATTCGGCACCGTTAAAAATATCTATCTGCACCGCTCCCGGAATATATCCTTCTTCAAATTCAGCATCGGTACGAACATCAATTATTACCGCATTATCATCGTTTTTAAGTTGTTCGCTCCACTGTTCTTGTGTCAAGTCTGCCATAATGTAAATTTTTTGTAAAAATAATAAATGAGAAGGGTTTATTCATAAAAAAACCGAAAACAAATGTCTTCGGTTTTAAAAATTCTCTCTATTTTTTTTACTGCTTCACAGAACAACCAATCGCTTTGGTTTCTTTCACTGATATTTCTTTATCCGCAAGCAATTCATTTACGGCGTTGGCCAAAAATCTGTCTTTTACTTCGGTTGCATTGCGAACATTATCGTCAATGGCACCAATGTATTTCACGATATTTTTTCCATCTTCTTTTTGCAGTAGATAAACGTGCGGCGTTTTTGTGGCGCCGTATTTTGCATAGATTGTTTGGCTTTCGTCATACAAATATGGGAAAGTAAAACCTGCTTCCTTGGCTTTTTTCTGCATTAGTTCATACGTATCATCTGGCTGAACCTCCGGATTATTTGGATTAATTGCGATTACGGGATACCCCTTTGATTTGAATTCCTGATCCAGAACAACCATTCTTTCTTCGCTCGCAACTGCATACGGGCAAGTGTTGCAGGTGAAAATCACAATAAAACCTTTGGCATCTTTATAATCGGAAAGAGAAACCATTTTTCCGTTTACGTCCTTCAGTTTAAAATCTGTGGCTTCATCACCAATAGTATATCCTTTCGTTTCAGTTTCTGATACAATCTCTGTGAATTCAGGCTGTACGATTTCGTTTAGGGCAAAATCTGAGCTTTTATCTGTCGGTTCGTTTTTGCAGCTGTTTAAAGCGATTAATGCAATAGCTGCAAATGATATGCTTGTAAATATCTTTTTCATAATTTAAATTTTTATAGAAATGTTTGTAATTCAGATTCAAGTTCTTCAAAAGTAAATGATTGTTCATAAAATTTTCGGTTGGCATTTTTATATATCACCGTTGCGGGAATGGCACCGCTCCATTGTGGTGAAACCTTCGGAATCCAACTGTTGGCATCGGCATCGTCCAAAAGAACAACTTCAGACTCTATATTATTTCTTTCAATAAAAGGTATTACTTGGCTGTCCACTTTGTCAGGAAAATCAAGGCTTACCAACAATAATTTTACTTTTTTATCTGAATAGTCAAAGGCTAATTTTTCAAAATATGGAAGCTCTTTGATACAAGGCTTGCACCAAGTAGCCCAAAAGTTTATAATATAAATTGAATCATTTTTCTTTTGAAGATATTGTTGTTCCAGTTCTTCAAAATTGAGGGAAACAACTTTTTTTGAATTGAAAAATCTTTCTTCAGTTCGATTAACTTCCTTCATTGCAATTTCAACTGATTCAGATTTTTTATCTGAACAGCTTTGAAGCAATATAAAAAAAAGTAATATTGGCAGTAATTTCATTTTCTAAAAATATTGAAAGTGTATCAATTAGAACAATTCATTAACGTAAGATTAATAGACTCAACCTTTACCAAAAAGTTTCATTTCAAACTTGAATTTTGAAATTTTGCAATAAATGAAAACAGTCTTCAAAAAAAATTCTATATTTGAACCTGAAACAATGAACACATTTACACAAAATACTTGGTGGTGGAAAAACTTACGAAAAACCTCGTGAGCAGTACACCTATAGTATAAAATATACGAAAAGGCTTGTCAATCACGACAAGCCTTTTTTTATTCACACATTTTAACGAAATGAAATACGATTTAAAAACATATTCAAAAAAACTATTGGCAGACACCCTCACACCGGTTTCTGTGTATTTGCGACTTCGTGATAAATTCCCGAACAGCCTGTTGCTGGAAAGTAGCGATTATCACGCCAATAATAACAGTTTTAGCTATATCTGCTTCAACCCAATCGCTTCCATAAAAGTGGAAAATGAAACCATTTTTCAGCAATTTCCCGATGGAAAAAGTTCAAAAATTGAAATTTCTGAAAACACGAATGTTCCAACTATTTTAGACGAATTTTCCTCCTCTTTTTCTTCGGAAGAAAGTAAATTTAAATTCATTAACAACGGACTTTTCGGCTTTATGGCTTTTGATGCGGTGCGTTATTTTGAAGATATTGAGCTTTCAAAAAAGGAAGAAAACCTCGGAATGCCCGATCTATATTATGCAGTTTATCAAAATATCATCGCGATAAACCATTTCAATAACGAAGCTTATATTTTTGCGCATTGTTTTGATTCTGAAAATAATATTCCACAGATTGAACAGATTTTAAAGTCGAAAAGTTTTGCAGAATACCCGTTTGAAAGAAAGGGCAATTACAGTACAAATTTGGATGATGAAGGTTTTAAGGCGTTGGTGCGAAAATGTAAGGAACATTGCCAGCGCGGCGACGTGTTCCAAATTGTGCCGAGCAAACGCTTTTCACAACAATTTACAGGCGATGAATTTAATGTTTACAGGGCCTTGCGAAGCGTGAATCCTTCACCTTATCTTTTCTATTTCGACTACGGAAACTTTAAAATATTTGGAAGTTCGCCCGAAGCGCAGTTGGTCGTAAACGGAAATACAGCAGAAATCCACCCAATTGCGGGAACCTTCAAACGCACCGGCAACGACGAGCAGGATGCCGAGCTCGCCAAAAAACTTTCAGAGGACAAAAAGGAAAACAGTGAACACGTAATGTTGGTCGATTTGGCGCGAAACGATTTAAGCCGCCACGGCACGAATGTAAAAGTGGAAACGTATCGCGAGGTTCAATTTTTTTCGCACGTAATCCATTTGGTGAGTAAAGTTACTGCTACCAAAAATGCAAAAACGTCAACAATGCAGATTGTTGCCGATACTTTTCCTGCAGGGACTTTGAGCGGCGCACCAAAACATAAAGCCTTGCAATTATTGGAAAAATACGAAAACACAAGTCGCGAATTTTACGGTGGTGCCATTGGTTTTATGGATTTCAGCGGTAATTTTAATCACGCCATAATCATCCGTTCCTTTGTAAGCAAAAACCACACATTACACTATCAAGCTGGCGCTGGCGTGGTTTCGGAAAGCAATGAGGAAAACGAATTACAGGAAGTTTATAACAAACTCGGCGCATTAACAAAAGCGTTGGAATTAGCTGAAACAATGGCCCCCTAGCCCCCGAAGGGGGAATTTAAACTCAATTTATAATGAAAAACAAAAAAATAAATAAAAACCCGAAAAATACTCCCTCCCCTTCGGGAAGGGTTGGAGTGGGGCTTAGAATTTTAGTAATAGACAATTACGACAGTTTTGTGTACAATCTGGTTCACTATTTAGAGGAATTAGATTGCAAGGTAACCGTAAAACGAAACGATAAATTTTATTTGGAAGAAGTAGAAAACTACGATAAAGTTCTACTTTCACCGGGTCCGGGCATTCCCGATGAAGCGGGTTTGCTTAAGGAAGTAATTCAAAAATATGCAACTTCAAAACCAATTTTGGGCGTGTGTTTGGGCCAGCAGGCAATTGGGGAAGTTTTTGGCGGGAAATTGGAAAACCTGAGCAAAGTCTTTCACGGCGTTGCCACAACTGCAACCGTTATTTCAGAAAACGAGCCGCTTTTTAAAGGAATCGATAAAGAGTTCGAAATAGGTCGTTACCATAGTTGGGTGATTTCAAAAGAAGATTTTCCGGAGGTCTTGGAAATTACCTCTGTAGATGAAAATGGGCAGATTATGTCCGTCCGTCACAAATTTTACGACGTTTGTGGCGTACAATTTCACCCTGAAAGTGTGCTAACGCCAGTGGGAAAAAAGATTATTAAAAATTGGATTGAGAGTTAGAATGAAACAGATTTTAAACAGATTAATAAACCACGAGCAACTCAACAAAGAAGAAGCACGAACAGTTTTGGTAAATATTTCCGAAGGTAAATACAATCAAAGCCAGATCGCCGCTTTTTTAACGGTTTATATGATGCGAAACGTAAGTTTGGAAGAATTGGAAGGCTTCCGCGATGCCCTGTTAGACCTGTGCCTGTCGGTAGATTTCAGCGAATACAACACCATAGATTTATGCGGCACGGGCGGCGATGGTAAAAACACGTTTAATATTTCAACCTTGGCATCATTTGTAACGGCGGGTGCTGGAGTAAATGTTACCAAACACGGCAATTATGGCGTTTCTTCTGTTAGCGGAAGCAGCAATGTAATGGAAGCTTTGGGTATAAAATTCAGCAATGAAAAAGATTTTTTAACGCGTTGTTTGGACGAAGCCGGAATCTGTGTTTTGCACGCGCCCCTCTTCCACCCTGCCATGAAAAATGTGGCGCCGATTAGACAGGAATTAGGCGTGAAAACATTTTTCAATATGCTCGGACCTATGGTAAATCCTGCATTTCCGAAGAACCAATTGGTTGGGGTTTTTAATTTGGAATTGGCCCGAATGTACGGCTATCTCTATCAAAAAAGCGAGAAAAATTACGCCGTGCTTCACGCGATGGATGGTTATGATGAAATTTCACTGACAGGTCCCATTAAAGTGATTTCAAAAAATTCTGAGAATATTTTAACTGCCGAGGATTTTGGAGTGAAACAGATTGCGGAATCTGAAATATTTGGAGGTGAATCTGTAAAAGATTCAGCTGAAATTTTTCTGAATATCCTCAACGGAAAAGGTACCAAAGCCCAAAATAACGTGGTCTGCGCCAATGCCGGAATGGCGATTTCAGTAGTTGAAAGTTGCACGATAAATGAAGGATTTGAAAAAGCGAAAGAATCTTTGCAAGCTGGCAAAGCGTTGCAATCATTGAAGAAATTACAACAAATATCGTAGGCGCACCGATTTATCGCGAGCCTTTCAAAATACTGATTCCCCAGCTAACGAATTAACGATTAACGATTAACGATTAACGATTAACGAAGAATGAACATTTTAGATACCATAACCACTTACAAACGCAAGGAAGTTGCTGCAAAAAAAGAAGCTATCCCAACCCGTTTGCTTGAAAAGTTTCCACTTTTTGCCAAAGAAACCAAATCGTTGGCAGAAGCTTTGCGCATTTCAACCACGGGAATTATTGCAGAACACAAACGCCGTTCGCCCAGCAAATCGGTGATAAATGACAAGGTTTTGTTACCTGAAGTGGTTTCCGGTTATGAGAATGCAGGTGCAAAGGGAATTTCAGTATTAACCGATTCCAATTTTTTCGGCGGATCGCTGGACGATTTATTGGTTGCCGAAAAGACGGTTTCAGTTCCCATTCTTCGGAAGGAATTTATAATTGACCCCTATCAAATTTACGAATCGAAAGCATACGGCGCCGATACAATTTTATTGATCGCAGCTTGTCTTTCAGTAGAAGAACTGAAACAGTTTTCATTTTTGGCGAAAAGCTTAAAACTCGATGTTTTATTGGAAGTCCACAATCTCGAAGAACTTCAAAAATCTCTTTTACCGAATGTGGATATGATTGGTGTAAACAACAGAAACTTGAAAAATTTCAAAGTAGATATAGACATCAGTAAAAAACTTTCCGAAGAAATTCCGAAGGATTTTGTTAAAATTTCCGAAAGCGGAATCAGCGACGTTGAAACCATAAAAGATTTGAGAACCTACGGTTTTGAAGGATTTTTGATTGGCGAAAATTTTATGAAAACCGAAAATCCCGGCCAAACCGCAAAACAATTTATTGAAAAACTGAGATGAAAAAAAATGAACAAACTCCCTCTCCGCCGTGGCGGACTGGAGTGGGGCTGAAAATCTGCGGAATGAAACTTAACATCGCCGAAGTTGTAACACTTCAACCAGATTATTTGGGCTTTATTTTTTATGAAAAAAGTCCGAGGTTTTTTGAAGGTGAGATTCCTTCGCTACCGCTTGGAATAAAGAAAGTTGGCGTTTTTGTGGATGCTTCCTTGGATGAAATTTTAGAAAAAACAAAACAATTCAAACTTGATGTAATTCAATTGCACGGAGAAGAAACGGCAGATTTTTGTATTCGCTTAAATAAAGGTCTCGACTGCGCTCGACCAGACAATTCTGCAGTAGTTGAAATATGGAAAGTTTTTTCAATCAAAGAGGAGTTCGATTTTGAAATTTTAAGACATTTTGAAATTGTGGTAGATAAATTCCTATTCGACACAAAAGGAAAGGAAAAGGGTGGAAACGGCTATACTTTCAATTGGAAAATTCTAAAAAAATATCCTTCAAAAAAACCCTTTATTTTAAGCGGAGGCATTGGTCTGGAAGAAGTTGAAGCATTAAAAAAGTTACTTAAAACAGATCTTCCAATTTATGCAATTGATGTGAATAGTAGGTTTGAAACTGAACCCGGGAGAAAGGATATTAAACTCCTGCAAGGTTTCCAGAACCTTGTAGGTATAAATAGAATCTTATGAAATTAAACAAACAAATTCCTTCGGCTGCGCCTCCGAATTATAACGTAAACGAAAAAGGCTACTACGGCGAGTTTGGCGGCGCGTATATCCCTGAAATGCTCTACCCGAATGTGGAGGAACTGCGGCAGAATTATTTGAAAGTAATGGCCGAGGAATCTTTTCAAAAAGAATTCCACCAATTGCTGAAAGACTATGTAGGACGGCCAACACCACTGTATTTTGCAAAACGCCTTTCGGAAAAATACAACACCAAAATCTATTTAAAACGCGAAGATCTTTGCCATACGGGAGCACATAAAGTGAACAACACCATTGGCCAGATTTTAATGGCAAAACGATTGGGCAAAACCCGAATTATTGCCGAAACTGGCGCTGGACAACACGGCGTTGCCACCGCTACCGTTTGTGCATTGATGGGTTTGGAATGTATTGTTTTTATGGGTGAAATTGATATAAAACGTCAAGCACCCAACGTAGCCCGGATGAAAATGCTGGGCGCAAAAGTGGTTCCCGCAACCAGTGGCAGTAAAACCTTGAAAGATGCCACAAATGAAGCCATTCGCGATTGGATCAATAATCCGTTGGACACACATTATATTATAGGCAGCGCGGTGGGCCCACATCCGTACCCCGATATGGTAGCTCGATTTCAGAGTGTAATTTCGGAAGAAATAAAAAAGCAACTTAACGAAAAGGAAGGTCGGGAAAACCCAGATTTTGTGATTGCTTGTGTGGGCGGCGGCAGCAATGCAGCGGGTGCTTTTTATCATTATTTGGACAAGATGGAAGTGGGAATTATCGCTGTGGAAGCCGCCGGAAAGGGAATTGACAGTGGCGAAAGTGCCGCAACTTCCGCTTTAGGGAAGGTGGGGATTATCCACGGCAGCAAAACACTATTGATGCAAACACCGGACGGACAAATTACGGAACCCTACTCTATTTCGGCTGGCTTGGATTATCCCGGCGTTGGGCCAATGCACGCCAATCTTTTTGCGAGTGGTCGCGGCGAATTTATTTCGATAACCGATGAGGAAGCTATGGATGCCGGAATGCAACTTTGTAAGCTGGAAGGAATAATTCCCGCCATTGAAAGTAGTCACGCCCTCGCCATTTTTGAATCCCGGAAATTTAAAAAGAATGATATAGTGGTTTTGAATTTAAGCGGGCGGGGCGATAAGGATTTGGATACATATATTAAACATTTTAATTAGTAAAATCGTTGTCTTGGACGAGCGCAGTCGCGACCTCTTTGAAGAAGAGGGTTTTAGTTCTCGACTGCGTTCTAACGGATATAAAACAATATTTAAAATGAATCGAATCAATCAAAAACTTTCTGAAAATAAAAAATTACTTTCAATCTATTTCACCGCAGGTTATCCAAAACTGGGTGATACAGTTGAAATAATTCAGCAATTGGAAGAAAACGGCGTGGATATGGTAGAAATCGGTTTGCCATTTAGCGATCCTTTGGCCGATGGGCCCATTATTCAGGCGAGTTCGCAAGTGGCTTTAAAAAATGGAATGACTACCGATTTGCTTTTTCAGCAATTAAAAGACATTCGAAAAACGGTTTCAATTCCGTTGCTACTTATGGGGTATTTTAATCCTGTGCTTCAATTTGGAGTGGAAAATTTCTGTAAAAAATGTGCTGAAGTGGGTATTGATGGCCTGATTCTACCCGATCTTCCCTTGGCGGAATATGAGGAACATTATGCCGAAATTTTCAGAAAATACAACCTTATAAATATTTTTTTGATAACGCCCCAGACTTCCGAAGAACGTATCCGGCAGATTGACGCAGCTTCCGAAGGCTTTATTTATATGGTGAGCAGCGCGAGTGTTACTGGAAGCTCTTCAGGGTTTGGGTTGGAACAGGAAAATTATTTTAAAAGGATAGCTTCGCTTTCACTTAAAAATCCACAGATTATTGGGTTCGGAATAAACAATTCCGAAACATTTCAGCAAGCAACAAAACATTCCAAAGGGGCAATTATTGGCAGTGCCTTTATAAAAATGCTTTCGGAAAAAGGAATAGCCGGAATTTCTGCATTTTCACGTTCCATTCGGAAGGTTTAACCATTCTTTAGCAATGGTTTAAGGGAATTTGTGATTTGCATTTTCTATTTTAGGAATTCAATTATTAACGAGAAAAAGACAATATTATGGAGAAGAAATTTGAAAGAAAGACAGAACAAAAACATCCCACAAACCCAACGGGAAAGACAAATAAGCAAACCAATGAGTTTGACATAGATGAGAAAACCATCAAAAAACAACAAAACAAGAAGTAATGGGCAAAGGTGACAAAAAAACAAAACGGGGCAAGATTAGCATTGGCAGTTTCGGCAAATTACGGCCTAAACGAAAAAAGTTTAACGTGCGCCCAAAACCAACCAAGGACGCCCAAATTAAAGAAACTTAAAATAGATTGATTTTCGTTTTAAGTTGAATAAAAAGGTTTTTGAGAACAGATTTTAGTTCTTAAAAACCTTTTTTAATGCCAATAATCGTCAATAAAACAATTTTTTTAGGAATTCCCCCTTCGGGGGCTAGGGGGCTTCACTATCTTTGCAACTAAATGATATTTATTTAAATGAATCAACCCGTTTCTGGATTTTCAAAAAAATCAAAGCAGGAAAAAATTAATTGGCTTGCAGAAAATTACCTGCAAAACAATCCTGATTCCGTGCAAATTCTTAAAAAATACTGGAATGAAGATGCGCAACTACAGCAGCTTCACGACGATTTTATTGAGAATACACTTTCCAATTATTACTTGCCTTTCGGTATTGCCCCAAACTTTTTGATTAACGGAAAATTATTTGCCCTGCCAATGGTGACTGAGGAAAGTTCAGTCGTTGCCGCGGCAAGTAATGCAGCAAAATTTTGGCTGGAAAGAGGCGGGTTTAAAGCGGAAGTGATTTCAACGGAAAAAAACGGGCAAATTCATTTCAATTTCTACGGAAGTGAAAAAAGCATTGAAGCATTTTTTGAAGTGGTAAAACCGAAACTTCTCGGAAGTATCCAAGCTATCGAAAAAAACATGAAAGCCCGTGGCGGTGGAATTTTGGAACTTTCACTGGTTGACAAATCGCATATTTTGAATGGCTATTATTACCTTCATGCCACTTTTGAAACCTTGGATGCCATGGGCGCTAATTTCATCAATAGTTGTTTGGAGCAAATGGCAAATACTTTTGAGGAAGAAGCCAAAAACTTTGAAACCTTCCAAAAAGATGATACCTATCCGGAAGTGGTCATGAGCATTCTTTCCAATTACGTTCCCGAATGTTTGGTCCGTGCCAAAGTGAGTTGCAAAGTAGAAGAACTCACCACAAAACATTTCGACGGAAAACAATTTGCAGAAAAGTTTGTACGCGCCATTGAAATTGCCAAAACCGAATCGCGACGTGCCGTAACCCATAATAAAGGAATTATGAACGGCGTGGATGCAGTTGTTTTGGCAACGGGAAATGATTTTCGTGCCGTGGAAGCCGGAGTACATGCTTACGCCGCCCGAAACAGCTATTACGGTAGTTTGACACACGCGAAAATTGAGGATGATGTTTTCACTTTTTGGATTGAATTGCCATTAGCCGTTGGAACTGTTGGCGGATTGACATCACTCCACCCATTGACAAAACTGGCTTTTGAAATCCTCCAGAAACCAAATGCCAAGGAGTTGATGAAGATTATGGCCGTTGCCGGGCTTGCTCAAAACTTTGCAGCCGTCCGGTCCTTGGTTACCACGGGCATTCAAAAAGGACATATGAAAATGCACCTGATGAATATTTTGAACCAGTTGCATGCTACAAAAGAAGAAAAAAATGAGGCTTTAAATTATTTTAAAGAGAATGCAGTTTCACATAGCGCAGTTGTTTCTTTTTTGGAAAACTTTAGAATGTAGTTATGCAGAAATTCCATAGCAACGGAAAATTATTACTCACCGGCGAATATGTGGTTCTTGGTGGTGCGACTGCCTTAGCCATTCCCACAAAATATAGGCAATCTTTGGAAGTTTCTGCTTCAAAAAAAGGAGGAATTCATTGGAAAAGCTTTGATGAAAAAGGGACGGTTTGGTTTGAGGATTTCTTCGATTTAAAGAATTTTGAAAGCCAAAATAAGAAAAGTGAAATTTCAAAAACTGTATCAAAAATACTTCGCGAAGCGCAAAAGTTGAATCCCGATTTTCTTTCCAAATATGAAGGAATTCAAGTTAAAACGACACTGGATTTCCCGCGGAATTGGGGTTTGGGTTCTTCTTCCACTTTAATAAACAACATTGCGCAATGGGCAGAAGTAGATGGTTTTGCTTTGCTCGCCAACAGCTTTGGCGGAAGCGGGTACGATATTGCAGCAGCGCAGAATGATGCTCCTATTTTATATGAAATTAAAAAAGGAGTTCCTGAATTTAGAAAAGCACACCTTTCCTGGGATTTTACAGATTCCTTATTTTTTGTGCATTTGAATGAAAAGCAGGATAGTAAAGAAGGAATTTCGAGATATAAAAATGCTTCTGTGAGTAAAAAAACCCTTCAACGGATTTCAGCCATTAGCAATAAATTATTGTTGTGCTATACGCTTTCAGATTTCGAAAAATTGATGAATGCACACGAAACAATTATTTCAGAAACCATCAACCTTCCAACTATAAAAGAGCAACTTTTTAGCGATTACCCTAATACTATTAAGAGCTTGGGCGCTTGGGGTGGGGATTTTGTTTTGGTTACAGGAGATGTTTCGGATATGGAATATTTCAGAAAAAGAGGGTTTGTGACTATCGTTCCTTTTGATGAAATGATTAAAAAGACACACTTTTAAACACCTTTATAAAACAAGAAAATCGCAATATCTTTATAATAAGACGATTGCGATTTTTCTATGTGGTGCCTCCAAGAATCGAACTAGGGACACACGGATTTTCAGTCCGTTGCTCTACCAACTGAGCTAAGGCACCATTATTGAGACGGCAAATATAAAGCTATTTTCGTTTTTGCAAAACAATAATTAAAAAAATAAACAGATAATCTTTGCTCAATTTAATAGAGCCTTAACAATTACTTCGTTAACGTAGTTGTATTTTTATTGCCTTATTTAAAAAAATGAACCTCGTAATTGATGTTGGGAACACACTTGTAAAGCTTGCCGTGTTTGATTCTGGAATTTTAAAACATAAAAAAACTTGTGTAAAAACAGACTTTTTGGCTACGCTGGGAGAGTTTTTTGAAAATTTCCCTTCTATAGATAATAGCATTGTTTCCTCGGTTGCCCACTTTTCTGAACAGCAAATTTCAAAACTGGAAAAGCTTTGTAATGTTTTACTGTTGGACCACACGACCACAGTTCCATTCATTAATAAATATGGGACCCCAAAAACCTTGGGTATCGATCGCATCGCATTAGCGAGTGCAGCAGTACATTTATATATAAATAAAAATGTATTGGTAATCGATGCAGGAACGTGTATAACCTATGATTTTATAAACTCAGAAAATGAATATTTAGGTGGTGCAATTTCACCCGGTATATCGTTGCGATATAAATCTTTACATACATTTACGGATAAACTACCGTTATTGGAAGCAAATAATTCAAAATTATTAATCGGAAACAGCACCGCAACATCTATACACGCTGGAGTTGTGAACGGGGTTTTGTACGAAATAGATGGCTTTATTGAAGCTTATAAAAATAATTACGAGAATTTAACAGTTATTTTAACAGGAGGAGACGCACATTTTTTGCGAGATACCATAAAAAATGACATCTTTGCCAACTCAAATTTTTTATTGGAGGGCTTGAACCATATTTTAGAATATAACAAACATTGATGTTTAGACAAATAATAGTCGGTTTATTTATACTTATTGCAGGTGTAACAGTGGCCCAGGAAGGAACCACATCTCCATATTCCTATTATGGTATTGGTACCTTAAAATTCCGTGGAACGGTTGAAAACAGGACTATGGGAGGACTGGGGGTTTTCTCGGACAGCATCCACCTTAATCTTCAAAATCCAGCCTCCTATTCAAGTTTGCGATTGGTTAACTTTTCTGTAGGTGGAAGCCATAAAGCTTCGACACAAAAAAATGAAACAGACAGCCAAAATGTTTCCACAACCACTCTAGATTATATCGCTATGGGCATTCCTATGGGAAAATTCGGAATGGGTTTTGGAGTTATTCCTTATACTTCAGTGGGCTATGATTTCTATTCCGAATTACCTGATGGCCTTACACAATATGAAGGCAGCGGCGGCTTAAACAGAGCTTATCTTTCACTTGGCTATCAAGTGACACCCCAATTGAGCTTAGGTATAGATGCAAATTACAACTTTGGGAAAATAGAAAATACGGCCATCACCCAAAAGGATAGTCTTCAATATGGCACTCGTACCTATAACAGATCGGACATTCTGGGATTTAGCTTCAATTTTGGGGCAATGTATAAGAGAATGGTTACCGAAAAACTGGAATTTACAGGTTCTGTAACATTTACACCGGGAACCAGTTTTACTTCAGAAAATTACAGAAGAATTGGTACGGTATCTATTGTTCCTGCTGGTATTTTTACGGTTGATGAAAGAGAAATCACCGTTTCAGATACAGATTTTACCTTTCCTTCCCAATTTACAATCGGAGCTGCCATTGGTGAGCCAAAACATTGGGCATTAGGTGCGGAATATACTAATCAAAAAACAAGTAACTTTACAAATAGGTCGTTCACCATTGACAACATAACCTATGAAAATGCTTCTAAATTCCGATTAGGAGGATATTATATTCCAAATTATAATTCTTTCGGAAATTACTTTAAAAGAGTCGTTTACCGCGCAGGAGCTAGATATGAACAAACAGGCTTAAACGTGAATGGACAAGACATAAACGAGTTTGGCATATCTTTTGGACTAGGTTTGCCCGTAGGCCGATTATTCTCAAACGCAAATGTAGGTTTTGAAATCGGAAGACGCGGAACCACCGACTTTGGTTTGATACAGGAAAACTTTTTTAATACATTCTTGAGTTTCTCACTAAATGACCGTTGGTTCGAAAAAAGATTATATGATTAATACCAATAATTCTAATACCATGAAAACAAAATTTATTTTACTATTTACCATCCTTCTGCTTTCCTTCTCTGGAAGTTCTTTTGCTCAAGCTCCCGATGATTGTGCAATATCCCTTTCTTATTTTACAGAACCGGCTAAAATAAAAAATTATGAAGCCGCTCTTCCACATTATGAAAAACTAATTAAGGAATGCCCAGGATACCATATTGCCATCTATCAGTATGGAGTAAAAATGTTTGAATATTTTGTTGAAGAAAAAGGCGACAAAAGCAAAGTGAACGATCTTATCCAAGCTTGGGAACTGAGGTTGCAAAACTTCCCTGATCAAACCAAAGAAGGTGATGTACTTTCAACAATTGCTCAAATTAAGTATGACAATAACATAGGCTCAAAAGCTGAGCAGTTTAAGGCATTTGACGAAGCATTTAAAAAAGACCCAGAAAATTTCACAAGTGGAAAAAGCCTATACGCTTATTTCTCATTGGCTGTAGATTTACATAACGAGGGTCAAAAAGATCTTCAGGATATTTTTAATCTTTACGATGTTGTAATCGATAAAATTGATACTGAAAAGAACAGTCTTGCGTCTAAGCTTACTCCTTTAATGGATAAAGAAGAAGCTGGAACGGCACTTACCGATAAAGAGCAGCGCGCAAAAGATGTTTATGAAAACAATCTTGGAGTATATGCAACCGTTGAAGGAAGTGTAAATGGAAAGTTAGGCCAATTGGCAGACTGCCCTAATCTAATTCCATTGTACAATAAAGATTTTGAAAATAAGAAAACCGATGTAAACTGGCTTAAAAATGCAGCTGGCCGTTTAAGTGCTAAAGATTGTGATGATCCGTTGTTCTTTAAATTGGTTCAGGAATTGCACAAGCTGGAGCCTTCAGCAGAATCTGCCTATTATCTTGGGAAACTTGCAGAAAAAGACGGCAAAGCTAGCACTGCATTGGATTATTTTAATCAAGCAGCAGACTTGCAGACAGATAAAGGAAAAAAAGCTTCAATTTATTATAGTATAGCAGAAAACTACCGCAAAAAAGGAAGCTATGGAACTGCAAGAAACTATTATAACAAAATGCTTGAAGTAAAACCATCTGCTGGTATGGCATATTATAAAATTGGCTCTATGTATGCCGATAGCGCAAACAACTGTGGAACTACGGTATTTGAAAAAAGAGCAATGTACTGGTTAGCGGCAGATATGATGGATAAAGCAGCCCGTGTAGACGGAACGATTGCTGGTAATGCAAAAGCAGCTGCAAGTTCTTATAGAGCTCGTGCCCCTCAGGCAAGTGATATTTTTTCTGAAGGTATGGCTGGAAAAACCGTTAAATTTAACTGTTGGGTTGGAGGAAGCGTAAGAGTTCCTAACTTATAAGAATGTACACCACTATAAATATGTTTAAAAGCGTGATGGTCCTGGTATTGGCCATCACGCTTTTTGCATGTGAAAGTAATTACCAAAATGTAAAAAAAATGGGGCTTTCTGATGGGGCTCCCATTGCCGAAGGTAAAGACATCAATTTTAAATACACAGACTCAGGGAAATTGGTGACCAACCTGTTGGCCAAAAAATTACTGGATTACTCAAACCTTGAATTTCCCTATAAAGAATTTCCTAACGGAATTGAAGTGCGATTTTGGGATGAAAACGGCAAAAAAAACACTGTAACCGCAGACTATGCCATACAGTTTGACGGAACCGGATTGGTTGACCTGCGAAGCAATGTAGTGGTTATTACCGCAGACAGTGTAGTTTTAAAAGCCAACCAGCTTTATTGGGACCAAAAAAATAAATGGGTCTTCACAGACCAGCCCTATCAAATAAAATTTAAGGACGGCTCCTATAATGATGGTGCCGTTGGGTTTGACAGCAGTGAAGATTTCACTACCTTTCTATCCAGAAAAAACCAAGGAGTACAATTAGTGGACAAAACCAAAACCGAAGATGTTAAATAAAGTTTACCGTTTTTTTGAATATGCCTATCTTATTATCGCAGCATTTTTTACCTATGAAGCTATAAATAATTGGGAAAGCCAGCCCTACCGCGCCTACCTGTTTTTATTCTTTGTAGTTCTTGCAATATTCATGTTTTTTTTCAAAAGAAATTTTCGGAAAAAAATGGAGGAAAGAAACAAATAGCTTTCAGGATTCCAACCACACTTGGATGGTAACAATTGAACATTTAAAATTTTAAATGGATTACAGCATCCTAATTATAATAACAATGCTACTTCTATCCGCTTTCTTTTCGGGTATGGAGATTGCTTATGTTTCTTCAAATAAAATTCATATTGAAATTGAAAAGAAACAAAACACATTTCTGGCAGGTGTTCTTAAAAAAATAACCAAACGCCCCTCAAAATTTATAGCAACTATGCTTGTGGGCAACAACATTGCCCTAGTTATTTACGGTTTTTTTATGGGTGATCTTTTAATGGAGTACATTCCTATTGCAGGGTTCACGGGATTACTTATTCAGACCATAATTTCCACAATTATCATTTTGCTTACCGCAGAATTTTTGCCAAAGGTTTTCTTTCAAATTTACGCAAACAGCTTAGTTAAAATTTTTGCAGTACCCGCATATTTCTTTTACTTCCTTTTTTCACTTATTTCAGAATTCATTATTTGGATTTCAGATTTGGTACTGAAATTAATTTTTAAATCTGAAGGAGACACTGTGCAGTTGACCTTCAGTAAACTGGAACTTGGAAATTATATTTCGGAACAGATGGAGATTGCCGAAACCAAAGAAGAAATGGATTCGGAAATACAGATATTTCAAAACGCGCTTGACTTTTCCGAAGTTAAATCGCGCGAGGCCATGATCCCGAGAACGGAAGTGGTAGCCGTAGATATCAACACTACGCCTAAAGAACTCGCTAAAATTTTCACAGAAACAGGGCTTTCAAAAATATTGGTCTACAAAGAAAATATTGATGATATTTTGGGCTATGTGCATTCGTTTGAGCTTTTTAAAAAACCAGCCAGTATTAAAAAGGTATTGATGCCAGTAGTTTTTGTTCCCGAAACGATGCTGGTTAAAGACGTATTGGGCATCCTTAGCAAAAAGAGAAAAAGCATTGCTGTAGTAATAGACGAATACGGCGGAACCAGCGGTATTATTACCGTAGAAGATATTATTGAAGAACTTTTTGGCGATATTGAAGACGAACACGACAGCATTGCTCTTATTGAAGAAGAATTGGGCGATGGCCATTACAAATTCTCGGCACGTTTGGAAGTAGATTACCTAAATGAAACCTATAAGCTGAATTTGGAGGAAAGTGAAAACTACGAAACCTTGGGAGGCCTTATAGTAAACTTCACCGAAGAAATACCAGAACAAGGCGAAACTGTTGAAATTGAAGATTATATATTCACCATTCTTGAAGTTTCGAGCACCAAAATTGAACTGGTAGAAGTAAAAAACCTTTCCGAGGATTAGATTTTCAATTATTCCACACTTTTTTCAATTTACTTTTTTATTAATGGTAGGAAAATGGTATTTTCGCCCACTAAATAATTAAAAAAACAATTCTTTAAGAACCTTGTTATTTATTAGGAACTAGAAGAAAATCACAACCAAACCCTTCCTACGCAAATGCGAAAGTGAAGCAATATAAATTACGAACATCAAATGGCAATCTTAAACAGTATTAGAAAAAGAGGGATATTTCTTATCCTTATTATTGCATTGGCGCTTTTCGCCTTTATTTTAAGTGATGTATTAACCAAAGGTGGCGGCACAAAGGTTCAGGATACAATTGCCACCATAAATGGCACTGACATTTCCAGGCAAAGTTTTATGGAAGAGGTAGATGCCACCCAGCGCAACATGGGCCCAAACTCAAACACTTCGCAGGCTGTGAATATGGTTTGGGACAGAGAACTTCGCCGTGTTATTTTGGAAGAACAGTATGAAAAAGCAGGTCTTTCTGTTGAAAAGGCACAATTAGACGATGCTCTTAAAACTTCTTTGGCAAACAATCCCACTTTTCTTAACGAAGCTGGACAGGTTGATGATGGTAAAATTCAGGAATACATTGCAAGCATCAAAGCTTCATCACCAGCAATGTACCAGCAGTGGTTAGATTTTGAACAAAACACGGCAGAAGGTGTACTTCAGCGTACTTATTTCAATATGATAAAAGGAGGCTTGCGTACCACAGTTGCTGAAGGTGAGCAAGAATACCATTTTCAGAATGACAATTTGAATTTCAGTTATGTAATGATCCCATACAGCAAAATTGCCGATGAGGATGTAAATGTTTCAGACGATGAAATAAAAAAATACGTTGCCGCGCACCCAAGCGATTATGAAGTTGATGCACAGGCAGACATTCAGTATGTTTTCTTTTCTGAAGAACCATCGGAAGCTGATATTGCAGAAGCTAAAACTGAAACAGCTGCCTTGTTGAATAACAATGTAGAATTCAACCAAGACACAAAAATCAACGATACAATTCCTGGTTTTAGAAATACAAAAGATTACGAAGAATATGTAAATGCAAATTCTGATGTACCTTATTACGACAGTTGGATGTTTAAAAGTCAATTACCGGCTACTGTTGCAGACACTCTCATCAACCTGAATGATGGCGACATTTATGGCCCTTATAAAGTAGACAACTCTTTCTATCTTTCTAAAGTTTTAGAAACCAAGAAAATGCCTGATTCTGCAGAGTCAAAACATATTTTGATTCGCTACGTGGGCACAATGCGTGCACCTGAAACTATTACTAGAACAAAAGAAGAAGCGCAAAAATTGGCCGATAGTCTTTTGAGTGTTGTGAAAAAAGACAAATCCAAGTTTGCAGAGCTTGCAGCGGAATTTTCAGATGACAGCTCTAGCCAAAACGGGGGAGATCTTGGAAGCTCTACACCAGGTAGAATGGTACCACCCTTCGATAAATTTATTTTTAATAATTCAACCGGAACTATTGGTTTGGTAGAAACTGATTTTGGTTTTCACATTGTAGAAGTAGGAAAACAGTCTGAACCTAAAAAAGCTGTTAAGCTTGCAACTGTTGTAAAGAACATTGAGCCTTCCAAAAAAACAACTGACGATGTGTTTTTTAAAGCATCAAAGTTTGAGGTGGCTTTAAAAGATGGCGATTTTACAGAATTGGCACAAGTACAGAGTCTTGAAGTGAAGCCAGTAAACAATCTTGGAAAAATGGATTCTAACATTCCTGGTATTGGCGCCAATCGTCCTATTGTCAACTGGGCGTTTGATGAAGACACTAAAGTTGGAGACATAAAACGTTTCAGTGTTCCTGAAGGATATATAATTGCTCAACTTACCCGTAAAAATGAAAAAGGCTTAATGAGCGTTGCTCAAGCTACTGCCACTGTAAAGCCTATACTTATAAACGAGAAAAAAGCTCAAAAAATACGTGAGTCCATCACTGGAAACACAATTGAAGATATTGCCAAAAACCAAGGCGTGAGTGTTCAGAATGGCACGGGTGTTACAATGGCTAATCCTATGGTTGGCGCCAATAATGAACCAAAAGTTGTGGGCACGGCTTTTGGCACAAAACCAGGGGAGTCTACAGGTTTGATTGATGGTAAAAATGGAGTTTATAAAATAAGAACCACTGCATTTAACCCAGCGCCCAAGTTGGAATCATATGTAAACTATGCAAATCAATTGAGTTCTAAGGCTGCTCCAGCATCTCAAGGCGCAGTTTATAATGCACTTAAGAAGAAAGCCGATATTGAAGACAATCGTGCTACTTTTTATTAATAGAACGCACAAATAGTTAACAAGCCCTGTTGCACACTTTGTGACAGGGCTTTTTCTTTAAAACAGATTCATCAATCCTTTAGAAAAACCGAAAATAACCTTTATTTTTAAGGGATTTTTACGAAACACACAAAATGGACAATTCAGAAATTATAAAAGCACTCGAGGAAAAGTATAAAAATCTGGGCGAAAATCCCGAAACCTACCTCAAGGGGCTTTTACAGGCAAAACCCATAACCTATTGGGATTATATTCAAGTGGACACCTTGCTTTCACTCCAAAAAACAAGAACTGATTTTAAGGATGAAGAAATATTCGTGATGTACCATCAGGTAACGGAACTTACCTTAAAAATGATGATCCACGAAATAAAACAACTTTCCGAGGGTGAAAATCTTTCAGAGGAAATCTGGCTAATAAAACTGGATAGACTAAAAAGATACACCCGAATGCTCATCACTTCTTTTGATATTATGAAAGACGGAATGAGCTATGATGATTACAATACCTTCCGCTCCACCCTGACCCCTGCAAGCGGTTTTCAGAGCGCACAGTTCAGAATATTGGAACTTTACAGTACCCGGCTTGAAAATTTAATCAATTCCGAAGGAAGAGAAAGATTGCCGCAAAACCCCACACTTGATGATTACTTTAAACATATTTATTGGAAAGACGCCGGATTAAACAGAAAAACTGGTAAAATGACGCTTACACTAAGTCTTTTCATTGAAAAATATGAAGCAGATTTCAAAGCGCTGGCTGAAAATGTAAAAGGAAAAACCCTGGAAGAACGAGTGGGCCAAATGGAAAACCCTTCCGAAGAACTAAAAGAAAAACTACAACAATTTGACCATTTTTACAACGTGGCTTGGCCGATGGTACATTTAGATACCGCACAGCATTATTTAAATAGCAAAGGGGAAAGTAAAACCGCTACGGGCGGTTCGGAATGGAAAAAATACCTCCACCCAAAATACCAGCAACGTAAATTTTTCCCTACTCTTTGGACCGATGAAGAAATTGCCAATTGGGGCGAATAACCATTTGGAATATGTGAAATTATGGACATACAAACAAAGCGTATATACGAAAAACCAGCCAACCGTGATGGTACTAGGATTTTGGTTGATCGCGTTTGGCCACGGGGCGTAAGCAAGGAAGACGCAAAACTGGACGAATGGATGAAGGAAATTGCCCCTTCTACAGAACTTCGAAAATGGTTTGACCACAAAGAAGAACGTTTTGATGATTTCTCAAAAAAATATAAAAAAGAACTGGAAGACCATTCAGGACTGGTGCAACAACTGTTGGACAAAGCAAAAGAAAAACGTTTAACACTTCTCTACGGAGCGAAAGATGAAAAACATAACCAAGCCATAGTCCTAAAAAACTATCTGGAAAACCAGTAAATTCATCTTATTTAAACCTTTTGATTATTTTTAAGGTTACTAACCAATTATTGAAAATTAGCATGAAATATTTAGTTGCGCTTTTCTTCATATGCTTTTCATTTACTGCAAAATCACAAATACTCAATGCCGAATCGCTTCGGAAAGTAACCGACACCTCTGGTTTTTCAGGTTCTGTAAGTCTTGGTTTTTCGTTGAAACGTGACGTAAATGATTATTTCGCCTTCAGCAGCAGTACACACCTACAATACAAAATGAACAAACATTTGGTATTGTTGAAGAACGATATTGAGTTAAAAAACATTGAAGGCAACAAATTTGAGAATGCGGGAATAACCCATCTTCGATATAATTATAGATTTCATCCCCGAATAGCTTGGGAGGTTTTTGCACAAGCACAGTATAACAAAGTTTCAAAAATAGATTTTAGAGGTCTGGTTGGAATAGGACCACGCTTTAAATTGACAACTTCAGAAAAGTATAAGTTCTATTTGGGAACCCATATAATGTATGAACAAGAGGAGCTCAGCGATGGTGTAACTCCACTTCAACGTGATTTTCGAAGCACCTCCTATCTTTCCTTTAGTTTATACCCAACAGAAACCATAAGCCTTGTAAGCACTACCTACTACCAACCTAAACTTAAAAACTTTAGTGATTACCGTTTATCAAACCAAAGTTCATTGCTTATTGATTTATTCAAGAATTTTGCGTTTAAAACTACCTATACATTTATTTATGATGAAACCCCCGCAATTGGTATCCCAAACTCACAGTATAATCTGGAAAGTGGCTTTGTTTATTCTTTCGATTAAATTGTTAAACTTTCGTAAGCATGCTCCTTTATCAAAGACTACTTGCCTATATTTACCTTTATTGAAAACCAAAATCCCTAAAATTTCGTACTTATAAATAAAGCACTCCTATGGCCTCACAGAATTATTATGACCCTGCAGATTTAAAAAAATTTGGAAATATTACACAATGGAGCAAAGAGCTCGGTGAAAAGTTTTTTGAATACTACGGAAAAGTCTTTGAAGAGGGCGCCCTCTCTGCCCGTGAAAAATCACTCATAGCTCTTGCAGTGGCACATACCGAAATGTGCCCCTATTGCATTGATGCCTACTCACAGGATGGTTTGCAACGTGGCATTACCAAAGAAGAAATGATGGAAGCCGTTCACGTAGGCGCAGCTATCAAAAGCGGCGCCAGCTTGGTACACGGGGTGATGATGATGAACAAGGTGAATAAATTGGAAATGTAGGCGTACCATTAATCGCGCACTTCCAATAAATCATTAAAATAGAATTCAGAAAAATTTTCTATGCTAAAAGAAAAAAAGAAACAACAACAATCCCTTCATAAACGCCACAGCGAGCTTGCGATGGCGAACAAACAACTCGAAAAACTTTCCAACGGTATTTTTGCCAGTGGAGAACTTCCCCTTTTTTCTGAAAAAATTAAGGAAACAGAACAATTTCCCCTTCGACCCAATAAACTTGAAATTCTTCAAATTAACGTCGGCTATATGTGCAACCAGGTTTGTGAACATTGCCACGTAGATGCAGGGCCGGATCGAAAAGAAATTATGACCCGCGAAACGATGATGCAGTGTTTGGAAGTGATTCGCAACACAGGCGCCCATACATTAGACCTTACAGGCGGCGCTCCCGAAATGAACCCAGATTTTCGTTGGTTTGTTGATGAAGCAAGCAAAGCCGGCATTAAGGATTTTATTGTGCGAAGCAACCTGACGATTATTCGTGCCAACAAAAAATATTACAATTTACCTGAGTTCTTCAAAAACCACAACGTGCATGTGGTGAGCAGCATGCCCCACTGGACCCGTGGTAAAACTGATAAACAAAGAGGCGAAGGCGTTTTTGATCAGTCAATTAAAGCATTACAGGAATTAAATGCTGTAGGCTACGGAATGCCGGACAACGACCTGCGTCTTGATTTGGTCTACAACCCAAGCGGCGCTTTTTTACCGGGCGATCAAGCCAGTATGGAAAAAGATTTCAAAAAAGCACTATTGGAGGATTTCGGGATACATTTCCACAACCTTTTTGCTATTACGAACCTGCCAATTTCCCGGTTTTTGGATTATTTGATTGCTTCGGAAAATTACGAGGATTATATGTATTCCTTAGTGGATGCATACAACCCCGCAGCTGTTGCAAACGTGATGTGTCGCAATACCATCTCGGTGAGTTGGGACGGGTATTTATACGATTGCGATTTCAACCAAATGCTGGAATTGAAGGTGGCGAGCAAAATCCAACACATTTCAGAATACAACGAAGATATCCTCAATGACCGAAAAATAATAATCAGCCAACATTGTTATGGATGTACTGCCGGAGCTGGTAGCAGCTGTCAAGGCGCGACGGCAAAATAAATTGTGACTATTTTGGTTTAACCAATTCCATGAAAATATTTTTATCAATCTTAGTTTGTTTGCTTTTTTCAATTGCAATGATGGCCCAAAAGCCGGTCGATGCATTGTTGGAACAATACAACAGGCACAGTGTCCCGTATATTTCTGTAGATGAATTGCGCATGTTCCAGATGAATGATACCGTTACAATTCTGGATGCGCGGGAACCAGAGGAATTTAAAATAAGCCATATAAAAAGTGCGATAAACGTGGGTTTTAATGACTTCACATTAGAAGAAAAACAACTTCAAAAACTAGATAAAAACATTCCCGTAATTGTCTATTGCTCGGTTGGAATTCGTTCCGAAAAAATAGCCGAAAAATTAAAAAATGCTGGTTTTGTTAGCGTAAAAAATCTTTACGGCGGTATCTTTGAATGGAAAAACAAAGGTTATCCGGTTATTGATTCCAAAGGAAAACAAACCGAAAATGTGCATGCTTTTTCCAAGTATTGGAGCAAATATTTAACTGCCGGCAACCCTGTTTACTGAATCTCGAAACCTTATTTCTAAAATATGGGCATACTTTCCTCCAAACACACAAATGACGACGATAATCAAACAGCTTCCGATTTTCATTTTCCTTCATCAAAAAAAGCGCTGATCATTTTCACGCGGAATCCTGAACTTGGGAAAGTAAAAACCCGGTTGGCAAAAACTGTTGGCAATGACAGTGCTTTGGAAATCTATAAATTTCTGTTGAAGCATACTGTGGAAATTTCCGAAAATCTCAACGTTGACAAATTTGTTTTCTATTCAGAAAACATTTACCGTGACGATATTTGGAATGAGGGTAATTTCAGAAAAAAATTACAAACAGGAAATGATTTGGGCGAACGGATGAATAATGCATTTTCTGAAATTTTCGGGATGGGTTATGAAAAAGCAATCATCATTGGCAGCGATATGTTTGATTTATCCCAAAACGATCTGGAAATCGCTTTTGACGCATTGCAAACCAACCAATTTGTAATTGGCCCCGCAACCGATGGCGGTTATTATCTTTTGGGAATGAAGGAGCCCAATTCTGAAATATTTCAAAATAAAAACTGGGGCGGCAATACCGTTTTGGAAGCAACTTTGGAAAATTTAAAAACTGAAAAATACATTTTTCTCGAAGCGCGCAATGATGTGGATTATTTTGATGACATCAAAGAAATTGACGCTTTTCAGCAATTTTTACCACCTTATTTAGACAAAAACTTTTTATAGCATATGAGTATTTTAAAATACATTGAAGAAGCTGCAGCTTATCTTCAGCAACGTGGATTTGAAAAACCAGAAGTAGGAATCATTCTCGGAACCGGCCTCGGAAAAATAATTGAACAGGTGAAAATTGAGGCGGAAGTTAGCTACAACCATATTCCAAATTTCCCCACGGCCACAGTTGAATTTCACAAAGGAAAACTTATTTACGGCACCTTGGAAGGAAAAAAAGCAGTGTTTATGCAGGGCCGTTTTCACGTTTATGAAGGGTATTCGCTGCGTGACGTTACCTTTCCCGTTCGCGTGATGCATCTTTTGGGAATAAAGCATTTATTAGTGAGCAATGCTTCTGGCGCAATAAATCTCAACTTCAAAAAAGGTGAAATCATGCTTATTGATGACCATATCAACCTACAAGGCGACTCGCCACTCGCCTTCCGCGGAGTTGAAAAAATGGGAGAACGTTTTGTAGATATGAGCGCTCCCTACAATGCCGTAATGAACCAAAAACTGGAGCAGATTGCTTCAGAAAAAAATATAAAACTGCACAAAGGTGTGTATGCGAGTGTGGTTGGACCGCAACTGGAAACCCGCGCTGAATACCGCTATTTAAAAATTATAGGAGCAGATGCCGTGGGAATGAGCACCGTGCCAGAGGTTATTGTCGCAAACCATTTGGGATTGCCGGTTTCGGCCGTTTCAATCCTTACCGATGAATGCGACCCCGACAATCTGCAACCCGTTAATATTGAAGAAATAATCTCGATGGCCGCCAAAGCGGAACCGGATATGATTAGACTGTTTACCGAGTTGATCAAGCAATTGTAATCAAACCCAATTTATTGCGACCAAAAATATCTTGGAAAAATACTTTGAAATATTTAAAAATTCCTATCACGGCTATTTCAACTATCTGTGGAATGAAATAACGCACTTCCACTGGGGAAACTATTTCTATGGCTTAATCGTGGTTTCCTTGCTGGTTTGGGTTTTGGAATTGCTCTTTCCTTGGCGGAAGAACCAAAAAGTTTTCCGAAAGGATTTTTGGCTGGATACCTTTTATATGTTTTTCAATTTTTTCCTGCTGAATTTAATTGTCCTTATTTTTTTATCAAACGCCACTGCGGAATTGTTCAACGATCTATTATCGTTTGCAGGATGGGAGCTTTTGGATTTTCAGCTTCTCAATTTGGATGCACTTCCCTTTGGACTGGGGCTTTTGATTTTCTTTCTCATAACAGATTTTGTGCAATGGAACACCCACCGATTGTTGCACTACTCTTCTTTTCTCTGGAATTTTCACAAACTGCACCATTCGGTCAAAGAAATGGGATTCGCCGCACACCTGCGCTACCATTGGATGGAACCTGTAGTCTATAAATCGTTGCTTTACATTCCGCTTGCAATTATTGGAGGTTTTGACGTGGAATCGGTTGCGATTGTACATTTTTCTGCGCTCGCTATCGGTCATTTAAATCACGCCAATCTGGCCTGGGATTATGGTCTTTTGAAATACATTTTCAACAACCCCAAAATGCATATTTGGCACCACGCTAAAGTTTTACCAAAACACGCACAATACGGTGTTAATTTCGGGATCAGCTTGAGCCTTTGGGATTATCTTTTCAAAACCAATCATATTCCCCACGACGGCCGGGACATTGAACTGGGCTTTGATGGTGACGAAAAATTTCCTTCTAGTTTTATTTCCCAGGAATTATATCCCCTCAAAACCAAGCAGCGAAATAATTCGTAATTATTTATATATAAAACGAAACAAAATGAAAACCATATTCAACCTTGCAACCATACTTTTTTTATCATTTTCATTACAAAGCTGTAATCTTCTTTCCGCCGCAGGTATTAGTAGCCAAGGGCAGCCAATTAAGGAAGTTCAGTCTGAGCTCACTTCAACAACCGCAAATTCTGCCGTAAATATAGATCATTCCCAATGGGACAAATTGCTGAAAAAATATGTTAATAGCCAAGGCATGGTTGATTATAAAGGTTTTAAAAATGACGAAGCCAAACTGGATGATTATCTTAAAATGCTTTCTAAAAAAGAACCCACAAACGATTGGAGTGTACAGGAATTGCTCGCTTATTACATTAACCTTTACAATGCAGCAACGGTAAAATTGATTGTGGAAAATTATCCCACAAAAAGTATAAAGAACATCGATGGCGCATGGACCAAAGGTCGCGTTGCCGTGGGAAATAAAGAACTTTCCCTTGGCGGAATTGAAAACGGAATCCTTAGGAAAATGAACGAGCCACGCATTCACTTCGCTATAAATTGTGCCTCTATTTCCTGCCCAAAACTTTTGGACGAAGCATATACCGCGGCAAAAATCAACGAACAACTGGACCGTGCCACCAAAGAATTCATCAATAGTGACAAAAATGATATTTCAGCAAGCAACCCAAAGGTTTCCTCTATTTTTGATTGGTATGCAAAGGATTATAAGGTAAATGGAAAGCAGGACGTTATAGGTTATATAAACCAATATTCAAAAACCAAAATAAATTCAGGTGTAACTTTATCCTATAAAAATTACGATTGGAATTTGAACGAACAATAATCAGTAAAATAAGTATATCGAGAATTAACCTAAAACTTGAAACTAGAAACTTTTTTTAATGATAAGCATCATCATCCCGGTTTTAAACGAAGCCGCAAACATTGAAAAACTATTAAAGCATCTTTCAGAAAATAGTTCTGGGAAAAACGAAATAGAAATCATTGTAGTTGATGGCGGAAGTAGTGATGATACCTTTGAGATTGTTAATACTATGTCCGGTCGAGCGCAGTCGAGACCTCTATGTTTGCAGATTATCAATTCAGAAAGAGGTCGCGCAAAACAAATGAACAAAGGGGCGCAAGTAGCTTCGGGCGAAATGCTTTACTTTCTGCACGCAGATTCCTTTCCACCGAAAAATTTTGACAAATACATTTTTTCTGAAGTAAAAAACGGAAATCCCGCAGGCTGTTTCCGAATGAAATTTGATAGTGATCATTGGTGGCTGAAATTGGCTGGCCGGCTTACGCAATTTCGCTGGCGTGCCTGTCGTGGCGGGGATCAAAGCCAATTCATAACCAAAAAACTTTTTGATGAAATTGGTGGTTTTGACGAAACCTATACCATATACGAAGACAATATTTTAATCAACGAACTATACAAACGAAAGAAGTTTGTGGTTATTCAACAACAGATTACAACTTCTGCGCGCCTTTACAGACAAAAAGGCGTTTGGAATTTACAATATCATTTTTGGACAATTTATGTAAAACGCTGGCTTGGAGCAGATGCTGACGAATTATACAGTTATTACTTAAAACACATAAAGCAAAACCACTCCTCAAAAATTTCGGAACAAAATATTCCCAAGCAAGTCGCTGATAATTAAACCTTTTTAAATATTTCTTTTTTCAATATTCGCTTCTTTCTAAAATTTTTAGGATATTGTAAAGAAAAATCATTCTAAAAAATACTGCTATGAACATTTTTGAAGCTATAAGAAAAGACCATGACATACAACGCGAACTTTGCCGTTTGGTAACCTCTACATCTGGCGATTCAAAAGAAAGAAAGGAAATGTGGGAGAAATTGAAGCACGAATTAAAAATTCATGCAGACGCTGAAGAACGCACTTTCTATTCGCCATTAATCCATAACGATATGATGCAAGAACACGCTCGCCACGGAATTGCCGAACATCACGAAATGGATGAACTAATGGAAAAAGTGGACGAAACCGACATGGATTCTCCAGCCTGGCTTGTGTACGCAAAACAACTATGTGAAAAGGTAGAGCACCATTTGGAAGATGAGGAGCACAGTTTTTTTCAATTGGCAGGAAAAGTTTTTACCGAAACCCAAAAAACTGCTATTGCAAAAGATTATCTTGAGGAAATGAAAAAGAATAGATAACTGGAAAAAAATTAATCTTTGTGAGTTGAGTAATACTTTTCAACGATTTTTTGTGAGGGTTTGTTTTGTGGCGTAAACTGATTGTCATCGGGGCCTCCCACTTTTTCGTTCAACACAAACCATTTCCACAGAAAACCACCCGCAAACCAATCCTCTCCCCAAACCGATTTGTAGAGTCCTTCCAGCAAATTTGCCTGTGCCTCTAAGTTCACGGAGGTCATTTCCCTATCGCTTTTCCACGGTTCCTTGCCACTAAAATCAACACTTCGGTAGCCGTATTCCGCAAATAGTATTTTTTTGTTTTCCTTTTCAGAAAAATCTTTCAATTCTTTTTTCCATCGCCCCCAACCTGCTATTGCCTCTTCCACTGTGGGAGTTTCGCTCTCCGAAACTGGGAAATAAGCATCCACGCCAATATAATCCAGCGCATCCCAAAACGGTACGCGCTTGTACTCGTCCCAATTGGCAGCATAGGTCAATTTTCCGTTGTAAACCTTCTTTACTTCCGCAATCAATTCGCGCCAATAATCGGGACGGTGCTCTATAAATTTTTCCAATTCGGTACCAATACAGAAAATTTCAACACCCGCTGCCTCGGCAACTTTTGCAAAATCGAGGATAAAATTTTTATAGGTTTCTTCAAGTTGAAGCCAATCTGTCTCCGAAGCCATTTCAACATAGCCCGTATATTCTCCATTCCAGACCCAAATTTGGGGTTTCATCATTACGTGTATTTCGTTTTTGTGGAGCAATTCAACATATTGTGTTACCCCTTGGCGCGTTTCGCCAAACCATTGGCGTTCTTGGTCGTATATTATTTCGGGATGGTTTAAACTTCTTATAAAACCGAAGGGCATTACGGTAACATAATTAGCATTGACTTCCTTTAAAGAAGCAACATTTTTGTGCGAAAGTGAATCTGGAGCGGCCACAAGGCTCAGGCCGTTTATTTTGGAAACGGTCGGATTTTGAAATATTTTTTCTTCGGAAGAATTTTTCTTTTGGGCGCACCCAGTTATAATGGCGAAAAGAAGAATACCGTACACTAAGCGATGAAGCAATATCATTTTGAAATATTAAAAGTTGAATTTAAGGCTTTATTTCAGAAATTAGGGAAATATTAATACCTGTTTTGAAACTGCCCCAATTGTAATTGCGTAAATTTATAAACGACTGAAGAAACCAATCACCAAAAGTATGGAGCACATCGTGATTATAGGCAACGGAATTGCAGGTGTAACGGCCGCTCGACACATTCGTAAACTTTCCAATAAAAAAATAACCATTATTTCCGCTGAAGCCGATCATTTTTTTTCCCGCACTGCCTTGATGTACGTTTATATGGGCCATATGCGCTGGCGCGATATTGAGCCGTATGAACATTGGTTTTGGGAAAAAAATAGATTGGAACTTAAAAAAGCCTATGTTGAAACGGTCGATACCAACAACAAAACGCTTCATTTTAAAGGCGGCGGCACCTTAACGTATGACAAACTGATTATAGCCTCAGGCTCGGTGACAAATACCTTTGGTTGGGAAGGTTTGGAACTGAATGGCGTACAGGGATTGGTTTCGAAACAGGATTTGGAAAAACTTGAAAAAAATGCGCCAAACAATAAAGAATGTCCCCGGGCGGTGATCGTCGGCGGTGGTTTGATAGGCGTTGAAATGGCCGAAATGCTCCGCACCCGCGATATTGAAGTTACGATGCTCGTGCGCGAAGATGGGTTTTGGAGCAACGTCCTTCCAAAACAGGATGCCGAAATGATTTCGCGGCATATTGTTTCGCACGGGGTGGATCTTCGGCATAATTCAGAACTCGACAAAATTTTGGACGATGGTAGCAGCAACGTTCGTGCCGTACTAACCAAGGATGGAGAGGAAATTCCCTGTAGCGTGGTTGGAATTACCACGGGTGTAAAGCCACAGATTTCCTTTCTTCAACATTCAAAAATTGAAACCGACAAAGGTATTTTAGTAAACCGAAAACTGGAAACAAACATTGAAGACGTATATGCCATTGGCGATTGTGCACAGCAACGCGAACCCATCGGCAACCGCCCACCCGTAGAGGCGGTTTGGTACACTGGCCGGATGATGGGCGAGGCTTTGGCGCAGACCATCTGCGGAAAACCTTTTGAGTATAATCCCGGTAACTGGTTTAACAGCGCTAAGTTTTTTGATATTGAATACCAAACCTATGGCTGGGTTTTTTCAGAAAGTAAACTGAAGGATTACGAAGCCCAATTCCACTGGAAATGTGCGAGCGACCTTCGCTGCGTAACGATTTCATACAATAAAAACTCCAATGAATTTCTTGGGATAAACACTTTCGGAATACGGATGAAACACGAGGTTTTTGACAAATGGTTGAATGAAAAGCGAAGCGTGGATTACATTATCCAAAATTTAAAACAAGCTAATTTCGACCCTGAATTTTATAGAAAATATGAAAAGGAGATTCAATCAAAATTTTTCAACCAATCCGTAAACGCATAATCTATGAGTACTGTCCAACGAAATATGTCGCTTGCGGGCGAACCGCCAAAAACGATAAATACCCAGCAAAAACTTGCATCGGCCATCGGTTTGATAGGTTTGGCGGTGCTTTTTTTGGCGTTAGTCAATATTAATTTTCCCAATAAAACCCTTTGGCTTACCGCCTCATTAATCGCCATTGGCGGCGGCACGGTTTGGTTTTCAATAGCCGCCTACGGCAACAAACACGAAGGGATTAAAAACGACGGCGTATATTTTAAGTCGCTTACTTCCAAAGGATTTTGGGCGTGGGTTTTGGGCATTACCCTTACTTTATTTTACGTGGTGCTGTATTGGTTTCCGCAGTATTTGGGCTTGGTACAGGATGGCGACAACAAAGGATTGGTGGCGCTTTTTGACCCTTTGAGCAAATTTCTCAATGGCGGTTCCGCAAGTCAATGGTTTGTTTACGGAACGCTTTATACGCTGGCCATTTTGGCTTTTGGAATTAAATTCATCTTAAAATACCGCCACAACAAATACGAAAAACTGCGAACCTATTCCGTGATTTTTTTCCAGTTGGGGTTTGCGTTTCTGATTCCGGAATTGATGCAGCGGCTGAACAGTGAATCCTTTACCCTACCCTATTACGACCTTAAAAACATCTGGCCGCTCAATTACTACAATTTTGAGCAATACCGGGTAGATCAATTTATTTCCGCCGGCGATATTGGCTTGGCATTATTGATTTTTGGAATCGTTTCCATTTTTATAATCACGCCAATTTTAACCTATAAATACGGCAAACGCTGGTACTGTAGTTGGGTCTGCGGTTGCGGGGGATTGGCAGAAACCGCCGGCGATCCGTTTCGGCATTTGAGCGACAAACGGCAAATAGCCTGGAGGGTGGAACGCTGGGTAATCCACAGCGTCTTGGTTTTTGTGGTTTTGATGACCACGGCGGTGGTGCACAGTTATTTGGGCGATGACAGTTCAAAATATTGGTTAACGAAAGACGGGTTCCTAATTTCCGTGGCAGCAATCTTAACCGCCGTTTTTGCGGGAACGTTTATTTTTAAAAGGGAAGAATTGCAGAAAGATGCCCGTTATGGGGCGATTGGTTATTTCGTGATTATTATTTCCCTGATTGGTTTTCACTATTTTTCTGGAAAAACTTTGTTTCTATTTGAAGCCGAAACCCTTCGCCAAAGCTATGGTTTTTTAATCGGCGCCGTATTTAGCGGGGTGATTGGCGTAGGATTTTACCCAATCTTCGGAAGTCGCGTTTGGTGCCGTTTTGGGTGCCCGATGGCTGCCATTTTGGGTTTTCAGCAACGGCTTTTTTCGCGTTTCAGAATTACCACAAACGGTGGCCAGTGCATCAGTTGCGGCAATTGTTCCACCTATTGCGAAATGGGAATTGATGTGCGCGCTTATGCCCAAAAAGGAGAAAACATTGTACGTTCCAGTTGTGTGGGCTGTGGAATCTGTTCGGCAGTTTGTCCGCGCGGGGTTTTAAAGCTTGAAAATGGCCCGCTAGAAAAACGTATCGATTCCAACGAAATCCTTTTGGGAAATGATGTGGATTTGATGAATTTTGTGAATAAGTAAGTGGTTGATGGTAAAAAAAATGTTTTATTTTCTTTTAAAATAATTCACCCAAAGGGAACATACCAAAGCTAGCAGCGTGAAGACTAATGTCAATATTTCCACGAGTTGTGCATCGGGCCGCCAACCTGAAAACGTTTCCACCAAAAAGCCTATGTAGCTATTGGGAAGATTGGTTTTGCCCAACTGACGCAAAATATCATAGTGCCAGTCTGTGAGAAAACAATACCCGAAACCGTTCCAAATGCCCAAGACGACCCAAGAAAAGAGAGTAACCGCCAAAGTGAAAAGATGTAGCTTTCGTGTGTTTCTAAAAATCCAACCGAAAAGATTAAAAATAATAAGTACCGTATGAAAAACGATAAAGAACCAATTGACGAGATGGAGCCAGAAATTTTCCAATGTTACTTTTGCTTTTTGAATTTGTAAATAGCTACAATTTAAAGTTTATTTTTCTGAAATTCGCAATTCATAAATTTCCTAGTTTTTAATGACCAAAATTATTAAAGTAATAATTCCCGCCTATAACGAAGAAGCCTCGATAGGGAAAGTGATTGCTGAAATTCCGGATATCGTTTCAGAAATAATTGTGGTGAACAACAATTCTACTGACAGGACTGCAGCAGTTGCTGAAAAAGTAGGTGCCACTGTTCTGTTTCAACCAAAAGCCGGCTACGGAAACGCATGTTTGAAAGGAATGGAATACATTTCAGACAAAGATAACAAGCCGGAAATCGTTGTTTTTTTAGATGGCGATTATAGCGATTACCCTTCAGAATTAACAAAAATCGTGGCACCAATTCTCGAAGATAACATAGATTTTGTTGTGGGTGCGCGTGTGAAAGAATTGCGGGAAGTGGGCGCTATGACCTTTCCCCAACGATTCGGAAATGTATTGGCAACCAAATTGATGACTTTATTTTTCAATTCAAAATTTACAGATCTGGGACCCTTTCGCGCTATTAAATACGAAAAATTACTCGCTTTAAATATGCAGGACAAAACCTACGGTTGGACGGTAGAAATGCAACTTAAAGTTCTAAAAAAGAATTTTACATATACCGAAGTGCCCGTTAATTACAAAAACCGTATTGGCGTTTCTAAAGTTTCGGGTACGGTAAAAGGTGCTATCTTTGCGGGCGTAAAAATCCTAAGCTGGATTTTTAAATACAGTTTCAAAAAATGATTCTTGAATCAATAATTATCACGGTTTATTCCATTGCCCTGCTTCTAATTTTTATGTACGCCTTGGCGCAACTCAACTTGCTGTTCAATTATCTGAGTGCCCGAAAACACCACAAAAACGAACCGACTTTCGATTTTTCGAAAGAAGAAGAAATTCCGTTTGTAACCATTCAGCTACCGGTTTATAACGAATTGTATGTAATGGAACGCCTGTTGGACAACATTGCTGAAATTGATTACCCAAAAGATAAACTGGAAATTCAAGTTCTCGATGACAGTACGGACGAATCTTTTGAAGAAACTGCGAAGCACATTCAAGAGATTCAGAAAACTGGTTTAGATATTCAACATGTTACGCGTGAAAATCGGCTAGGTTACAAGGCTGGTGCGCTAAAAGAAGGTTTAAAAACTGCCAAAGGCGAATATATTGCAATATTTGACGCAGATTTTCTTCCGAAGAAAAACTGGTTGAAAAACACGATTCCATATTTTAAAGATCCTGAAATTGGCGTGGTGCAAACCCGTTGGGGACATCTAAACCGAGATTATTCAATACTTACCCGCGTTCAAGCTTTTGCGCTGGATGCACATTTCACTTTGGAGCAGGTTGGCAGAAACAGCAAGGGACATTTTATAAATTTCAACGGAACGGCTGGCGTTTGGCGAAAGGAATGCATCCTCGATGCTGGCAATTGGGAGGGCGACACGCTTACCGAAGACCTCGATCTGAGCTATCGCGCCCAACTTAAAAACTGGAAATTCAAATATTTGGAAGAGGTGGAAACACCCGCAGAACTTCCTGTGGTAATTAGTGCTGCGCGTTCCCAACAATTCCGTTGGAACAAAGGCGGCGCAGAGAATTTTCAGAAAATGGCTTGGCGAGTTTTTAAAAGTCATGATATTTCTGCGAAAACCAAAATACACAGTTTTCTGCATTTGCTGAACAGCACCATGTTTTTGAACATTTTGATTGTCGCCATTTTGAGCATTCCAATGCTTTACATCAAAAACGAATACGAACACTTGAAAATGTATTTTTATGTGATGAGCTTTTTTGTGATAAGCACCATCATCTTTTTTATCTGCTATTGGTTTACCTATAAAACCATTTATGGCGGCGGATTTAAGAGATTCCTGAAATATTCAGCAATGTTTTTTACGTTTTTTTCTGTGGCGATGGGGTTTTCGCTGCATAATTCCATTGCGGTTTTGGAAGGACATTTTGGGAAGAAAAGTGAATTTATCCGTACGCCTAAATTCAACATTGGCGGTTTAAAGGAAGGTTGGAAAGGCAATAAATACCTCACCAAAAACATTTCGCCCAATGTGATTGTTGAAGGGGTTTTGATGCTCTATTTTGCGTTTGGAATGTACAGTGCCTTTGTTGTGGGCGACCAAGGTGGCGATTTCGGATTGTTTCCGTTTCACTTAATGCTTTGCGTAGGGTTTGGGTTTGTGTTTTTTAAATCGCTTACCTCCAAAGCATAAACCATTTTTTTTTACATTTAAGCTCTGCGAATCTCAGTGCTTTTCTCTGCGATACTCTGCGTAATATTTATTCCACAGAGTTACACAGAGAGTCGCAGAGTTTCACTGAGAAATTCTGAAATCGTTAATCGACAATCTAAAATCAAAATGTATCCGCCACCGCACCACCAATCTGAAGATATTCAAAAAATGATTTCCGTAATCAAACATTTTCCATTGGGAATGTTGGTTACAGCTGAAAACGGAAAACCATTTGTAACACATATTCCTTTTATATACAACGAAACCACCAAAAAGCTGGTCGCGCACATTGACCGAAACAATCCACAATTGCAAACACTAAATGATGATAATGAAGTTACGGTAGTTTTTAAAGGCCCAGACACCTATATTTCCCCAAGCATTTACACCACGCCGCAATTGCCAACGTGGAATTATATTATAGTTCACGTCACAGGAAATATTAAATTAATAAACGAACCTGAAGCCATTAAAAAAACAATGGTTGATATGACGGAGTTTTTGGAGGGCGAAGCAAAAAAGTTTGAACTGAAAAATGACGACCCGCGAATGGAGCGATTGATAAATTACATCCAAGCTTTTGAAATAGAAATCACCAATTGGGAAGGGAAATTCAAGCTTTCGCAGGATAAAATCCCACAGGATTTTGAGAATGCGAAGGAGGAATTAAAGCGAAATTCCCCGAAGGACGTTTCAATATTTATTGAAGAAATTTACAAGAAAATGACATAAGACTTTAGGACAAAGGACGTAAGACGAAATTCTTGTTAACAGCGTCTTAAATCCTATGTCTTATAGCGGAGCGGTCTTACGTCTTTTCGACATATCCCTTTACCTCCTTAAAATCCAACCCACCATAATTGCCGCTACTCATTAAAAGCAAGCAAGTATTATCGTAATCCTGTGAAAAAAGATAGGTTTTAAAATCGGCTGGATTTGTGAAAACCACCAAATCCTGTCGGTCAAAAGCTTCATCAATTTGCTCCCCTTTTATTTCTTCAAGCTGTTTTATCATTACGGCGTGCGGCGAGTAGAAAACCACAGCGCTATCTGCAGCATCCAGCGTGCCTTTGTATTCCTTTAAAAATTCTGGATTTAGGCTGCTGTAAGTATGTAATTCCAAACAGGCAATCAATTTTCTATCGGGATATTGGCTTTTTACGGCTTGTGTCGTCGCTTTTACTTTGCTGGGCGAATGTGCGTAATCTTTGTAAGCAACTGCTGTTTTGGTTTCTGCAATCATTTCCAAACGTTTGCTAGCTCCTTTAAATGTTGCAATTGCTTCGTAAAAATCCTCCGCATCCACGCCCATAAGTTGACATATCCATCTGGCGCCTTCAAGATTGTTCAAATTGTGCTTTCCGAAAATTTCAACAGGCATTGGGCCTTCGGGCGTTTCCAAAAGTGTGGTTCCATTTTCAACTGAATATTCGGGTGTTTGGTATGGATATTTTTTTATGTGATTTGTAGAATTTTCAACAACACGTTTCACCTCAGAATCTTCTTCGTTGTAAATTATCGCTCCGCCATTTGTAATTTCATTGAGAAATATCTCAAACTGTTCTACATAATTTTCATAGGTTGGGAAAACGTTTATATGATCCCAAGCTATTCCACTCAGCAAAGCAATATTTGGCTTGTAAAGGTGAAACTTCGGTCTTCTATCTATTGGTGAAGAAAGATATTCATCGCCTTCAATTACCATAAAATCGCTATCGTAAGTAATTTTCACCATTGTATCAAAACCTTCCAACTGTGCCCCAACCATATAATCTACATCCTTTCCGTTGTAATTCATAACGTGAAGAATCATAGATGTAATTGTAGTTTTTCCGTGCGAACCACCAATAACCACGCGGGTTTTGTTTTTGGACTGTTCGTAAAGAAATTCTGGGTAACTGTAGATTTTTAAACCCAGTTCCTTCGCTTTTAAAAGTTCGGGATTATCTGCTTTGGCGTGCATTCCAAGGATAACGGCATCAATTTCCGAAGTCAATTTTTCGGGAAACCAACCTTCTTTTTCGGGCAACAGACCTTTGTTTTTCAACCTACTTTTTGAAGGCTCAAAAACCTCGTCGTCGCTTCCGGTTATACTATCTCCTTTTTGATGTAATGCCAAGGCGAGGTTGTGCATCGCGCTGCCACCAATAGCTATAAAGTGGATTCTCATAAAATGGTTTCTAGTTTCTGGTTTCAAGTTGCAGGTTTCAAGTTGCAAACTAATATGAATTTGAGTATAACAAATATACTTTTTCTAATTCTGAATTAAAGCGCAAGGATTAGCGATTTTTCCTGTAATGCTTCCTTAAAATCGGTTCGGTCAATTAATGCTTTATTTATCCAAGTTAGAGCAATTTCCTTTTTTCCGAGATTTTTATAAATCTGTGCCAATCGGAAATATGCCCAATCCTTGGGCACTCCATCTTTTATGGAATAGTTGGCCAGATATTGGCTTAGGCATTCAATACCGTATTCTGGCTCCAAATTGTATTGTGCAGAAATTTTCCCGATTTGATAATTGAGCTGGTTTCGTTTGTGCTTTTTTAAGGCTTCGGAATTTGTAAGAATCGCCTCTTTAGGCTGATTGTTCTTTTCATACAGATTTGAAAGTTTTTCATAAGTATGTGGCGAACCACCCACTTCAATCGCTTTTTTATAGAAGCGCTCCGCATCTTTCGGCCTATCTGTATATTCAGCTATGTAGCCATTGGCAAGATAACCGTCCACTTTAGAGATGGCGCCCAATTCTTCGGCATAGGCAATTGCTTTTTTTTCACTTCCACCAACAATTCCGGGTAACTGAATGTAAAATTCCACCAAGGCCCAGCGTGTTTCAATATGCTTTGAGTCCAGTGTTGCGGCACGTTCCAAATGGTGTTTTATATCGCCAATGTATGTAACCGCCCGAAGACGGCTTATGGACAGCGCTTTCATACCCAAGGCTCCTCCGTACTTAAAATGGTAGTTGGCATTGGTATCTTCATTTTTAACCAGACTTTCATAATAAGAAATTGCTATGTCCCAATTCTTTCCGTAGGCTGCAATATCACCCAAGTATTCCTTAGTTTTTCTATCGTTGGGATTTTGCATTAAATGCTTTTCAAAAATAGGTTTTGCCTTGCTGAATTTTTCCTGCTTGAAATATTCCTCCGCTTGTTGGTAGGGGGTTTGGGTGTTTCCACAGAAAGGAAACAATAAAAGAAGAATAAATATACTTTTTTTCAAAATTTGGGATTTGGAATTTAAGGTTTCAGGTTTCAGGTTAAAAATATTACTAAAACTGCGAAGCGACCACAATTATTTTTTTGGTGGATAATTCTTTAAAATTTTCTGTATAACTGAAACATAATACGCTTCTTTTTGCTTTGGGGTTGCACGTTCTTTCATTTCGCCTTCGGCCAAGGCTTGCCACACCAAATCGTCTTTTTCAACGTCTATAAAATCCATTGTCAATTGTTGATTGATCACATTGCCTCCAATGGGAATTCCGCCGCTAACGCCCACGCCTACATTACCGCCACCGCCGCCAACACCAATGCCAATAGTGTTTCGGGAACTGGAAACACTTTCGCGTGCGTAAAAATTGACATAAATCTGGGGAGTTTCGCTTTTTACAAAACCGCGTTGCTGCAACAGACTGTCCGTAATCTGCATAATACGATTATCATCCAGTTGGTTTAGGCCAGAGTCTATTGTTGGAAAATAATTGTATGAATTGTATTTTGAAAAATCCACTTGTTTGTCATAATCTACAGCCACGGTGGCGCCGCAGGAAATAAGCAATATGGATATAAATAAAATAGAGAGGAACTTCATTGCATTTTTCTTTTTAATAAAAATACGCAAAAACAAAAGGCTTGGATTTTATGAAAGGTTAAAATTGTGAAAAATCATCCTCAGAAAGAAGGATTCTTGAAGATTACATATTTGGCATTTCATCAGTTTTCGATGGGAATTTTAATCAAAGTTTCTACACCCGAACCGTCCATTTTATTTCTTACTTCAAAAAAATAATTGTTGCCATAAAGGTTTTCTAAACGATCGTTAATATTAGCCAATCCCATACCTCGTTTTAGCAATAGTTTATGGCCCACTTCAACGGGGGCACCATTATTTTCAACCTTTATTATTAAGGTTTTTCCTTCTGCATAAATATTTACGCGAATCTCCAAATCGGTATGGTTAAAATCATAACCGTGTTTTATGGAATTCTCGAGAATGGGCTGTAACAATAGCGCCGGCACCATTTTGTGGAGCAATGATTCATCTATCTCCGTAGTTATTTTTAAATGATCGGAAAACCGAACTTTAATAATATTTAGATAAAATTCCAATATACGGAGTTCCTTTTCCAGCGGAATTCGGTTGCTGTCGTTGTCATAAAGTATTTCCCTTAAAAAATCGCTCAAATCTGCGATTGTATCTTTGGCTTTACTGGCATCAATATCGGTTAGTACGGAAATTGAATTCAATGTGTTAAAAAGAAAATGCGGCTGTAACTGCGAAGAGAGCATTTTCATACGGGTGCTTACCAATTGCGCTTCCAATTTGCCTTGCTTTTTTTCAGCTTTTTTCACCTCTTTTACATAATAGTAGGTATAGATTATAAAAACCATGGCGAAGTATATGAGGAAATTTAGGTCTATTACGTACATAAATCTAAAGATGCTACTCTCAAAATCATATTCGGCAAAACTTACGCGTCCTAGCATAATGTAATAAAGGTCAACTACCAGCCGTATTACGATCCCTATCAACAACGAAAATAAAATGTGGGTGGAAATGATTTTGGTCCACGAGTAATTTTTCCGAAGAAACCGTTTGGTACTTATGGCGATCAACGTCATAAAACTCACCACGATTATATAGTCAAAAAGCAGATTGTCCAGTAAGAAACGCGACCATGAGAAGCTTTTCATTGACTCCATTCCAAAAACCTGCATGTATGCCGTCTTTGCAATTAAAACCAAATCAAACAAGGCATAAAACCCGGCTAACAGCAGCACCAGTTTTAGGTCTATGTATTTCTTCTTTATATTGTAATTCTTCTTCATATTCCTACTTTTTCCAGAAAGTCCTTTTTATAGGACTTGCTGATGCGCAAAAGGGTATTGTCATGCATTCGGGCATCAATTTCAGAAAATTCTGAATGTACTATTTCTTTCACATGCTGTAGATTTACGATGCTCGATCTATGAACTCTAATAAATTTATTACTGTCCAAAGATTCGCATAGATTGTTTAAAGTTTCTCGGAGAACGTATTTTTTATCTTCAACAAATATCTCTGCATAACTGCCGGAAGCCGTAATATACATTATGTCAACAGGATTAATGAGTATGGTTTTGTTTCCCTGTTTTATGGGCAGTTTATTCAGCGCAGCGGTTTTTTGTGATTTACTTTTGTATAAATTGAAAAGCTCAATAATGCGTTTCTCAAAATTTTCATCGGCTTCATTTGCTGAAATTTTCCTTACTTTTTCGATTGTTCTAAAGAAACGCTCGTCCTTAAAGGGTTTCAGCAGAAAATCGAAGGCATCCACATCAAAGGCTTTGAGCGCGTAATTGTCATAAGCTGTAACAAAAATAACGATGGGTTTTGGCGATAGGGTTATTTTTTTCAACACTTCAAAACCGTTCATATCCTTCATATTAATATCCAAAAAAATGAGGTCGGGGCGTTTTTGGTCTATATCGAGAATGGCGCTTTTTCCGTTGGAACATTCGCCCAAAACTTCCACATCTGGCACTTGCCGTAGCAGGTAGAGCACCCTTTTTCGGGCGAGCTCTTCATCATCTATTACAAGTGCTTTTATCATTAAATTTCTATTTATTGATTGTTATAAAGGAGTGCTTTGTAACGTAAAGATATTCAAATTCAATCGCCCAATTGTGTTCCTATTAAAATTTAGAATCCAATCAACCTATAAAAAGACCATCAGTACAATTGTTCCCTGACGGTCTTTTCATAAATTGCAAACCACAATCTTTCAATTAACGGCAACCCCAACCCCACTATCTCTGGCGTCTATTTTTAGGGTCTGTTTGTCCTTTCCGTTTTCAAGTTTGATTTTATAGGTGGCATTGGCCAAGATTTCGCCTTTGGTGCGGGCAGTATATTTTGCTTTGGTCAAGGTGTAACCTTTATAATCTTGGTACACATCGTTGCGAATATCCGCAGGCAAGAGTACATTTTTAAACTGCTGACGGGTTTCCAGCAGATTGCCCTTTTTGTCAAAATCTGCCTCTAAGGACCCATTAGTACTTTTAAACGTCACTAAATAGGAGTGATATTCTTTGTTTGCGGTGTGGTTAATAAAGCTTTGAATATCAAAATTAGCTTTCATAAACCCAATAGGATCTCGTGCAAACTGGCGCGACTGACTTTCTTTAATATTATAAATATAATTGTCACCGTCCTGTGTAACTGTTACATTTAACGGTGCGTAAAACAATCTTGCCTCGTCTAGCACTGTAACCTCTTGGGCGCTGAGTATCGCCGCGGTCAAACTTAACAAAATGGAAATAACAAAAGTTTTCATAACTGATAATTTTTAGGATTAATAACTTGTTCTTCAAACTGGTAAACACTGATCAGGTATTTTTACAGACACTAAATTAAAGGAAGAAACCACTCGATAGGCTTAAATGATGTGAACGTCAAAATTTAAGGTTTAAAACTACGGAATTATGAAGTGAAGAAAATTAACGCCACAAAAATTATAGGCAAATAGACTGAATACCAATGAATTATTCAGCCTTTTTCATTATACGAATTAGAAAAAAGATTTATAAAAGAAATTTTAAGAAAAGTTGAATTGTCTCCCCCGAGCCTTTCGGCAAGCTCAAGATAAACTCAAGTCGAGGGGCTATTGGAAGCGTGATATCATTTTGAGAACAGGTCTCGACTGCGCTCGACCTGACATATAAATTTAATTCAACATCTTCCAAAGCTTATCCTTAAGTTCTGTCAAACCTTGTTGTGCAACAGAAGAAATAAAGAGATACGGAATGCCTTTAAACTGTTTGTCGAGAATCTTTTTCATTTCTGCTTTCAGTTCATCGTCCAGCATGTCGCTTTTGCTGATGGCTACCAATCGTTCCTTATCCAAAAGTTGTGGATTGTAACGGCGCAATTCGTCCACCAAAATATCGTACTGTTCCTTAATGTCCGGGGCATCTGCGGGAACTAAAAACAGCAAAGTAGAGTTTCGTTCAATATGACGAAGAAAACGATGGCCGATTCCCTTGCCTTCAGCGGCACCCTCTATAATCCCTGGAATATCGGCAACCACGAAGGTTTTGAAATCACGGTATTCCACAATACCCAAGTTGGGTTTTAGAGTGGTGAATTCGTAATTGGCAATCTTAGGTTTGGCCGCTGTAATTACAGATAATAAAGTAGATTTACCTGCATTCGGGAAACCTACCAAACCTACATCGGCGAGGATTTTAAGCTCGAGGATAATATCTACCTCTTCACCCTCCTCCCCGGGTTGCGAGTAGCGTGGGGTTTGGTTGGTTGCAGTTTTAAAATGGGCATTTCCGAGTCCGCCGCGACCACCTTTGGCAACTACTTTTTCTTCTCCATCTTCAGTAAGCTCAAAAAGTATTTCCTCGGTTTCCTTATCGCGAATAACTGTTCCCAGTGGCACTTCAATATAAACATCGGCTCCGTCAGCGCCCGTACTTGTCTGTTTGCTGCCATGCTCTCCGTGCTCTGCTTTAAAGTGCCTTTTAAATTTTAAATGATAGAGTGTCCAAAGGTTTTTGTTGGCTTTTACAATTACATGTCCGCCACGACCACCATCACCGCCATCGGGCCCGCCTTTGGGAATATACTTTTCCCGCCGCATATGCTTGCTGCCCTGCCCTCCCTTTCCGGAAGTAACGTGTACCTTTACGTAATCTACAAAATTGCCTTCAGTCATTGAAAAAGTTATAAAGTTATTGGTTAAGAGTTATTTGTCCCTCCCCTTTGGGAAGGTTAGGTGGGGACTACAGCCCGTCTATAACCTTACTTAAACGTTCCGTAATTTCTTCAATACTTCCCACACCATCAACACCGTAATATTTGTTCTGTTTTTCGTAATAACTTTTCAAAATAGCAGTTTCGTTATAATAAACCTTAATACGGTTTCTTATGATACTCTCATCAGCATCATCTGCTCTCCCACTGGTTTTACCGCGTTCAAGTAAACGTTTTACTAAAACCTCATCATCCACTTCCAAAGCTACCATAGCGTCTATCTGGGTATCCTTATCATCCATTAAGTGCCCTAGCGCTTCGGCCTGCGCTTCCGTTCTCGGGAAACCGTCAAAAATAAAACCATTGGCATCGCAATTTTTATCCACTTCGTTACTCAGCATGTCGATAGTAATCTCGTCCGGAACCAGCTTTCCTTTCTCCATAAAGGATTTGGCAAGCTTGCCCAAATCGGTTTCATTTTTAATGTTGTATCTAAAAACATCACCGGTAGAAATATGCACCAAATTGTACTTTTCTTTTAAAAAATTGGCTTGCGTTCCTTTTCCTGCGCCGGGAGGGCCGAACAAAATAATATTAGTCATGGGTTTGATTTAATGAATAAAAAACGAAGATGCAAATTTACGAAAATATAATTGGGGATTGGATTTAGTGATTGGTTAATTCGGGAATTTGGAAGTTGAAACTTAAAATGTATTATTTCAAATAACCACGCCCACCGCTTTATAAAGAAAATTTACCAGGGCATTCCAAAGCTTTTCCAAGGTAACCATTAAAATTCCTTTCAATGTATTTACAAAGTTGAGCGCCATAGCTTCCAAGCCATCCAAAAAAAACTCCCGAAGATCTTCGTCTATATCGCCATTGGCTATGCCTTTTTGAATAATCACGGTCTGTTTGGCGATGGCCTCCACTTGCCGTTCACTAAACCCGCGCACTGTGGAAATATCCTTCTCCAAGATACCAGAGGTTATATCTTTTATACTTGTAATAATTGTAGATACATCGGTTGCCATAATCTTATCTTTTTAAGAAACTTTCATAGGTAATTGCTTGGTCCAGAAAGATCTCAACCTGTCCTTTAAATGCTTGTAATGCCAAAGGCCTTATACCATTTTCCCTATCGGTCTGTTTCATCTTTTTGAAAGTTTCGGCTATCTTTTCAAAAGCAAAGGCACTTGGGTATTCTCCCGAAATTGCGCTACTGCCCTTTGCCTGCAGCAGTTCGTTTATCTTGTCCAGCGCCACATTTTCGGGTACGGGTCGGGCTTTGGCCTGTAGTTTCAGCGACTCAAAAGCGCCGATTAAAACGTTATAAATAGGCTCGCGTACTTCAAAAGTTTCACTGCTTGTACCGCCATCCACTTCGGCAAAAAAACGCATTGCCAGATTACTGCTTTCGGTAACTTTTTCAACAATGGCCTGGTCATAGGCAGGAGCCAAAGTAGCCTGGCAACCTCCAAATAAGAGAAGTGCCAATAAGAGTTTTAAGGCAAAGAGTTTTTTGATGAAATAAGGCACTGCTATCATCTTGTATATGAATAAGTTGACACTAAAATAAGGAATTAAAAGCAGATTTATACCATCTTATGGTGAAACCCTTTGCTGCTGGGTAAAAGATATTACAATAAATTCTGCGGGTCTAGTTATGGCAACACCAATATTCACAATAAGTCGACCATCCGAGATATCTTGGGAAGTCATGGTAGTTCCCAAGCTGCAATTTACAAAATAGGCGTGGTTTGGAGTACTGCCCGCCAATCCGCCCTGTCTCCAAAAACTGTTTAGGAAATTTTCAATCATTGAAGTAATTTGAGCCCAGGTATTGGCATCGTTGGGTTCAAAAACGAAGCCTTTACAGGCATTTTTACAGGATTGCTCAATGCAGATCATTGTTCTTCTTACGTTTATATACCGCCAATCAAGACTATTTCCATCCAATGTTCTAGCACCCCATACCAAAACTCCCATTCCGGGAAAGGTTCTAATAGCATTTATTGATTTCCCGCTTATATCCACATTCAAACCTTCTTGTTCAGCCTGGTCAATTTTTATGGGCAAAGTTGCTACTCCAGCTATTGAAACATTTGCGGCCGCTTTCCAAACACCCCTGCTATTATCAACCATTGTTATAACACCAGCCATGCCGCCACTGGCAGGCAATATATTTGCGAGTTTCAAAACAGTTGCAATAATATCTTTATACAGAGGACTTATAACAAGTAGTATACGGTGATTTTCACCTACTGATTGTGCATTTTCAGAACTATAAATCGATTTTAGGAATTCTAAAGTTTTTTCTTCAGGCTTAGTAAGTGAATTGAATATAGTTGCCAACTTACTTATATCACCACCAAATAGATTAGTGAAATTTAAATCCCGTTCCCCCATTATGGTTGTGCCTACAAAAGGGTAATAAGCCGCACCAAAATTCAAACCCGTGGTGCCTGTATGGTTTCTAAAGGCTTCAATATCCGCAGTATTTCCAAGTGGATTTTCTCTATTTCCGCCAATTATATCAAAAATGCTTATCGCGGTTTGCATTTCACTATTCTGTAGGAGCATGGCTTGCATCAGGGTTCCATTTTCAGCAAGGGAAAGCAATGTGGCTTCAGGACAAATATACATAGTGACCCTCTCCTCTTGCTTCAATTTTTCCAAACCTTTCAACAAATCTGAAAGCTGAACATTTGGGTTCAGCAGCGGATTTCCCAACGGCAATGCCGCTCCCGAAGCTTTTGCATAACCGCCAACGGAAACTATATAGGCATAGTCTCCTCCATTTTGATAAAACAATTTTACGCTGTTGTACAAATAATAAATAGTAGAAGCATCGGGAAGTACGCTGTAGTAATCACTTCCTATTAAAAGGAAATCTCCATTACTGGGTTTGGAATTTTGCTTAACCAAATAATACTGCGGACTATATTGTTGAACAGGTTCCGATTCCTCGGGGAAGCCAAAGATTTGCTGAAATTCCAGAAAAGAAGTAATTTTAGTGGGCACAAAAGTACAGTCCTGCCCATTATGATTGGCTTGTGGGGTGTACCCAATAAAGGCAGGAATGGCAGTTTCCACCGGAGCTACCGAATTCGGAAAAGCAGAAGCCTCTTCAATATAAACTCCAGGGGTTTTGTAGGCCTTCTTGCTCATTTTAAAAATATAATTGCGGCAATTCCATTTAAATAGCTGATACTAAGATAGTAAAATGACCGATAGTAGCTATTAATAGCTGTTTTTATGATTTCTCAGCCATTCTTTTTTGCTCAGTGAGTAGAAATTATGAAAGGTTCCGTCATAGCTAAACTCATTCCGCTTTAGCAAACCCACTTTTTGTAATATGGTATTGGAAGCTTTATGTGCCACGTCGGCAATACCCACAATTTCTTCAAGATTTAATTCTTTAAAACCATGTTCCAAAGATGCAATTGCGGTTTCAGAGGCATAGCCTTTTCCCCAGTATTTCCTTAAAAATCTATAACCTAGGTCGTAATATTGGGTTTTGCCATTCACTACATCAGTAACGAACTTAAACCCACTCCATCCCACAAAATTATTGCTCTCCTTTTCCACAACTGCCCATCTTCCTATTCCATAATCAAGATATTGCTGCTTTATAAAATCAATATATTTTTGAGCTTCAGCCAAAGTTACAATGGGCTTGTTTCCCAAATATTTATGCACTTCTGGATCACTATCCATTGCGAACAGTCCATTTACGTCTTCATCCATCAAATCGCGCATAAATAGGCGCTCTGTTTCTAAATGGATTTTCATTCTGTATATATTAAAATAATTTGTTTCTAATCTATAAAATTACGAAACCCATTGAGATGAAGCTTAAAAGGAAAAATAAAAAAGCATGCTATTTAGATAGCATGCCCTTCAGCTTTAAGTAAAATTAGCCTTCTGAACTTAATTTTCCTTATCCAAATTCTTTGTCAATGTAAACCCTACAAATAAGCCAATACCTGCCATTAAGAATATAGTTCCTGGGTAAGCCACTTCTTCTTCCACTCCCATATTGTAGTGCAAAAGGGAAGCGATAAAAATACCCACGCCAATTCCCATTAACAAAAGTGCCAAGTTTAGAACAAGCACTTTCCAAATAGGTGCAGCATGTGTTTTCCCTTTTACAAAAATACTGGCATCTGCCCCTTTTTCTATTAGCGCCATGCGCTCTTTATTACGTGTGGAATAATGCAGATAAAAGATTCCGAAGACGGCGCCTATAAACAGCGGCATAATAATAAATTCTACTCCCATGATTGTTCGTTTTAAATTGATTGATTTTAATGCGTTCATAGGTTATGACGACAACTTTTCTATTTAGGTTACAGCCTTTACCGTTTATTTTTTTCAACTACCTGTAACCTATGCTCTGTCCCCGTCGTCATATAAAACAAATGACCACTGACCAAGAATCATCAATCATCAATCAAATTATTGGAGGAGATACCCAGGCCTTTGCCGTACTGGTGGATCTTTATAAAGACTTGGTGTTTACCTTGGCAATACGTATGCTGAAAAACAGAGAAGAGGCAGAAGAGGTTTCCCAAGATACGTTTATCAAGGTATACAAAGCCTTGCCGAAGTTTAAAGGCGAATCAAAATTGTCAACCTGGGTTTATAAAGTGGCTTACAATACAAGTTTGGACCGAATAAAAAAGAATAGCAGGAGCTATAATGAAGTTGCAATAGACTCCTTTACGGAAAACCAAATCAAAACCTTGGACAATGCTTTGGATACATTGGAAAAAAAAGAGCAACAACATACCATTCAGTACTGTTTGCAGCAATTGGCCAGCAAGGACAGTTTTTTGCTCACCTTGTTTTACTTTGATGAATTATCTTTACAAGAGATTTCACAGGTAATGAGTATGGAAGCAAATACCGTAAAAGTGAATATCCACAGGGCCAGAAAAAGATTGGCAAGCATCCTAAAGCAACAGCTGGAACCGGAAACAATACAGAGTTATGAAAGAACAAGAAACTAAACAGTTAGAACAGTTGGTAACCAAAGCGATGCAAAAATCTACTTTGGAAACGCCTTCCTTCCAGTTTACCGATAAAGTGATGGCTACAATAAAAGCGGAGCAGCAACGCGATGCAATCCGCTACCGCCCCTTGATTCCAAGATATGTATGGGCTGCTATTGTTGTGGGGATAGTAGGCATAACAGCCTATCTATGGTTTTTGATACAACCTGCACCGTTAAATTTCTCCACCTCATCGTTTAATTTTATGGGAAGTTTTTCACTGTCAAAAAACCTTCCCGACTTTGCTCCTTCAAAAGTTACAGGCTATGCCTTTATGTTTTTCGCATTAATGCTCTGTATTCAGATTCCGATGCTTAAGCGGTATTCTGACAATAAGGTTTAACTTATACTTGTTGCATCCATACTATATTCATACTCTATTCATACTCTATTCATACTTTAATTAGGGGGTTGCGTGGGGGAATTGTGGAGTTGAGGAGTTGAGGATTTGCGGAAGAAAATTGACCTCTCATTTAGATATTTTCCAATAAATCGTACCCCAGATGTACCCCAGTTGTGAATAAAGGCTTTTTCGTCATAATATCTTTGTGGGGAACTTTAAATTTTATGATATGGCAAAGCAAGTTGGATTATTGAAATTAGTTGGCACCCTTGGAGATATTTCTTTTTATAAATCCTTTTATGGATTTTTGGCGCGTAGAAAAACGGGGGTGGATAGGAAAACCGTGTTAAGAGACCCTCGGTTTCAACGTACACGTGAAAATGCATCTGAATTTGGCCGGGCAGCAAAGGCGGGGAAACTCCTTCGAGATGCTATTCAGCCCTTACCAAAACACGCACGGGATAGTATGATGGTACAACGGTTAGCGCAAAGAATGATGAAGGTATTGCAATCTGACACCGTAAATGGACGAGGGATGCGCACTGTGGCCCAGGGGGAATTGAGTTTGTTAAACGGGTTTGACTTTAATATTAATGCGAAGTTGGATACCACCATTCACACCGGTTTTGAAGCAAGGTTTGACCGTTTTACAGGGGAAGCTAATTTAGATTTAAACACCCATTTCCCTAAAAGAGATATTACGGCACCCCATGGGGTAACCCATTATAAGGTTTCGTTTGGGGTAGCGGCCTTAAATTTTGATGCATTAAAATCGATATGCGTGATTGACGAAAGCGAAATGCTCAGTAAGGATTCAATCGTGGTTCGGGAGGTATCGATGACCGCTATTATTCAGCCTGGCCTTTCGTTTCCTGTAGTCTTGTTGATGGGGATTTCATTTTATCAGGAGGTAAACGGGGAATTTTTCGGCTTGGAAGACAGAAGGTTTAATACTTTGGGAATAGTAGGAATTCATTGAGATTAGGCCGCAAAAGGAGTATTTGATTAGGCCGGAAGGGTTGCCCAGATAAATTTATAACCACAAAGGACACGGAGAAGTCACAAAGGACACAATGGGTAGATATGGTTTATTTGGGGAAGAAACTGTTGGAGTATGCGCACGTTACAGTTTCATCTACACAAATAATTAACTTTTTATTCCTAGTTTGTCTTAATATCCGCCCTTATAAAAATATCCTGCAGCTCTTTTTCTATAGGAAAAGGTTTTAAAGGAGGTACATTTGCTCCGCCGGGGTTTCCAACGGGAATTTTCCCAACAAATGATTTCACGCCTCCAAAAAGCAAACGCGGTATTTGTCCTAAGATTTCTTTTGGACTTTTTATTTTAAACCCAAATTGCAACATTTTCCAATGAACAAAACTGTGGGTAAATGGATATCGTTGCCCGAGTATATGGGCTCTTTCCAAATGGCTCCAAGCGGCCGATAAATTTCCGCAAGCGTATTCCCTACGATACTTTTCAAGTTCTATTTCATAGAAGGGCTTTAGTGAATTTGGTAGTGAAGTGTAAAGTTTCATTTCAGAATATTTTTGAGGAATTTCGGGTTTTAAATATTTAAGCGTTAATTCTCTTTAACAACAGGTTTTTTAACAAACGGATTTATGCCAAATTCCGGATATACTTCACTGGGGAAATAAAGCACCCCACCTCTGGATACCAAGGATATGGTTTTTATTGCCTTAATATCCTTCGTTGGGTCATTGGGGACCAGAAAGAAATCTGCCAACATTCCAGGTTCAATGGCTCCCCTATCGGTATGGCCCAGATACTGCGCCATATCAAAGCTACCCAATTTTAGCAATTCCGCTGGCGTGTAGCCCAACTGCTGGTATAGCTCCAATTCCCTATGCAAGTTGAACGCTCCGCCCAGATCGGTACCGGGGAGGATCAAAATACCCCGTTCCTTCATCATTTTTAAGGCCTCCACAATCTTATCATAAGCGCCGCGGTAAGCCTTATCTTCAGTATCATTCGCAATACTCGCCATCGCCATTTTTGCATCCCTTTGTACACTGGCGGGCATATGGTCTATATAATCCAAAGTTCTAGCCTGCGTTTTGCCATTGCGTGAAAGCAACAACAGTTCGTGTATGGCGAGCGTGGGGTCCATAGTCACTTTGTTCTTCACCATTAAATCCAACGTCTTCTGTACGGGCGCACTGTTTAAATCCAAATCTGGCAAGCGCTGCAGGGCGGTAAGTCGCAAAAGCGTACGGGTATCTTCCCCCGGTTCCAGCACCCACCCCAACATGGTTTGATTAATGTGGGTCATTTCATCATAACCCGCCATTAGCATATCATTGGCATTGGAAAAAGCTGGCACGTGTCCCGTAACGGGCATATTCAATGCATGGGCCTTTTTTACAATGGCAGGCGCCCATTTTCCGTCCATACTATTGTATAGTTTTATTCCGTAAAAACCTTTATCGGCATAGGTTTGTACTGCCGCAAGTGCTTCTTCCTCGCTCGCTACAAGTATGCCGTTATTACTGTTGAACGGGCTTTTCCCTTCAATAAACCCCAAGCGGGTAATATTGGGCCCTGCCAGAACTCCAGATTTTATCTTTTGGACAAGGCTGTCCAGTACCTCGTTGTTGTTACCCATATCGCGAATGGTGGTTACTCCCGCCAAAACATTCATAAGCGCATCATCTTCGCCCACATGGCCGTGCATATCATAAAGTCCGGGTACCAAGGTCCCGCCTTCGCCATCTATTTCCACTTCATTTGCTTCACCCTCGGCATCGGCAGTATCAATACGGGCTATCTTGTCGCCCGTCACAACTACCGAAACCAAATCGGTAAGCGCCAAAGTCTTTGGGTCAAATATTTTTACGTTACGAATGCGAATGTTTCCGTTATAAGTATGCGCAAACTTTTTTTGCAGGCCTTCCATGCGTGCTGCTGAATACTTCTCCGCTAGCATACGCATTCCTTTTTCTTCTCCCTCATAACCTTCTCTTATTAAAATAAACTTTGGGGAGATTAGCGCGAAAAAGTGATCGTTTTCATCCATAATAAAGTACGTGGGATCTAAGTCTATACCAGATAAGGCGTAGGTTTTTAGCTTCAATTTCAAAGAGTCTGCACCAGTTTCAATACTTTCCATTTCGGTGAGCTTTAACTGCCCAGCCGGAAGTGCCTGCACCGTATTATCCTTTGCGTTCAATAGCACCCGCGCAGTAATAAAAAGCGAATACGGACTCCCCGACTGATTTACGTAAAAGGATGGTTTATCCGAGGTTGCGTTACCATCGCCCGTGGCATCTTTCCAACTCGCATTTTTGCCGTCCCACTTAAAATGTTCGTCTATGCTGTTGCCAAAAGTGGTATTCCCCGCAATATCCCATTGCACAGGGTAACCGGCAGCGTCCACCACTAGGGTCTCCTTAATAGTTGGGCCCCTGCCGTTATCCTTATAGTCATAATCAATAGCCACCGTATCGCCAGTGCGGTCCACTTTTAGATGCCCTACTACGTTTCCACCCCTAATTACGGTAAAACTTTCCTTTTCGGGCAAGCTGGCGGATGAGGATTTTTCTTCACTATTTTTCTTACAGGCGTGGGTTGCCAGGAGCAAAACAAAAAGAAGGTAATACGGTTTTAGTTTTTGAAGGGTTGGCGTTTTGAAGAGGGATGGCATGGGTAAGTTGATTTTAATAGTTAAAAACCCATCAAGCGCTGAAAGTTTTAGATGTCAGCTTTTTAATGGGCGGTTGTATCAAATATAGGTTTTTATTGGAAGATGGCAATAACCTCAAGAAATACCTCAAGTTTATCCAAAAACGCGCAAAGAGCGGGGCGGAAAGCCTTGTTCTGTGTTTTTTGCCAAAAACAGTGCTCCAGAATGTAGCAAGGCATTTTTTAAAAGCACCAAATTTGGTTCATTCTCAAGCCTGACCAAAAAAGCAAGGCCGCTTAAAACGGCTTATAATGGTTCAGGTCTAAAAAAATTAAGGGGTTGTGCAACGGTTACCGTTGTTGTGAGCAGTGTTTTTTTTATTTATTTGGATTCCATCGGTATGCTCTTCTACAACCGAGCTCCATAGCTTCTTTTATGGTTCTTACATAAGTTCTTTCCTCGTTTTGCATTAGAACATTGTCATATTGTTGGTCAATTGGCAAATGGTATATTTTTTCTCCTGTCTGGCTGTTTAAATTGCATTTAATCATTGGATAATTTTGGTCAAAAGGATGCTCTTGAATTATTTGTATGCCTAATGCGATAGCAAAATCTTCTGCTGTTTTTGACAATTTCGTTGATGTGAAAAATACAGGTTTTATTTTTACTTCATCTCTTGCAAGCAAGTCTGGAAATAGTGTGTTTTTGAGTTTTTCAGAGCGATTTTTAAATTCATCAATAAAATGTTTAACTGTTGTACCGTAAAGTTGATTTATGTGAGCTTCTCTAATTTCTTTATGGGATGCCCAATATTTGCATTGTACAACAAGAGTTTCTTTTGCATTTCTACAAATTAAATCACGTCCTAAATCTTCAAATCCTTTCTCTATTCCTACGTATTCAACTTTATAGCCTTTTGACTCATATAAATAGCCAACATAACGTTCATACATTTTTCCAACTTCCCAATTGCTTTTTTTGCTTTTTAAATATCGATTCAATGCTCTTTGGTTCCTTTCCTCCTCAGTAAGCTTATCGTATTCAGGAACATATTCCCGAACTGGGTCGTCGTTATCAGATATTTTACTCTTTTTCTTTTTCTGTTCTAGAATAAAGTCAATATCGTCAGGTTCTAAATCAGAAATGAATGGAAAAACTTCTTCGTAAAGTTTTATTCGATTATAGGTCAATTTAAATTTTCTTCTTAATTCTCTATTCTCGGAAGCATAATCTTTTACTTTTTCTGATGCCTTAATCGCTGGATATTTTTTACTTCTTAAATATTCTGCAACTTTAATGTCTCTGTAATGATAAAAGTCAGCTATTATTCTAGCTAAATATGGATTGCCTTCAGAAAGCTCCTTTTTAAGTAATTCTACGGATTTTTGCCTGTCTGACAAATCGTTTTTGGCAAGTTGAATTTGATCCAAAGTCTTTAGATTCTCTCTTGAACTTTGATTTATTTCTTGTTGGATTCTTTTTAAATCCTTGTACAAAATTTCAAGGCTTTCCTGCTTTTCTCTAAACAAACTAATTCCGAAAAGTTTCATTGGCAATCGAATATTTTGGATGATGAAATGAAACGAAAATATCTCTCATCAATTTCGATTTTTTCTGTACGATTGATTTGAACTAAATTCTCAAAATGCGTTCTTGATTCTTTCTCGTTGAATTTTAAAATTGATTTAATTGTAGAGTTAAATTTTATAAGATATATAGTATGTAGATAATTTAGAAAAAGCACTATCAATGAAATACAAGCTAATCCGAGTATTACGTACACGATTATCATCGGATTCTCTTTAAGAATGTTTACAAGCAGTAGAAATCCTCCAATTCCTAGCCAAATCATACATCCTGTTTCACTTTGTCTTGACATATTCTAGATTTTTTCCAACATTGCTCACAACGGTTTGCAGCTTGGCGAAGTGGCGTACTTTAAAGCACTTACTTTCAATTTAGCACTAATGTTCATTTGAAAACCGAATGTTCAAATTAGCACTTCACCCGCCATTTTGCCAAACTGCTGTTGTGCGTACGGTGTTTTGTTTGTTATTAAATGTTGTCTCAACTCCTCTTCATTTACGCTCATTGTTTTGATATATTCTTTAAAGTTTTCTGTCGTCTGTGGAATTGCAAGTCCTATTTTTTTAAGAGTTCCATCTGTCTCTTTTATTCGGTATGTTTCAAAAAAACTCGTGTCTTGTATTGGAAAAATTAAAAACCCATTTGTTGAATTAAAACGATACATATACGCAATTGTCTTGTAGTATATACTTGTGGCTTTTTCAGAATTTTCTGAATACGACTGTTGCCCGTCAAGTGGAATATACTTTGCGTCTCCAACCGATTTTGGCTCATCTTTACTTATGAAGTCAGGATAAATCGGTTGAAAATTTTCAAAAAGTAAATTCCTATGTTTACCTGTTTTGTTTTCTGGATGAATGAAATTTTCTTTTAGAATGGTATTAAGGTACTCTTCCCAAAGCCAAGCACCGTCAAACAACAAACCGTAAACTTTATCTTTTTCTTTACCAAATGTAATTTTTTCGTGTCGAAGAATTTTTAAACAAATTTTTTGCAATGCAGAATACTCAGTAAAATAAGGATGAGTAACTGGTTTTAAATTGGCTGTAATAATCTTTTGTTTCGAATTACCATTGTAAGTCTTGTTAGTTACAAAAGTGAACTTACTTACAATGTCTCTTAGTTCACTGTCACTCGTCAGTAAACTACCGTAAGGGTGGGTTCTGATAAATTCAATTGTATGCCTAATTAGTTGAGTTAGATTATTATTATAGCTGTGTTCTCTTGTAGTGTAAGCTATTTTTCCTGTAAACGGAATATTTCTAAGTATGTGGCGTTTAACATCAATACTTCCCTTAACGTTTGTGTCGTTGTATTCTTCCTTTTTATATGCTTTGTAGATTCCATGGGAATATGCTTTTTTGAGATAGTATGGAAAAAGATAAAGAAGAAAATCCCAAATGTTCTCCTTATTGGGTGTTTGGTCAAATTTTAAAAGGTTAATCGAAAAGACTTTTTGCAGCATATAATGCAAAAAATAGTCGTTGTTTTCATCTTTTGCAAAACGAGATGATATTGTAAGTTGTGTTGAATTTCGTCCAATAAAACCCATTAAATTATATGTTGTCAGGTTTTCATTGTCTAGTGAGAAAATAAGTGGTTTTTCAACATCGTCTTTATATTGACCAAATGAATGAGGAAAAACAAGCAAATCAGGATTTTCCATTTGTAAATCCAAAAGGTTTCTATTTGCTATTGCTGATAAATCCGCAATGTTTAAATTGTCGAATTTATCAATACTTTTTCCGCCATTATTGTCTGTTGTTCTCATTAGGCTGCAAAGGCATTTTTCAAAAGCTCAATTTTTTCAAGGCTATCAGGCATTCCTCTCAAATATTCTTTCAGAAGTGGCTCGATTCGTAAATTCCAAATGCTGTCAATGTCTTGTCTTGCATTACCATTTGAATCTAAGAAGTAAGCCGCCCCGATGTGGTAAGAAGGATTAAGTCCATCTGTATTAGAAATTTGCTTGTTTAATTTCAACATTTTTTCTTTAATGTCTTGTGGCAAATTCATATTATCTGCACTTTGCTCTGCCGTTATTTCAATCCAAGTAAAACGTCTTCTCATTGCAAAATCAAAGCTTTCGACACTTCGGTCAATGTCGTTCATTGAGCCGATTATGTAGACGTTTTCAGGTACATAAAAAACCTCTGTTTCATCGTTGTGCAAGTTTGAATATTGCGTCTTAACTGAACCTTTTTTACCTCTATAACTTGGGTCAATGGAAAAGAATAGCTCTCCAAATATTTTTGAAATTTCACCTCTGTTAATTTCGTCAATGACAAAAACATAGTTTTTAATTCCATTATTTGAACTTTCTTCTTTGTTTACAAATTCTACTAATCCAAAATTGTCTTTTAGATAATCCACAACATCCTCCATATCTTTTTGAAATGCACCTGAAGGTCTTGCTTGCTTTCCTTGGTAGGCATCGTATACATTCTTTTTGGTGATAGTAAAATTGTATTGAGAAGGCGTGTTTACAGAGGAATATTTCAATGAGTCTTTTGAAGATAAACCGTAATCCCAAGAACCAATAGTCGTTAATACACCTTGAGCAATATTATTTCTTACTGCCGTCAATAAACTTTCCCAAGCCACATCAAAATTGTCAACTATTTCGGAAAATTTTGCTTCTGAAGCTTTTTGGCAAAACGATTTGAAAATACCGTCTTTAATTTCAAAGCCAATTATTCCGTTTTCATCTGGTGGAGTTGGTCTCAGTCCTTCAACAAAGTCTGTGTAGTCATAAGAAGGGTGGAATTGCACAAAATCAAATTGTCCACTTTCTTCTAATTCTTCATCGGTTTTTGCACCAATCAGTTGTTTTGCAATTTGTTTTGCTAAAAATGTTTTACCTGTTCCTGGTGCTCCGGTTAAGATGATGTTTTTTGAAGATTTAAGTAAATCTATATATGTTTGAATTTTTTTCATTTGAGCTTCATTTTGTTCTTTTATGTTCCAATCAACAATTAACTTTTCAAACTGATTGAAGAAATCTTTTAAACTCTCATTCGGTGTATTATTGTCAAAGAGACCAAGTTCTGTTATTGACTTGTTAATTCCTAAATCAATTCTTTTTGTTGGTTTAAGCCAAAATTGATACTCTTCTAAAGCAAGTGAATTAATTTTGTTGTCATTCCAACGAGCGATAACATTCAATCCTGTGTCAGCCCAGTTTAAATAACATTTAACAGTCTTGTAATTGCCATAATTCGACTGAATGTTAATGAATATATCGCCATTCTCATAATGACACCATTCAGCAATATGTTTTTGTATGTTTCCGTTATTGTAACCTTGTCCAGTAGAGTAAAATTCATTTTTATCAATTAGTGGTTTTAGGTATAAATTGTAACCACGATTATTGGTATCGTTATTTATGAGCCATTCAAGATGGGTCACAAAGTATTCTAGAAGTTTTTTAAACTTTTCGTGTTCGGTCATTCAATTAATATGTTTTTGTCATTCGTTTTTATTTGTCGGGGTGTCGCTTTACACTGACGCACAACGGTCTCGGCTATGAAAAGTAGGGCATTTCGGAGCTACAAACTTGTCCACCGAGACAAAGCTTGATTAGAAGCCGAAACTTGCGGAAACCACTGTCCGCCCTATTTTTTATAGCATCTATGAAAAAGCAGCGAGTCTCGTATCTTTAAAGTTCACGAAAACAATAAGATATGAAATTAGAACCCACTGCCCAACCAAAGTTATACATTGGCATCGACATTCACAAGCGGAGCT